>CANIHJ010000017.1 GCA_947467385.1 Deltaproteobacteria bacterium | reverse complement strand
CCCGTCAGGAGATCCGACGGAGCTTAGGTGGGAGTCTACAGGCCCTCGTTTCTCCGTCCCCCGTTCATAATAATGATATAATGTTCACTAGCTCACATTTGGGTGGATACCTGATGTGCTCGACGGCAAGTCGCAACGCGCCCCAGCCCCGCACGTTGTCTCTTCCCTGAAATGTACCGATGATCACGGGGCTTGTCGTCTCTCGTTGGAGCGAGCACTCGACGCGTTGTTTCACGGTGCTCGGACGCACTCGTATCACATCCACGAACACTCCTCTTTGTTAAGTTATTGCTTGCATTATGCGGGCGGAATGTGTGGGCATTTTGCTGCGTTTGAAAAATGAGCCGAAGGCTTCGGGTGCCCAGGCTGTATCTCGGACACAAGTAAATTCCTGGCAGCGGTTCTAGCTCTTGTTGGAATGGGGAATCGACATGAGCTGGTGATCGGCGTCGATGCGGCGAAGCTCCACGTCCTGGACTGGAGAGAGGACGAGCGGCACCAGCTCTTTTGTGACTGAAGAGGTATCGAGCCCAAAGCTCGACTCTTCGGAGAGGCTCAATTTCTTGAGCAGGAAGTGCCCCTCAATCGTAAGCCGATCAAGCCACGGAAGGTCGCTCTCGTAGGAGAGCTCCTTGTGAAGGACGACAAAGCGCTGATCGCCTGCGATGCCGCTCGTGCGGAGCGAGTCGTAGCGGCTCAGGAGGTCCACTTCGCCCCGCTCTCCCATGTCCTCGATGACCTTCTTGAAAAACATGTTAATGCGCGGCTCGATGCGGAATCCCAGGTTGAAGTCGACGCGGAAAACCTTTTTCGGAATGAGCGTCGTGACCTCGTATTCCATGGTGTAGGGGACGTCGAGCACGTTGACGTGGATGAACCAGTAGACGTCGGCCCGCTTTGGGTGGATGCGGAAGAGGGAGTAGACGATCTTGGTCTCAATGAGCTTGGGGAATGGGGCGCCGGTCATGTAGACGAGGTGGGTCGCATATTTCGGCACGCTCTGGTCGCGGCTGAGCGCCTCAAGCGCCGGGAGGTGCTGGGGCAGGGACTCATACTCCGTGTACGCAAGCTTGAGCCGCGATCCACCGTTCCAAAGGTACATGACGGCTGCAATGGCGCCGCCGATCATGAGCGTAAACCATCCGCCATGATGAATCTTGAGCAGGTTCGCCCCGAGGAAGCCGCCCTCGATCGAGAGGTACACGACAAAATAGAGGGCAACGAGGATGCGCGGGACTCGGCGCCGCAGGAGGTAGTTGGAGAAGAGTACGGTCGTCATCAACATGGTGAGCGTTATGGCAAGGCCGTACGCCGCTTCCATGTTTGAGGAGTCCTTAAAGTAGAGCGTGACAACGATGCAGCCCAAGAAGAGCAGCAGGTTGACAGCCGGCACATACGTTTGGCCCTTCAGGACGGTCGGGTACAAAATACGCGCCTTGGGCAGCACTGAAAGCCGCATCGCCTCTGTGGCCAGCGTGAATGAGCCGCTGATGAGCGCCTGGCTCGCTATAATCGCGGCGAGCGTCGCCACAAAGATTCCGAAGGGGAGGAACCACGGCGGCATGATCTCATAGAATGGATTTTCGTCCGCCAGCGGAGCCCCGCCGCGGCTCAGGAGCCACGCGCCTTGCCCCATGTAGTTGAGGATTAGGGCCGTCTTCACAAACATCCACGACACTTGGATGTTTTTGCGGCCGCAGTGCCCAAGGTCGGAATAGAGGGCCTCTGCGCCCGTGGTACAGAGAAACACGGCGCCCAAGATCCAGAAGCCGTCCTCCGTGCCGAAGAGGAGTTTGAGGGCGTACATCGGGTTGAGGGCTTTCAGGACCTCCGGGTGCGGGATGACCCACGAGAGGCCGAGCACGGCGAGCATCAGAAACCAGCCGGTCATGATTGGGCCGAATGAGTTGCCGACGATCTTCGTCCCGAAGTGCTGTATCGAGAATAGTCCAGTGAGGATCATGATTACTATCGGCACGGTGTTGATGCCTGGGTAGATTGCGCGGAGCCCCTCGACCGCCGAGGAAACCGAGATCGGCGGAGTGATGATTCCGTCCGCGAGCAGGGCGCTTCCGCCGATGATGGCGGGAACCAGCAGCCAGCGCGCGTTCTTTCGGACGAGGGCGTAGAGCGCAAAGATTCCGCCCTCACCGCGGTTGTCGGCCCGCAGCGTTAGCAGCACATACTTCACCGTCGTCAGAAGGGTGAGGGTCCACACAATGCATGAGAGGGAGCCGAGGATGACGCCCTCGGTGATTGGGCGCATTCCCGCAACAGCTTTCAGCACGTAGAGCGGGGAGGTCCCGATGTCTCCATAGATGATGCCTAGGGCTACCAAGAGCCCGCCGGCGGAAAGCTTGTGAGAGTACTGCGAATCAGACATGGCGGTGGCTAGGATCCTCCACTACTTAGGATGGGAATAGTGGTACTTACCACTTCAGAAAAACAGGGGTGGCTGGAGGAAAGCAGGGGGAGAGAGAGCGAGAGGCATCGAAGTGCCTAGTGATAGGCCCTGAATGATGTTCTAAAACAGCCGAACTAAAACGCGAGTTGGTTTGTGGTGGCTTACTTGTGCTGCTGTTCGCTGTTGAGCATCGCCTCAGCGACCTTGCTAGAGTCGACCTCGTAGGTGCCCTTGTTCAGCGCTTCCTTGATGCGCTCAGTGCGCCGAAACTTTTCGGCGAGCCACTCAAGGGTAAGCGAGGTCAGACCCCTCCGGCGCGGTGGGTTAGATATCTTGTTTTCATCATCACTCATAACAACTTCTCCACGTCGGCTAGGCGCTTGCCGCGAAAAAACGTGCGGGAGAGCCTCACTTCCTATGCAGCTAATAACGCCACTTTTCACAAAAGCTTGAGGTTTTGAGTCACAAAGTAGCCCGCCCTGGGGTCCCTAGGAGCTTAAGAGGACTGGACATTTTTTTGTGACGACCGGACAGATGCGCCCGCAAACCGACTTCCCCAACGTTTACTTGAGCTTAGCGTGGATGATACATTTAAGGGCGTTGCAGCGGCCTCGAACAGGCGGCTTTCAAGAATCTGCCGCAGGAAATTGCTGGGCTGCAAAGGAGTCACGGTCGATGGATACGCAGCCGGTATCGATAGCGGCATTCTACAAGTTCGCCTCATTCTCTGAGGAAGGCGTCCAAGCAGCCAAGCGCGAGCTTGAGGGCTTTGCCGCGGCTCGAGGCCTCAAGGGACTCGTCGTGCTTGGGGCGGAAGGCCTTAACGCGACCATAGCAGGCTCGCCGCAAGTTATCGCGGACGCGAAGGAGCTCGTGCGGACGATCGTGTCTGACCCTGACCTTGAGTTCAAGGAATCCATCGCCGAAAAGATTCCGTTTGCGCGGTTCAAGGTCGACGTGCGCCAAGAGATAATAACGACGAAGGATCTCTCGATTAAGTCCGAGGAATCCGCGGGGACCCACCTCACGCCGAAGGAGTGGCACGAGTTGATAGCGTCCGATCCGGATGTGGTGCTCCTCGACACCCGAAACGACTACGAAGTTGAGGTGGGGACCTTTGAGGGAGCCGTCGACCCTCGCATCAAGAAATTTAGCGATTTTCAGGGATACGTTGAGCAGGCCGGCTTTTCCAAGGACAAGAAGCTGCTCATGTTCTGCACTGGGGGCATTCGGTGTGAGAAGGCCGTGCCTGAGATGAAGCGGCTTGGTTTCGACGAGGTGTACCAGCTTCAGGGCGGAATCCTGCGCTACCTAGAGGAGTATCCAGACGGGTTTTTTCGCGGAGAATGCTTTGTGTTCGATCATCGCGTGGCGGTGGACAGCAATCTTCAGCCGAGCAAGCGCTACAGCCTGTGCCCGCACTGCGGGAATCCGGCCCAGGAAAAGATTTCGTGCGGCAACTGCGGCAAGGAGGCCGTGATCTGCCATCACTGCAAGCCTCTGCACGACAGGAATAGCTGCTCCAAGAACTGTGCGTATCACCTGCGGCGAAAGGCGGCGTAGCGCTACTCTGCAACAAGCAGGTTTCGGCTAGCTGCCCGGTAGCTCAGGCTAGGCGGCCTTGCCGCTCAAGCTCGACACCGCGCCGGGCGAGTCGATATTCACGCGAGCAATTGAGCTGTTGATGCGCTTCACGAGCCCGGTAAGGACGTTTCCCGCTCCGTACTCCCACACCGCTTGCGGGGCCTTTTGTGCCAGGGCGTTCTCAACGCACTCCACCCAGCGCACGCGGCCGCATACCTGCAGGGCGAGGTTTTCGCGAATCACCTCCACGTCTTCCGTGGCGGCTGCCGTGAAGTTCTGAAAGACGGGAAACTTCGGCTTCTTGATCGTTATCTTTGCCAGGTCGCCCCGAAGCTTCTCCTCGGCTGGCTTCATAAGGCTGCAATGGAACGGCGCGCTTACGGGAAGCTCAATTACCTTGGCCGTGCCAAGGCGGCCGACGAACGCGTCGACGCCTGCAACGGAGCCGGCCACGACGATCTGGCCAGGTGCGTTGATGTTTGCGATCTGGGCGACTTCAGCGCCTGATGGATCGAGGGCTGCCTCGATCTCTGCAACCTCCTTGCCAAGCACTGCAACCATCTTGCCGGTGCCGACGGGCACAGCCTCCTGCATGTACTTGCCGCGCTTGTTTACCAGGCGCACCGCATCCTCAAACGTGAGCGCCTCGGCGGCAACGAGCGCCGAGTACTCGCCCAGCGAGTGGCCTGCGGCAGCGACGATGGTGTTGCCGGCAGTGCCTGGCTGGGCCTGCGCGAGCCGAAAGCAGATAGTGCTGACCGTCAGGATTGCTGGCTGCGCAATCTCTGTGAGCGTGAGCTTGTCCGAGGGGCCCTCGAAGCAGATCTTCGACAACTCGAAGCCAAGCGCCCTGTCGGCCTGGACAAAGAGCTCCTTGGCGGCGTCGAAGGTATCAAAAAGGTCTTTCCCCATGCCGACCTTCTGGGAACCTTGACCTGGAAAAAGCGCAAAGATAGCAGACATATAGAGCCTCTCAAAAACACATCGACCGCATACGTAAAGGCTTGGCGGCCGGCAGCCGATAATTCTAGGGAGAGGTCACGATGTCAAGAGACGAGACAGCCCCCTATTCTGTTAACGGGTTATTAGCGATCCCGCGCGTTCTCGTGGTGGACGCTGATGCTGCGGCTGGCGAGCGGCGAGGAAGGCTCCTGAACGAGAGCGGCTTTAAGTCGGTTGTTGTCTCGGACATGAAGGCGGTGCGTGAGAAGATCCAGGCGACCCAGTTCGATGTCATCTTGTGCGACGAGGTTTTCGACAGCTTCGAAGATGAGCACCTTGTGGAGTTCGTGCGGCGCACCCCGACAACGGCGCAGGTCCCGATCGTTGTCCTAACGATCGCCCCAACGCTCGTGAGAATTCGCTACCACCAGGCCCTTGAGCCGTTCTCGTTTATGCAAAAGACGGCCGACGACAGGACCTTCATCGACGCCGTGCGGCGCACAATCTCGGTCTCGCTCCTGCCTGCCCACCCGTCCGAGGAGTCGAACTCCAACCTTCGAAAAGGCATCATTCACACCCTCAGCCACGAGTTTAGGACTCCGCTGCTCGCCATCAACACCGGGGTGGAGCTCTTACTCGATCACCGCAAGGAGCTGGGGGACGAGAAGGTTCAGACGCTCCTTGAGGCGATCAAGAACGGGGGAGGGCGGCTGCAGAAGCTCGTTAACGACTTCATGACGCTGCAGCAGATAGAGGTGGGGCTTGCGGAGCAGGCATTTAACAACACCGCGCGCGACATGTCGGTGGTCGAGCTTCTGACCAACTTCATGGACAGCCGTGGGTACGATTACCAGCGCGAGGGAGCGAAAGTTGTCGTTGAGGACCAGTCCGGCGGCGCGCATGTAAGGGTTGTCGAGTCGCAGATCGTAGATTGCCTCGACCGTCTGGTGTCGAACGCCATCAAGTTTTCTTCCGCGGAACGCGTGGCCCAGATCTCGGTGCAGCGCGAGAGCAATAGTCTCTGGCTTCACGTCAAAGATAGGGGCATCGGCATCGACCTCAATTCGCTTCAGGAGGCTACCGGTATCTTCGGCCAGATCGGCCGGAGGAAGTTTGAGCAGCAGGGCTCTGGTCTCGGGCTTCCAATAGCCAACCACTTCGCGGCCATCAACGGCGGGCGGCTCGGCTTTCAGCATCGCGAGGGCGGCGGCTCAATAGTGAGCCTGGTGCTGCCACTCGTGCAGTAGCGCTGCCCGGGCTGCGCATCCTCTCGTCTTGTCTCTTTTCGGGCCACCCGGTAGTGTTTCGCCGACCGACTACGTTTTCCCCGGACAGAGGGCTACGGTATGCAATCCAGACGAGTCATGCGCCAGATCCTAGGCCTAGTGCTCATGCTTTCCCTCGGCCTCCTGCCCCAGGCCAGCCAGGCCCAGTCGAGCGACTCAACGAGCGCTCTTGCCGAGATGGCCTCCAAGGTAAGGACCTACACGCTCAAGAATGGGCTGCGTGTCATCCTGTACAACCGCGGGGAGGCGCCTGTTTTCTCTGGCGCGGTCGTGGTTCGGGTGGGTGGCAGCGACGAGGTTGTGGGCGAGACCGGCATCTCCCACATCTTTGAGCACATGGCCTTCAAGGGAAGCGATACGGTCGGAACCAAGGACTATGGGCGCGAGCGGAAGCTCCTGGCGCGTCTGGAGGAGCTGGCGGCTGAGTCTAGCGCCGCGCAGTCCCTCTCACCGGAGCAGCAAAAGGAGTGGGACGAGATTCACAAGGAGTTGAGGTCTATATGGATCTCGGACGACTTTACGCGCCGCTACGAGAAGCAGGGCGCGACGGGACAAAACGCCACGACCGATAAGGAGTACACCAAGTACTTCGTTAACCTGCCGCGGTCCGCCTTCGAGTTCTGGTGTGAGATGGAGTCGGATCGGCTGCTCAATCCGGTCATGCGGCAGTTTTACCAGGAGCGGGATGTCGTGCTTGAGGAGCGCCGCATGCGCTTCGAGGATGATCCAGGGGGGCGCCTCTACGAGCTCCTTCTCGGCGTGGCGTACCAGCGCCACCCATACCGAGCCCCTGTCATTGGCTACGAGCACGATATCCGATCGCTCACTGCGACCAGGCTTGAGGAGTTCCGTAAGCGCTACTATGTGCCTTCGAACATGGTCGTGAGCGTCGTCGGCAAGCTCAATCCTGACGAGGACATGAAGGTCATTGAGGAGTACTTCGGCAGGCTGCCCAAGGGCGCGCCGGTGGCACGCGACATCGATGCCGAGGGGCTGCAGGAAGGGGAGCGCAGGATTCAGCTCACGATGGCGGCCTCGCCTGAGGTGATCGTTGCGTACCGCAAGCCAAACTATCCGGATCCGGATGATGCGCCCATTTCGGTCATGGCCGAGATTCTGGCCGGGAGCAAGATCTCTCCGCTCTACACCGAGCTTGTGAAGCGAAAGCAGGTCGCCGCCTCGATCGGCAACGACGAGGGCCCCGGAATCGCATACCCGAACCTGCTTATGTTTAGCGCCACGGTCAAGGCTCCGCACACGACCGAGCAGGTGATCAATGCTTTTGACTCCGTCATCAGCCGCTTTCGCCGGACGGGCGCAACCCAGGAGCAGCTCGATGTTGCAAAGCGCTCTATCGGCATGACGTACCTGGCGCACCTGCAATCGAACCAGTCGCTCGCGCTCGATTTCGCTTCATCGGAGCTCGTCTTTGGTTCATGGAAGGCGTCTGTCGACTGGTATGACGCCATGAGCAAGGTGTCGATCGCGGATATACGCCAAGTCGCAGACAAGTACCTCGTGCCAGAGTCTCGCACAATCGCAACGATCGAACGCAAAAAGTAGGGGGACCGTCATGATTCAGAAACTCGTGCAGGCCAGTGTTGCCGCGCTCCTCTTCTCGGTGTCCGGATGCGCTTGGCTCGTAGGCGACAAGGAGGATCCGCGCGTAGCAGAGGTGGCCTCGTTTAAGCCTGTGCAGCCGGAGCGCTGGACCCTGAAGAATGGCCTTACGGTACTCTACCTCAAGGACGACGAGCTTCCGATTGTGACAGGCAAACTCCTCATTCGGGGCGGCTCGCTCTGGGCGCCCGACGTTCCAACCGGATCGGTCAGCGCGATGGGAGACCAGATGCGCCAGGGTGGGGCAGGGAAGCTTTCGGCGGATGCGCTCGACCTTGAGCTTGAAAAGCTCGCCGCGACCGTGAGCAGCAGCATGTCGACGGAGTTCGGGGCAGTGGCGTTCTCCTCCCTGTCGAGCGATGTTGATCGTGTCTTCCCGCTTTTTGCCGACGTCGTGCTGCGTCCGCGATTTGAGGCGGATCGTCTCATGTTATGGAAGGGGCAGTCGCTTGAGTCGATCCGTCGGCGCAAGGAGGACCCCTCAACCGTTGTGTCGGTCGCGTTCCTGCAGCTGGTGTACGGAAACACCCCGTACGGAAGAGTGGCGCTCGAGGGCGACGTGGCTGCGATATCTCGCGACCGTCTCGTGGCGCTGCATGAGAAGTTCATACGGCCGGACGGAGCGATTCTAGTAGTCACTGGCCGGATTGATCGGCAGCATGTTGAGAAGCTCGTCGAGCAGCAATTCGGCTCCTGGCGCGCCCGCGGCTCAAGCTTGCCGCCCCCACCGCCAGTTAATTTCCAGCCGACTCCCGGCGTGTACTTCATCTCGCTGCCGTTTTCTCAGGCAACGGTGCAGCTTGGGCAGCTCGGCGTGCCTCGCCTCACCCCAGACTACCCCGAGATCGACATCTTCAACGAGGTCTTCGGCTCTTCGGGATTCGGCTCGCGCCTGATGGAGCGCGTGCGGACGGAGCTCGGCCTCTCGTATGGCATCTACGGGGGGATCTCTCCGGGCGTCGTGAAAGGGATGAATTACGTTTTCCTGCAGACCAAAGCGCAGTCGGTCTATCCGGCTATCGATGAGGCCATAGGAGTCCTCCAGGGGCTGCAGCAAGTGCCTCCAACTGAGGGTGAGATCCAGGAGAAGAAGGCGGCGATCCGAAACTCGTTCGTCTTCAATTTCGACACCCCGGCTGATGTCGCGGGTAGGCAGGCGCGGCTGGAGCTTCTTAAGTACCCGGCGGACTACGACCAGACCTACCTGCCAAAAATAGAGGCTGTCTCCCCCCAAGGGGTGCAGCAGGTCGCCCAAACTCGCTGGGATCCCTCACAATTTGTCGTTGTGGTGGTGGGGAATGAGGGCGCCTACGAGGCCCTTGCGGCATCCATGAAGGAGAAGACAGGACCGCTCGGATTGTTTGGCCTAAAGAAACTAGGTTTTGAAAGCGCGATTGTGGGTCATTAATACTCAACCCCTCATCGTATAGAGACGAACCACGCAGTGTAACCACACAGCATCATGGGTCTCTATGATTCCTAAGCGCACACATACTAAAGCATCCCGGCGGCTCCACGCCGCACTTTTTGGTCTCGGCCTCCTGTTCGCGTCCGCCTGCTCGTCGAAGCCCGTTGAAGGGCCGGATAAGCTCTTTTCGGGCACGGGAGTGGGGGCGATTGAGGGCGCCGGAGCGGGCGCCATAACGGGCGCGCAGCTCTCTGCTGGCGCGGGTCCCGGCGTTGCTGTTGGAGCCGGATTTGGCGCGGTTGTGGGCATGATCCAGGGCGCCATGAGCGACGGCGCTGAAGCCCAGGAAATGAAGCTAGCTGCCGAGCTCAAGCGCGAGAAGAAGCGCACCTTTGCCCAGGAGGTTTTGGCGGAGCATTACAAGCGTCGTAAGGCAATCCACCCGTCCCGGGATATATTCCCGGCGGATGTCTTTTTTAGCGGGGACTCGGTTAAGATGTGCTCGTCGGGCGTGAGCGTCGTCGAGGAGATTGCGCGCATGAACGAGTTTCGCTTACCCTACTCTCGGCTTGTGATCGCGTCGTATGCCAAGGCAACTTCGCCTTCGACGTATGCCGATCACCTTACGGAGGAGCGGGCGAAGGAGTTTGTGAACCAGCTCGTCAGGGCGGGAATCGAGCCGCGTCGGCTTGAGACGAGAGTGGTGGTGACGGACGCGCCGGTATTAATTGATCCGTTCGACAACCCGACCAGGTATAATCAGGCTATCGAGATAATCGCAATAGATCGGTAAAGGTATGAAGAACAAGAAAGAGACCAAGAGCAAAGAGGCAGCAGCAGAGGTAGTCAAGGAGGCGGGCCGCATTTCGAGTAAGGCGGAGCTTCGCACCTTCATCACCGATGTGCATGAGCGGCTTATGAAGGATCAAGCTGCGCCGATTTTTGCCATGTCTGCAATGCAGCAGGTCATGAGCCTCGACAACATCTACGACCTCCTCGATCCCCAAAACAAGGAGATACTCCAGGAGATCTGGGTCAAGCTCTCGCAATCAGGGCTTCACCTCCGCCGGCCACCGCTGCTCTTCGGCGATGGCGAGGCTGCTGCCGCCAAGTAGCACAAACTGCGGCCCCCCACGCGTGTTCCCTAGAACTGCCCGCAGCAGGGGCACCGGACTGCTAGCTGGCGCCCCAGACATAGTGCGGCAACGGCCAAAAGCTGCTACAACAGCCGCAAGGTGGCAGCGCACAAACACACTATGACCCTCCCGGGTGAGCAGCGGCTCACGCCCATCGTTTTACTCTCGCTTTTCCTGGCCGTGCTTGGGCTTGCGTCAGCCGCTTTTGCGCTCTACGAGCACGTTGTGTACACGCACGGCCTCGCCACCGGCCCATCGGTGTGCAGCATCTCCGCGTACTTAGACTGCACCAAGGTCAATACGAGCGAGTGGTCAACGTTCTTCGGCATACCCCTTGGCGCGTACGGCGTATTTTTCTACTCCTGCCTGATAGGGACAAACTTGGCTGCGTTGTGCACGAAGGCTCTTTCGCGCCGCGATGCGGCGGCGGTCACCCTCTTCTTCTCGGCGGCGGCATCCCTCTGCTCGATAGCCCTGATGGGCATATCGCATTTTATCATCGGGGCGCTCTGCATTATGTGCATGACCCTCTACCTCGTTAACTTTCTCCTCTTCGGGGTTACCGCACGAGGCGCCTGGAAGGGGCGCTGGGGTGAGGGGATTCGTGCAGGCTTCGACGCAACGATTCACTTCCTTGGCATCACCCTGCTGCTGCTTCCTGCGCGCACAGCAGCAGCGTCGGCCCTTTCGCGCGTCGGGTTTCTTCTCGTCGTCGGGATTGGGGCGCTCGCGGTGCAGCTGCCAGAGATGATACTCGGCTACCTAAGCAGTGGCCTTCCTCCAGAGCGTGATCCGCGCCTCAAAGAGCAGGTTGAGGCGTGGAGCATGGCTTCGATTGACGCTCCGCGTGTCGTCGACGGCGCCGGCAGTCAGTCGGACCTTCGCGAAGGCCCTGCCGATGCGCCGATATCGATCGTGGAGTTCGCTGACTTCGAGTGCCCGGCATGCCGGCGGATGTACAAGACGCTGCACGAGGTGCTGCGTGAATACGAGGGAAGGTACACCTTCGTGTTCAAGAACTTTCCGCTCGACAACAGCTGCAATCCCTCTATTAACCGCCAGTTCCACCTCTACGCCTGCACAGCCGCATACTTTAGCCGCTGCGCGGGGGAGCAGGGGAAGCTTAAGGAAGGCGTGGATCTCGTTTTCACCGACCCAGCCCTTGATGAGCCCCAGGGCAAGACCAATCAGCAGGTGCGGGATACCCTCATTCAAAAAGCCACTGAGCAGCTTGGGCTCGATGCCACTGCACTCCGGGAGTGCATCGACTCAAAGCGCTACGCCGGCAAGATTGCGCAGGATGTTGAGGAGGGGCAGCGCCTCGGTCTGGTGTCCACGCCGTCGATGTGGGTCAACGGCAGGCTGCTTGAGAGCATGAGCCCGGATGTCATGCGCGCGGTCTTTAATTCCATCCTGGCAGAGCGCAAGCGATAGTGCCCGTGTGCCGCCGCTACCTACCCACTTTGCATCGTACCCCCCTCGGGGTAGCCTAGGGCCATGAAAGAGAAGGTAGCCCAAGAGATAGCCCGCCGAGTCAAAGACGGCGACGTAATCGGTGTCGGGACCGGAACAACGGTCGACGCCGCCCTAACGGAGATCGGCAAGCGCGTACAGCAGGAGGGCTTGCGCCTGACCGTCGTCCCAACGTCGCTCCAGAGCGCGTGGCGCTGCCAGGAGCTTGGGCTCACCGTGCTCTACCAGGCATTCAACGGCCACCTCTCGTGGGGGTTCGATGGCGCAGACCAGGTCACCAAGGAGCGCTGGGCCATCAAGGGGAAGGGAGGCGCGATGCTCCAGGAGAAGATCCTCGCCAAGCGCTGCAAAAAATTTATCATCATCGTCGATGATACCAAGGTCGTTTCGCAGCTCGGCGCAGGATGCCCGGTGCCGGTGGAGGTGATCCCCGAGGCGCGCATCCTGGCAGAAGAGGGGCTGCGGGCTCTTGGGGCAACGTCACTTGAGATCCGCTCAGGCAGCGGCAAGCACGGGCCGGTTATCACCGAGGCCGGAAACATCATCATCGATGCGGCCTTTCCAGCGATTCGTGAGAATCTGGAGCGCGATATCAAGGGCATCGTTGGAGTTGTCGATAGCGGCCTCTTCATCGGCTATGCCTCGGAGGTTATCGTCGCGAGCGCCTCAGGCGTATCGTCGCTCTAGGGCCAGACAGAAAAGCATGGGAATGCGGGGCGAGAGAGCGCCATGCTGAGGAAAAACCCGCGGGGCCTGCCCTTCATTATCGCAAACGAAGTCGCAGAGCGCTTTAGCTTCTACGGGATGAAGAGCATCCTTGTGGTGTTCATGACCACGATGCTGCTCGACCGCAGCGGCGCTCCAGCCCCGATGTCCCAAGAAGATGCGACGTTCTGGTACCACATCTTCGGCATGGGGAACTATTTCGTTCCGGTCATCGGTGCGCTCATCGCGGACATTCTCCTTGGAAAGTACCGGACAATCATCGCACTCTCACTCGTGTACTGTGCGGGGCACGCGGCGCTTGCCCTCGATGACTCTCGGGAAGGCCTCGCCGTGGGCCTTGCGCTCATTGCAGTTGGGGCCGGAGGCATCAAGCCATGTGTCTCGGCCCATCTCGGCGACCAGTACCGCCACGCCGGGTCAGCGCGCCTCAGCGAGGGCTACAGCCTCTTTTACCTCGCCATCAATGTGGGAGCCTTCGTGTCGACACTCATGACGCCCTGGCTCCTTGAGCAGTACGGCTCGCACGTTGCATTTGCGGTCCCGGGAATCTTCATGGGCGTCGCGACACTCGTCTTTTGGCTTGGGCGCTCAAGGTACGTTGCACTGCCACCGACCCCGCTGCGCGACTACGTTGGCGCTCTAGCCGCCCCCGGCTCCACCCGGCGGCTTGCCGCATTGGCGCTCCTTTTTGCCTCGCTGTCGATCTTTTGGTCTCTCTTCGACCAAACGGGATCGTCGTGGGTCTTGCAGGCAGAGAGGCTTGGCCGTGAGATATCACTGCCGTTCGGCATCTCCTTCACGCTCCTTCCCTCGCAAGTGCAGGCGGCGAACCCGGTACTGATACTAATCCTGACTCCACTCTTCACATGGATGCTCTATCCTGCGCTCTCTCGGTGCATGGCCGTCACGACCGGCGGCAAGCTCACCGTCGGAATGCTCCTCGCGGCGGCGTCATTCGCCCTCGTTGCCGGAGTGCAGGTGATGTTAGCCCAGGGAATGGCGGTTTCTGTCGTGTGGCAGCTTGCGGCCTACCTCATCCTGACGGCTTCCGAGGTCATGATCTCAATAACGGCACTTGAGCTGGCGTACACGCACGCCCCAAGCGCCAGCAAGTCATTTGTGACGTCTTTCTACCTCCTGTCGGTCGCGCTTGGAAACGGCGTGACGGCCCTCGTGACGGGCCTCTTCGCCAAGGCCGGGATTGGCCCTGACACAGTTGTCTACTTTGCGAGCTTTAGCGTCATGGCCCTGATTGGTATCGTCCCCCTGCGCTGGTCCCTTCGGCGCATGGCAGCTGCTCAAGCGCTGCCGTGAGCGAGGATCCTAGCCTGAGATGACTTCCAGCAGCGCCTCGCCGTAGAGCGAGAGCTTCTTTTCTCCGATGCCGCTTATGCCCTCAAGCCCACCGAGGGAGCTCGGCTGGGACGCGGCGATGGCCTGGAGTGTGGCGTCGCTGAAGACCATGTAGGCAGGCACCCCCTTCTTCTTCGCGACGCCGACGCGCCACGAGCGAAGCCTCTCAAAGAGCGCCGTATCGTAGTCGATCGCGCCGAGGCGCCTTTTCTGCTCATTTTTCTTGTCTGACGTCAGCCCAGAAGTTACGAGAGGAGCACGTAGGGTAACTGAGCGCCGCTCCTTTAAGACCTGAAGCCCTTCCGGCGTCACCTCGATAACGTTAAAGCGCTCCGGGTTGGTGCGAAGCAGCCCGCGCGATATCAGCTCGCGCCCGTAGTAGAGCCACTCGGACTTCGCCCGGCCACGGCCGACACCGTAGGTAGAGAGTGAGTCATGACCCCAGCGCTTGATCTTCTCGTGCTGCGCCCCGGTGAGCACGTCGACGATGTGCGCTAGGCCTACCGAGAACCCGCTGTGCTTGTTGATACGAAGCACGCACGAAATGAACTTCTGGGCGATCTCGGTCGCGTCTACCTCATCACGCGGCGTGAGGCAGTTATCGCATGCCCCGCACGAAAGGATCGGCTTCCCGCGATCGTCCTTGTATTCCTCTCCGAAATACCGAAGGAGCGACACCCTGCGGCACTCCGAGCCCTCGGCAAACTGCAGGAGCTGCGTGAGCTGCCGGCCCGCCACCTCGCGCTCGGTTTGGTCGCTCGCCTGATCGATGAATTGCCGAAGCTTTGCGGCGTCCCCCGAGCTGTAAAGCAGTACGCACTCGCTCGGAAGCCCGTCGCGCCCCGCGCGCCCCGTCTCCTGGTAGTAGCTCTCGATGTTTTTGGGCAGGTCATGGTGGATAACGAACCGCACATCGGGCTTGTCCACGCCCATGCCAAAGGCGATGGTCGCAACCATGACTTGGATCTCATCCTGCACAAACTGCTCTTGGCGCTTGTCGCGCTGGGCAGCAGGGAGTCCGGCGTGGTACGCAGCAGCCTTAACGCCCTTCTTCAAGAGATCATCGGCCACAGCCTCAGTTTTCGCCCGGCTCAGGCAATAGATAATTCCGCTCTCGTCCTTGTGGTCGGCAAGGACCTCGAAGACCTGCTTCATCGGAGACAGCCGCGGGATGATGCGGTACGAAAGGCTGGGGCGGTTGAAGCTTGCGATAAAGGTCTTGGCATCATCCATGCCGAGCATCTGCCGGATGTCTACGCGCACGCGCTCAGTGGCGGAGGCTGTGAGCGCTAGAACCGGCACGTTGGGGAAGCGCTCGCGCAGCGCCTTGAGCGATCGGTACTCCGGGCGAAAGTCGTGCCCCCACGACGATACGCAGTGCGCTTCATCGACCGCGACGAACTCAAGGTTGAGGGAGGCCAGAGTGTCGAACATCCCCTCAACCATGAGGCGCTCCGGCGACAGGTAGAGAATCCGTATGTCTCCGCGGTAGAGCTGGCGCCACGTCTCCTTTGACTCACCCTCGTCGAGAGAAGAGTTGAGGTATGCGGCCTTGATGCCGTTTTCAAGGAGCCCATCGACCTGGTCCTTCATGAGGGCGATAAGGGGTGAGACGACGAGCGTGAGGCCCTGGCGCATCAGGGCAGGGAGCTGGTAGCACAGCGACTTGCCGCCTCCGGTGGGAAGGATTGCGAGCGCATCGCGGCCCGCCAGGGTCTCTTCGATTATCTCGCGCTGAAGCGGGCGAAACTTTGAGAAGCCGAAGCTCTCCTTGAGCTTTGCCGTGAGCGGATCGGTCGAGAACAGTCCCATATCGGGTAGAGTTTCGCTGACCTCGCCCATAGAGTCCAGGAGGTAATAGGCGAGTCCCGGATAGAATTTGTGGGAATGCTCGTCGGAGCTCGGAGGTTTCAACTGCATGCGGTTCCCCACCCATTGCGATCGGGATTATAGTTCGCCCCTATGGGCAAAAAGTTTCCGCTCGATGCGGTGGTGTTTGACATGGACGGCCTGCTGCTTGACAGCGAGCGCCGTTCACAGGAGATCCTGCTCATCTCGGCCGCCCAGGTAGGGGCGCCGCTTTCCGCCGAGGTTTCGCTTGGCTTGGTCGGCAAGAACAGCGTCGATGGCCCCAAGTACCTTGAGCAGCATCTCGGGAGTGCCGCGCTCGTGAATGACCTCCTTCGCACCTTTGTAGGGCTGTACGATGCCGAGATCGAGCAGGGCAGGATACCGCTCAAAAAAGGAGTTGCGGATGTGCTAGATACACTCGACGAATTCAAGATTCCGCGGGCTATAGCGACCTCCACCGCCACCGAGCGGGCGCGGCGCAAGCTTGAGCGACTCTCGGTCCTGCACCGCTTTGATGCCGTTATCGGTGGAGACCAGGTAGTGCACGGCAAGCCGTCGCCAGACATCTACCTGAAAGCCTGCCTAACGATCGGCCATTCGCCGGCCGGCTCCCTGGCGTGCGAGGACTCGCCAGCTGGGCTTGAGGCCGCCACGAGGGCTGGGCTTCGAACAGTGCTTGTGCCGGACCTCATAGAGCCGACAGAGCAGTCGCGTGCCCTGGCCTGGCGTGTTGTTCGCGACCTAACCGAGGTGTCTCGGCTCATCCGGGCTGAATTCGATGTGTGATGTCCCTACCAGGTGACGCCCATCTGGACCCCGAGCCCGCGGGCAGGAAGCCACGGCTCGACACCAACCCCGTTTTTGCCGCGAGCGCCAAGAAGCGGATCCTCTTGGCGCTTTGGGGCCCCTTTTGAAGGATGGTGAGAGCCGAGGTGCGACTCTTTCGGCTGTTCTGCGGGGAGAAAGAGCTTGAGCTTCTTACGACTCTGCCTACCCTCTGTGCTTGGTCGCGGGCCTATCTCCGTAACGCGAATCACCTCGGCAGCGGAAACTGACGGGTGCGCGGCCGATTGGGGCTGTGGACCAGAGGCAGCCGACGGCGAGATAGACAGGGTCGAGAGCCCAATCAATGCGATGATCACAACTAACCGCATGAAGGTAGGCTCGGCCCTTCACCGCGATTATTTGAGGAATAGCAGCGTAAAACAGGCAAAAACAGGCGAAACTACCAACCGCTCTGCGAGAAACGCCTAGCGACTCGGAAGTAAGCTTGCTGTCTTTCTGGCCGCTACTTAAGCATCTTGATGATGTCATCGGTGATGTCTGCCGAGTCCTCCCCGTACAGCACCGTGCCGCGCATCTTGTCGCTCTTGTCGAGGACGAGGTCGTAGTTTTTCGACTTGGCGTAGGACTCGATCTTCGACATGACCTTGTCCGTGACGTCCTTGTTCATCTTGAGGAACTTGCGCTCAAGCTCGGTCTTGGCGTCGGCGCGCATGCGCTCGAAGTCGCGCACCTGCGACCTGAAGCTCTCGGCCTCCTTAGAGTCGGCGCTGACCTTGGCCTTCTCAAGCTTGTCCTTGAGAGCCTGTAGCTCCTTACCCTTCGACTCGATCTTTGACTTTGCCTTATCTGAGGCATCATCGAGCTCCTCTTTCTTTTCGACTGCGTCCGGGAACTCGTTGACGATGCGGGTCACATCGACGGTTGCGATGCGGAAATCGGCAGATGCGCTTGAGGCAAAAGCGAGCGAGCAGAGGGCAAGAGCAAGAGATTGAATCTTCATGGCACCAGTATCCTTAAGTCCAGACTGGGGAAGCATAGTAAGGTTTTCGGCCCGGTGCAATCGCGCTGGGGCGGCGCCTTCCCCCTTCGCTGGAGTTGGGGTATGGTCGCGAAAACTGCCTGTTTTACGCTAAATGTGTCGGCATTTTTCATTTGGAGCCGGTTATGGGAACTCGAAAGGAACGCGATTCAATGGGAGAGATGGAGGTGCCGGAGGATGCGCTGTGGGGGGCCTCAACCCAGCGTGCGGTGCTCAACTTCCCTGTGTCCCAGCTTCGGCTTCC
Organism: Deltaproteobacteria bacterium; assembly: GCA_947467385.1. Lineage (GTDB taxonomy): Bacteria > Bdellovibrionota_C > UBA2361 > UBA2361 > OMII01 > OMII01. Next base: position 14,265 of record CANIHJ010000017.1, on the reverse strand, counting down.
CAAGGGCTTCATCTCGGCCGTGGGCGTTATCAAGGTTGCGGCGGCCCAGGCTAACATGGAGCTTGGCCTGCTCGACCGCGAGCGTGGCGACGCGATCGTAAAGGCTGGTCAGGAGGTTATCGACGGCACGCTCTATCGCCACTTCGTTGTGGACGTCTTCCAGACCGGCTCGGGCACATCAACCAACATGAATGCCAACGAGGTCATCACTAACCGGGCCCTCGAGATTCTGGGCAAGGGCAGGGGGGATCGCGGCTTCATTCACCCCAACGATCACGTCAACAACTGCCAGTCGTCCAACGACACCTTCCCGTCGGCCATCCACATCTCAGCACACGAGGCGATTAAAAAGCAGCTTGTCCCGGCGCTGCGTGAGTTGTCCGCCGTGTTTGAGAAGAAGAGCAAGGATTTTGCCCATGTCATCAAGACCGGGCGCACGCATCTGCAGGATGCAACGCCCATAACGCTTGGGCAGGAGTTCAGCGGCTACGCGTCGCAGCTCAAGCACGGCGTTGAGCGCGTTGAGCAGTCGAGCAAGCGGCTTCTGCAGCTTGCGCTGGGCGGGACCGCTGTTGGTACAGGGGTAAACACGCACCCTGAGTTCGCCAAGCTCGCGATCGCAAACATAGCGACCCTTACAGGCTCTCCGTACAAGGAGACCGATAACCACTTCGAGGCCCAGGCAACTCAGGATTCCGCCGTTGAGGTAAGTGGGCAGCTTCGCACCATCGCTGTCTCGCTCATGAAGATTGCAAACGACATCCGCTGGCTCGCGTCTGGGCCGCGCTGCGCAGTCGGCGAGATCTACCTCCCCGAGATCCAGCCAGGCTCAAGCATCATGCCGGCCAAGGTGAACCCGGTTGTCTGCGAGTCGGTGATGATGGCGTGCGCGCACGTCATGGGCAACGACACAACCATCGCCGTGTGCGGCCAGCACGGAAACTTTGAGCTTAACGTGATGATGCCCGCACTTGCGCACAACCTGCTTGAGGCGATCGAGCTGCTCGCGAGTGCAGCGAGCAACTTCAACAAGAACTGCGTCTCCGGCATCACCGCAAACGAGGAGCGCTGCCGAGAGCTTGCAGAGAAGAGCTTGGCGACTGTCACATCGCTGGCGCCCAAGATCGGCTACGACAAGGCGGCCGAACTCGCCAAGCGCGCCATGAAAGAGGACAAGACCGTTAGGGCTGTGGCCCAGGAGATGAAGCTCCTGCCCGAGGCTGAGCTCTCCCGGCTTCTCGACCTCATGGCGATGACCAAGCCTGGGCTCTAAACCTGAAGTAATTCCTTCGGTGTCCTTACGGTTGCGCCTGCCACTATGAGGTGGAGGCGCAGCTTTTCTCGAATCCAGGTTGGGCCTTACCGATAAAAAAGATAAAAAAAGCCCAAAAATATTAAGAATTTTCGGCGCTGGTCGACATCATATGTATAAGGCCTTAGTAGTTAAGGTCGTTATGGTGAATAAGCATGTCGATTTTCTCTAGTATTTTCGAGGCTTTAATTGCGGCGCTGCTCGGCCTTAAGCCGGTTCCGGTCCGCGTTAAGAGCCGCCGCTCACGCTAGGCCCCGCTTCCTGCTCATCAGCAGGAGATGTGCGCACGGGGTTTTAGTTGTCTGAGGTTTCGCCCTGTGGTCTCATCATTTCATGCAGTTCTTCAAGTCCCCCCGCAATTCTGACCTTCATCCGTTTGGCGGCTGCAACCGACTCCTTGAGCAGTACCAGCAGGTTGGTCGTGCGCTGCTCGCATATGAGCGGCGTGTGGGCGGGGCCCTCATACCGGTGCAGCGCTTTGCGCGCGACTTCCGGACTGCCGTGTCTTTTATCCCGGTTGAGGTGCTTGAGTCGTACCTCGATGACCTGCTCGATCTCGGGGTGAGTGATGAGAGCCTCTTCATCAAGAGGCCGCGAGGCTCCAAAAGAGCATTCGCTCTCCTGATGCTGAGTGTTGCTGTTGCAGCGTACATCCTCAAGAGCGGCGAGGGGGCAACAGAGGTTCTCTCTGTTCCCGTGCTTGTCTCAACGGCCTTCCTTGCAGGTCTCGGCAGCGCGCTCTACTTCTTGCCGCGCTCGAAGGTGCTGCGGCGCTTCGGGTTCGCCACGGTCGTTTCGCGCGAGATCGCAAGCAGGCGCGGACACGACAAGACGAGCGTCGGCGATTTTGCCACAAAGCTTCTCACTCGAGAGTTTTGGGTTGGGCGGCAAGGCGGACGGGTTGGCAACATGCCGCCGCATCCGGCGCGCATCGTGCTGCGCTACTACCACTAGCGCTCTTCAAGAAACTAGCCCAAAGAAAGCCCCATTATCGGGGCTTTTTGTTAGCACGTCGGACCGGCTGGTGGACTATGCACTTGCGGCTGTCTTCTGAAAGTACCAAGGCGCCACCTTGCGGGTTCCCCGGCGGGGCATTACGCGAATCTTGTTCGCTATCTTAAAGGTATCGAGGTCGAGCTGCTCGCACACCCAAGAGAACGAAAACTGGCTTGAGTTGCCCTCCTCGATCTCACTAAAGAGCCATCGTTCAGCCTCCTCAATCTCTTTCGGCTCGTTGCCGACGTAATCAAGGATGGCGCGCTCTAAAATTGCCAGGAGGAGTCGGCGTTCCGGGGTTCCGGTCACGTTTGGAAGGCCGACGGCCTCCTGGTACTCCCTGTCTATGCTGGGGAAGGAGCTGCTTGAAGAATCGTTCATGCGGTGCCTTATGAAAGTTGCCCATGAGGCTGCCCGTACGGTTTAACCTTGCCCGTCGGGCGTTTCGCCCGATATACCTTAGGCGAACCAATGAGCATGTCGGCCTGAGACGCGACATACTACTCGGTATTCATGAGATGAGAGTCAGAATTTTGCCGTTTGTGGCCTTTTTAGTCGCCTTTCTGGCCATCGTACCGAGCCATGAGCTGCGGGCCGAGTTCGTCTGTTCCACAGATGTCTCATATACATGGGCCAAAACGCCGCCAGAAAAGCCGGCCCCGGTTGACGCGGACCCGGCCATGCCGCCAGGCGGCCACTCTAAGGGGGCTTCGCCCACAGCTCCCCCTCCCGCTGAGCCCACGCCGAAGCCATCGATTATCCGCTTTGCGGGGGTGCAGCGGTACGGGCTGGATGAGGCCGGCGCCAAGGCTAACCTGCAGATCGAGGTCAATCGGCAGAAGGCGAGGGCCTCCGAGGCTTGCAAGCGCGACCATGAGTCAATCGGCGACTGTATGGCAACAAAGCTCTCCACAAAGTCTTCAACGCTGAATTCACTAGGCTTTTCGGCCCGAGCCGAGCTTGAGAAGGCGCTCACGCGCGAGTGCTCTGAGCAGCAGGGGGTGTGTCTTTCCGTTGAATCAAGCGAGCCGCAATGCCGGGATCTGACTCCGGCCAAGGTCGCTGACAGCGGTGCCGGGACGGGTGCCGCGGGCAAGAAACAAGACCCTAAAAAGCCAGAATCAAAGAAAAAATAACGCTGCGCTGGGCTCTTGATTCATCTTATGCCAGTGGATAACGTACCTTGTATTCTGGCGTTTCTTGTAAATACCTTAGTTTCCTCAGGAGGAGCTTTTTGAAAACCTTTCCCAAGCCCGCGTTCCGCGGGGGTCGCTTTAATCGTCCGCAGACCCCACCAGATACCCATCGCATCAACGAGTTCATTACAGCACGAGAGGTTCGAGTAATCGCCGCAGACGGCGAGCAGCTCGGCGTTCTGCAGATCAAGGACGCGCTTCAGAAGGCGCAGGAGCTTGAGCTTGACCTTGTCGAGGTTTCCCCCGGGGCTAAGCCTCCGGTGTGCAAGATCCTCGACTACGGCAAGTTCAAGTACAAGGAGCAGAAGAAGGAGGCCGAAGCCCGCAAGAACCGCTCGGAGACCAGCCTCAAGGAGCTCCGGCTTCGTTATCGCACGGACGTTGGTGACCTTGAGGTTAAGCTCAAGCAGGCCAGAGACTTCCTGGCAGAAGGTGACAAGGTAAAGTTCGTCATGCGCTTTAAGGGCCGTGAGGCGATGTACCTCGACATCGGCAGGGAGAAGCTTGACCAGATCGTTGAGCGCCTTAAGGACGTAGCGACGGTTGATGAGCGATCACCAACCTCGGGCCGCCAGATTCACATCACGTTCGCTCCGATCAAATAATGAGCTCCAGTGATATAGCTCCGGTAGTGACGCCCTTTCGGGGCCACACATGCCGGGAGCTCTACAAGGCGATCTACGACTCGGACGCGCCAGAGCAGGTGGTTCGGCAGCTGCCCTCCCAGAGCCTCTTCATGGTTGTGAAAGAGCGCGGCCTTGAGTCGAGCGCGGACCTACTCGCAATGGCCTCCCTGGAGCAGTGCCGCCTCATATCCGACTTCGACCTGTGGCACGGCGACTCGATCAACGAGGAAAACCTTTGGAGGTGGCTCGCGATTACCGACGAGACGGACTCGCTTGAGCTGCTCCAGAAGCTCGTCAAGTTTGTCGACCTCAAGGTTATTGCGGTTCTTTTAAGCCGCTACGTTGAGGTCAAGATATTCGACGAGCCGACCGAGCAGGCTCCGGGCCCCGGATTTCACACCCCTGACAAGGGCTCAACGTGGATCGGCATCACGACTGAGGATCCCGATCACCACTTCCTCTTGGCCCGCCTCCTTGCGCTCATCTTTGAGTCGAGCGTCGAGTTGTTTTACCAGCTTCTCGCCATCCCGGCAGTTGCCACAGTTACGATGCTTGAAGAGGAAGCGTTCAGTGAGCGCGCGAAACGGCTTGCGGCAGAGGGGATTCCCGAGCCGGAAGTTGCGGCATCGGTGCACGCCCCGTACTCGCTTGCGGAGGCGCGACAGGACCTCGGCTCGAAGGTTCCGGCCAAGGTGATTGAGGATATTCGCAGCATCGAGCCCCTCGTGTACGAGGCGCGCTCAACGCGGCTCTTCGCAGATCTTTTGCGCAAAGTCGCTGACCACGAGTCGCTTGAGATGGAGTTCACGTACATCATGAACGCCGCGGTTGTGCGGTGGGGCGTCGATTTTTCGGAGCAGGAGAGGGTGTTTGAGCTGGCCGAGCAGGTAAAGGGCGCTGTCAATATCGCGCTTGAGCGGATCACGAAGGACGGAACGGTCTCGGTGCTCGATGCCTACACGGCCCTTGGGCTTGGAAAGCTCTACCGCCTTGGTCTCACAGAGCTCCTCTCGGTGCGGAGCAAGGCGCGCAAGATCCCGGTAGAGTCGCTTGAGAATCTGCGCGATGCCGATCCAGTTATTTTCTCTGCCGTTGCGTGCGCGCGTGAGGCGCTGCCGCTTATGCCCCTGTTCCTAAATGAGGACGGCTCGGTCACCGAAGATGAGCCCGGGAAGCTCACTCCCGGCGCGAAGCCGATCAGCTCCCTCAAGGCCCTCGCGGCTGTTTCTTCGCTCCTTGAGAAGGCGGTCTCGCAGATAGCCTAGCGCGCAGCGCGAACCAGCCTGTCCATAATCGCCTCTCCTAATCCGATCGGCTCGCATGTATCGACAACGATCAGGTCGAGACCCAAGGCGTCGTGCTCGCGCAGGGCGGTGAAGAGTTTGGCTGCAACCGCGTCTAGCTCACCGGTTTGGCTGAGGACGGTCGTTCGGACAGCGTTGAACGGAAGGGGCTGCGGGCGGAAGAGGATCGCCCCGATCCTCGTGGGCAGCTGTGCTTTCGGATCGAGGAAGGGCTTGAGCACAACCGGAGTGCGGGGAGAGTAGTGCTTCGCCATCAGTCCTGGCGAGAGGAGGGTGCCTTCTGCGGGTGCCGAATGCTGACCTGGCGTGGGCCCTTCAACTTCGCATCCGAGCGCGCTTGCAAGCTGCTCGCGCGTTACCGTGCCGGGACGCAGGATGCGGGGCGTTTTTTCGAGGAGCGAGAGCACGGTCGATTCAAGCCCGACCTCGCATGGGCCCCCATCGAGGATGGCCTCAACGGCATCACCGAGGCCAGCTCTCACGTGCTCAGCCGTCGTTGGGCTAATGTAGTTGGAGATATTGGCCGAAGGAGCCGCAACAGGCCCGCCAAAGGCGGCAAGAAGCGCCAGTGCGATGGGGTGGCGGGGAATCCTTAGCGCTACCGTGTCTCCACCTGCGCAGACCTCCTTGGCGATAATAGCTGCAGCAGGAAGCACAACTGAGACGGGGCCTGGCCAAAAGACCGAGACCTTCTTAAGGCGCTCCTCGACAAGAGGGCGGTCGAACGAGCGGGAGAGGTCGGCGTACCTTGGGATCTCGTCAGGTGAGGCAAGGTGCACGATGAGCGGATTGGATGCTGGCCGGCCCTTTGCCGCGAAGATGCGTCGCACCGCCTCACCGTTTCGAGCATCCGCACCAAGGCCGTAGACGGTTTCCGTCGGAAACGCGACGAGCTTGCCAGCCGCGAGGGCGTTGGCTGCAAGCGCAAGCTGTTCGGGGGATACGTGAGTGGCCATACAACAGCCAGTAAGTATATGGGTTTTGTTTTCTCTGAGCTATCAGTTGCAGCTTGCTTATATCAAGCACTTAGCCTGAAAAAGCGGGCTTTCTCAGCGCGGGAGGAAGATCAGGTTTGCCTTCGCCCAGCCTTTTGTTCCCGCTATTCCAGGCGCAATCTGCGCGACTTCGGGCTTAACATCCTGCGGTCGCACCACGCCATCGAGGAGAAATTGTATCTCGCTTCGGGAAGGAGAGAGCTTAACGACCTGAATCGGAACCGAAGTGCTCTGCGTCTTGTTGTCCCAGGTGCAGTCACCGGTCACGAGGTACTGGTCATCTGCAAGGGGCCGGATGTCGGTGCTTGTGAAGGAGCCAGAGCGGTCCCGGTATCGCGCCAGTGTTGTCTGGATGAAGAGCGCCTGGAGGAGCTGCTCCGGCGGAAGCTGGATGGAGTCGAGCTTAAGCGAGAGGCGAATCGAGGAGGACTCAAATGCCTCCGGGTCAAGCATGAGCTCGCCCTTGAAGTCACTGAACCTGCCGTTCATGTTGAGCGTGGGGCTTGGGGACTGGACGCCAAACTTGATGGACGATGAAGATGGGTGGAGCTTCTGCGCAATCGGGGTCGCAGACGCGGCAGGTGGCGACAGCACGGGTAAACAAAGGCAGGCAAGAAAGATGAGAGCTCGGCGCATGCGCCCAGTGTAGCCGCTTCCGCTACCGTTCGCCACGGACGAGCTGCTCCAGCGCATTCTCGTCGTCTGCCGAGGGATGAATGAGGGTTACGTGACCCAACTTGCGGCCTGGCCGAGGCGACTTTCCGTACAGGTGCAGCTTTGCGCACTGGATGTCCTTAACCGACTGTTCCGGCGGCAGGGTTCCAACGATGTTGTACATGACCGCCGGTGCCCGAGAGACGGCGCTGCCGAGAGCCGAGCCGGCTATGGCGCGGATGTGGTTCTCGAACTGGCTCGTTGTTGAGCCATCTATCGTTGCGTGGCCTGAGTTGTGCACGCGCGGCGCCATCTCATTCGCGACGAGCTTCCCGTCAACCTCAAAGAGCTCGATCGCGAGCACGCCGACGTACTGCAGCTCGTTGAGCACCCTGGCTGCTATCGAGTACGCATCCTGGGCCAAGCTTTGTGAGATACCTGGCGCGGGAATCTCCGAGCGATGGAGGATGCCTGCGCGGTGAATGTTGTAGGCGAGGGGGTAGGACTTAATCTGGCCATCGATGCCGCGCACCGCGATGACGGAAAGCTCTCTGGAGAAGGGCACGAAGGCCTCAACAATCAGGGGAACCCCACCGAGATCTTCCCACACCCTCTCTGCATCCTCGGGCGAGGAGATGCGGGCCTGCCCCTTGCCATCGTAGCCGAGCCGCCGCGTCTTCACGATGCATGGGGTGCCGACAGCCCTGCATGCAGCGATCAGCTCGTCGCGGGTAGAGGCTGCCATGAAGGCCGGAACCGCTATCCCGAGGGACTGCAGGAACTCCTTCTCAACGACCCTGTCCTGCGAAACTTCAAGCGCACGCGGTGGGGGATAGACGGGCACAACTGCCTGAATTGCGCTGGCAGCGTTGCACGGAACGTTCTCAAATTCATACGTGACGACGTCGCACCCTTTCGCAAAGACCGTGAGGGCCTTGATGTCGTCAAACGGAGCCACTGTTACGGGGCCGAGGCCTTCGGTGCATGTGCTCGCGGAGGCGTCGAAAAACGAGAATGAGTGGCCAAGCGGCATCCCTGCGAGCGCCAACATCCTGCCAAGCTGTCCCGAGCCGAGGACCCCGATCTTCATGCTACCACTATGACCCTGCTTTCGTTCCCGGAGCGGGAGCTGCAAGCACCTTGCTCGTCTGCTCCTTGCGGAACGCCTTCACCCGCTCGGCGATCTCCGGGCGCTTGATGCCGATGATTGAGGCCGCCAGGAGCCCTGCATTCGTTGCGCCGGCCTTGCCGATTGCGACCGTGGCAACGGGGATGCCTGCCGGCATCTGTACAATTGAAAGGAGTGAGTCGAGGCCCTGGAGGCTCTTTGACTCAACCGGAACACCGATGACAGGAAGGTGCGTGACCGATGCGGTCATGCCGGGAAGGTGGGCCGCCCCGCCCGCTCCCGCGATGATGACCTCAAGCCCGCGCTGCGCGGCTTCGGACGCATACGACATCAGCAGCTCCGGGGTGCGGTGTGCTGAGACGATCTTAGTCTCATACGGGATGCCCATGTTTTCGAGGGACTGAACTGCGGCTTCCATTGTCTCCCAGTCGGACTGGGAGCCCATAATGACGCCGACGAGGGGTGATACGGTGTGTGTCATGCCGCAAAGGGTATGAGGAAGGACGGGGAGAGTCAAACGTTTAGGGGAGCTATGGGCCCGCCAAAACGGCTTTTCTGGCGGAGGGGCGCGAGGCTTGGGAACTTAGCCTCCGATCAGGCCAGCCCTGTCGATGATGGATGCAACCCTGTCAGCGATATACCGGTGCCCCAGCTCGTTTGGATGGCAACCATCCGACGTAATGTAGAAACGGTCGTTCTGGCGCAGAGAAGAGGGGTATGACTCCTGCATGGCCTGAACGTATTCCGGGTATGCCTCGCCGCTTTTCGCCTTCGATATGAGGCGAATGAGGGATCCTTGCCCATTAAAGGAAAGGGATTGGGTTCTCTTTGCCGCTACGCGCGCTTCCCGCGCGTAGTCGCCTGGGGTGCAAAGCGTGAGGATGAGCGCATTCCTGTTGCCCAGCTCGCGAGCCTTGGCCGCCATGTAGGTCAGGTTGTCCGCATATGCCCCTCGCGAGACTGCGGCGACCCGGCGCTGTGAGGCGAGCTTCTTTGCAACTTCCTCTGCCGATGGCCGCTTGGGTGCCAGAGCACGCTCAAAGCCCCTGAAGAGCGCGCTGTGCCTCAGGAGTCGCCTGGTATCGCCGAGGAGCGAGTTGTTGCTGAAACGGGACACCTGATCGGTGTGGCTTGTGAAGACGAGCTTGGCGTCATTCGCCCCGAAGCCCAAGATGACGAGATCAGACTCGTATTCCGGCGCGAAAGCGTCGAAGATGAGCCGCCCATAAGCAGAGGAATCGCCCGGAATGGCAAAATTCGCCACCTCAATCTTCGACTTCGGGTGCTCTTCCTGAAGCCTCTTTTGAAGGAGCGACGACCAACTCTCCTCGGCGTTGACTCCCCACCCAAACGAGCTTGAGTCCCCAAACACAAGGATGCGGAAGGTTGAGGTGGGCTTGCTCCTGGAGATCTCAGGGCTCCGGAAGCCTATCGAGTTTGACTGAATGACCCGCCGGCGGTTGCGGTCTGAGGGGATAAGGCTGAAGGTATTTTTGACGTTGGCCGATGCATTGGGCTTGAGGTTGACCCGATAGCCGTTGCCCTCCTGAAAAAGGTTAAGCCACTCGAGGTCATCCTTGTCGACTTTCGGGCGCGTGGTGGAGTTCGCCTCCTTGAGCATCCACGTTGGCATCTCAAGCACCTGCGGCGCGTTTGCGCCTGACGACTTGCTGGCCCAAAAGATCTCAAGCACCCGCGCCCCCATTTCGAGCGTTAGCAGGAAGAAGATGGGCACGACTACCAACAGGAAGAGCGCCTGGCGCAGGGTCAGTTTTGCGGCGGGGACGTTGTTCATTGCAGCGAGATCGGGCCCAAAGGACATTACGGGCGCATTACATCAGAGGCTTGGTTATACGCGCAACGCTCAAGCGAGCTCAAGAGATTTGCGTTAGTCTCCGCAGAGGTCTCGCCCTTTACGAGGGCGCCGGACCATGCGCTGTCAAACTTCGCGATGCACGCGCGGTCTACGAGCTGGGGCCCCAGGAACGATGGGCCGGTCGGAGCGTCGTTCGGGACGAGTGTCGAGAACTCAGCGCGCCGCCGCGCAAGCACGCCGACATCTGAGGAAGCGCATTCAGCAGCCTCCGCAACCCGCTTGAAGCACCGGTCACGCTGCGCATCGGTGTAGCCGAAGCACTCCTTAACCTGATCTAGGCATGGTTGAGCCTCTACGGCGTGACACGCCGGCACCGCACAGAAAAGTGTTATGAGGGATACGACAGTTACTCTGAGAGCCATACGCTTCCTTTGGACAACCGACATAGAATATCACCGCGTCGTTGCCTGCGCCAAATTATCACAGGTTAAAACCTTACTCTCGGACGTGCGTCAGGCTTGCTTCGAGTCTTTCTAAGACATTGATGTTACACGACTTTATGCCTTGCTTGGGTATTCGACTAGCTCGGTGAGGACGCCCATGAAGGACTTCGGCGAAATAAAGGCGATCTGGGAATGGGCCGCTCCCGGGCGGGGAACAGAGTCAATTAGGGTGCACCCGTCGGCCGCTAGCCGTGCCAGCTCGACCTTAATGTCGGCTACGCGGTAGCAGATGTGGTGCAGGCCCGGCCCGTGCGAGGCCAGAAACTTGCCGATGGCGGCATCGCTGCGGGTGGGAGCGAGGAGCTCGACCCTCGAGTCGCCGGTGTTGATGAATGCGAGCTCGACTCCAGAGGCCTCGATCGTTTCGCGCAGGCAGAGAGCGGCCCCGAGCTTTTGCTCATAGAAGGATATCGCCTCGTCGAGGCTTGAAACTGCGATGCCGATGTGATCGATGGTCCAGTGAGCGAGCTTGTTCATGGCTACTCTCGTTAACTATATCTCTGCACAGGCTCTTAGCCTTTGTGTCCGAGTCGTCCCGTACAAATTCTGCATTTAATTGATGGCGTAGACCGCTGTGACGGTAACGCGGAGGTCTTCTGCTTGTGTCTCGATCGACGGAGCCGCCGCCATCGCCACATCGCCGAAGGCCTTGTGCTGGGCAAACCGGGAAACGACGGGCGTTTCCTCGAATCCCTCATTGATAGCCTCTAGCTTACCGAGGGATACGCCCGCTCCGGACGCAAGTTTCTGCGCCTTGCGCAGGGCGTTTTTCGTGGCGACCTCAAGGCATGCCTCGCGCGCCTCCTTATCCTTGTCGGCAGAGACGAAGGTTTCAAGCTGCGAGATCTCCTCTGCGCCGCGCTTGGCCGCCACGGCCAGGATATCCCCGAGGCGAGGGATGTCAGAGGTCTCAAAGCGGGTCGACACCGTGGCACGATAGCCGGTGCACACACGCTTGCCATCATGCGGGTAGGTGCACTCTTCGGTGACGGTGGTGGCAACGGTGCGCTGCTCGGCATCCTTGAGCTTAAGCGCGGCGACATCAGCCTTAATGACTTCGTGGGCCTTAAATGCCTCCTCGGCCGCCTTGCGTGCGTCCTTCGAAAGCGACGATGAGCCGACTGTTACTGCGCCACGGTCCTGCGCAACCTTCGTGAGGCACTCGCCCGTGACCGTGATGCCACGGGGGCCATGGCGCCCCTCGTTGGCCGCGGCGTCATTCGCCCCCAACACGGGGCTCAGGGATAGACATAGGGCGGCAAGGAGCGGGATTCTTCTCATATGGGTGCCTGGGGGGTATGCGTTGAGCCCTTATGCTGCCCCGATTGGGCCGAGAGCGAAAGGAAAAAAGAGGGGCGAACCTCGAGCACCCGGGGGGCGCATGACAAATCTTTTACAAATTTTTGAACTCATTGTGACAACGTGGCGGCACCTATGTGCGATTGTCCCCAGGCGCTCAACGATGGGCGGGGAGATGAACCTCCCAGAAATAAACCTAAGGGACCGATATGAGAACTTCAGACGCACTCGACACTACACTGGCCAGCCTTGATGCTTCAGAGCTTGGGCTCTGCTTCCTTGAGACGTTGTGCGAACAGGACGATTTTGCGCTCCTGCGCGAGACGCTTTGCTTCTACCGCGCAGAGCGTGAGGGGCAGGTCCACTAGGCCGACTTCTAGCGCCGCTTGGGAAACTCTCCGCGCTTGATTGCGTCGACGTCCTCTTGCGAGAGGCCGCCGCGGATGGTGCGCTGGTTGCCGCCGCTGTCGGTGAGCTGAAACCAGGGCCACGGGCCCATCGGCTCAAGCACCTTCTTGAACTCGACGCCCGAATTCTTGAGGAGCATCTCCGAGGCGATGCAGGGGGGGCAGTAATCATCGATTGGGGCAGTGTGCATCGTGACCCACAACTGCGGCTGCGCAGGGCTATCTGCGCTGTCCTGGGAGTGCGCAGCGCTGGCGGAGCCCACTCCGCAGGCAAAGATGAGGGCAAGGACAATTCTGACAGCCATACGGTAATGCTACCTCGTTCTATGAGTTGTTATGCGGCCTCAAACGCGATCTGGTGCCTTGTAGCTGGCTGTCGCTGATTGGGCGTTCCGCATTGGGCAAGTAACGCCCTACAACTCCTTCTCTTTTAACCGTTTGTAAATCACTGATGCAGGAGGGTACAAGGCTCTTTGTGGGCTCACCTAAGGAGGGGCTCATCCGGAGGATTGTGCTCTCGCCTTGGTATGCGACTATCGTCTGACATGCGCTCACGACATCTTTTCGCTGCTGTTGCTGTTGCCCTTATATGGCTGTGTGGATTCGCGGCAGTCAAGAGCTCTGCCCAATCCTCACGTGCGCCCCGCGACACTGATGGGGTGCTGCAGCCGGGAGAGGTTCCCGATCCCCGCATCGACTACTCTCGCGACAGGCTCATGCCCAGTGCCGCGCCTGATACGAGCATGCGCAAGAGCGAGTGCGTGAAGCGCCGAGGGAGTGCGATGCGGCAGCCCCGCATCACGATACAAAGCCAGGCGGGTGCCGTTGTCTCTGGCACCGTTGAAGGAGAGTGCATTACCTCTGCTGGGCTCTACGATGGGGATCGAAGGGTGTCGAAGATTCAGGTCCAAACCCAGCCCACAACAGCCTCGTTTCCCTTCTCGCTCGAGATCTCGGAGGCCTCTTCCCCCAACATCCGTGCCTACATGGCCAATGGGGAACACGCTGCACTTCCAATACATTAGGCTCGGCGAGTTGTGCGGATATCCGCGGGCGATATTGGGCATTGAGTTGGGCGTGGATTGTGACGATTACATAAAAGAGAGGATTTCGAATTCGTAGGACGCGGGACAGCCTCGCGCAGGGAATGGGAAGCTCAATGAGTGGCGGAATCGAGCCTAAATCAAAACTGCAGGAGCCTCGCGCTGATGCAGGGCTGTCTTCCGGCACCACCATCGATGCCTCAGTCTCTCTCCCTAAGATTGAGGCACGGGACGCTCGGGGAAGCTCTCCGGCATGGCATGACCTCAATGTTTCATTCGCCGTTATTCCTGAGGGAATGCTCTCTATGCCGCATGTTGATGCGGTGAGGGTCGAGCGGGGAGGGGATTATGCGGTTGCCGTCCTCTATGATGTTAGTCCAGCTGGCTTGACGTCCCAGCGGCTCTTCAATGACCTGGCAGCTTATCCGAACGTCATCCTGTGCGATCACCACGGCGGTGCTGCTCCGCTGGCCGAAGCTGCTGGCTGCGAATTGACAGGTGCGGAGCTCGTGTCGGCGGCGCTGCCGGACCTCTGGGCGAAGGGGCTCCTGTCGTTGCCACACGGAGGGCCGCTCAACCTCGTGGGCATCACAAGCGCAGGCAACATCGATCCGGACTCGATCCTATGCCGGGTGCTGCTTGAGTCGTTTGCCAATCCGCAGCTTCACGAGAAGGTGTGGCGCCCAAGGGTGCTCGACAAGCTCGTTGAGGCTGCCCGATTTGGGGACACTACACTTTTTGGCGGGATCGATGTCGGGGGCGTATCCTATGACTCTCTCGGCGACGCCGAGAGGCTCGCCATAACGATCCTGGCACTCATCAATGTCGAGAAAGCCAACGTGATTGCCGACCGCTGTTTTGAGTTGGCGGTGCTGCGTAAGAACGTGCGCGAGCTATTCAGCGAGAAATTTGGGGAGCTGCCGGAGGAGGGCCGGATGCGCGCCGTGTTCGGCCTTGCGCGGGGATGCTCGCAGTTCTCGTCGAT
>CANIHJ010000016.1 GCA_947467385.1 Deltaproteobacteria bacterium | reverse complement strand
CGATCTGGTGCGCGGGCAGGTAGAGCCTGCTGTCTGAGTACTCTATCTGCAGGAAGTCCCCAAGCACGCCCTCAACGGTCACATGGCGAAGGCCGTGATACACGCCTATCCCGTAGTCGATGTGAACGATATAGTCCCCCTCCTTAAGTAGCGAGAGGGCGCTCAGGAGGCGCTTGGCGCTTAGCTTCGGGACGGAGCTTGAGCGGTACGAGCGCTCGCTGAAGACCTCATTCTCCGACACGAAGCAGAGCTTGGCGTTTGGGAGCCGACAGCCGCTTGAGAGGTGGCCGACGATGATTGTGACCGCAGCCCGGCGAGGCGCTTGGATCCAGCCTTGGGCGTGGGTCGTGAGGATCGGCGCATCCGTGCCGATATCGAGCAGGATGTCCTGGAGGCGCTTGGCGCGGCTCGTTGAGCCGACGCTGAAAGCGATCGAGAAGCCCTTGTTGCGCCACGCATCGAGGTATTCCTTGAGGGGCTGAAATGCCGAGCCGCTGCCCACCGCGCTGCGCATCCGTGTCGCAAGGTCGGTGGTGCTTTCCGAGCGCACATTCTCAACGCGCTCATCCGGGGCCGCGTCGTGGACTCCCGAGAGCTCCACGGCCGCCCGGCTCATGAGCTTTTTGCAGATGGTCTCCTCATCGTCATAGACGTCTGCGGCGCATGGAATAAGGAGCTGCTCCTCCTCAAGCCGCGCGGACCGCTCCCGGCAGCTTTCACAGAACTCCTCGATCGCCCTAAACGCCTGGTGACCGTCGACAGTAATGATCCTGGTGTCCTCCGGCAGGATGTCGAGGAGCGTCGGGAGGGGGGTGGGGGCGGCGAGGTATTGCAGAAGCTCAAGGCCGGGATACTCCTCGCGCTGCTCAAGAGCCTGAAGGACCTTCTCCACTTCGCGAGGCGGCGCGCCGGTTGCAGAGGCGCGCTCCTTAAGCCTGTTTACAACGAGCTCGCGGTGCTGCGAGTGCCATAGAGGCAGCGCCAGCTCCCGCACAGGGAGGATTTCTGCCTGAGGAATGTCGCTCAGGGCTCGCTGAGACTCCGGGCTGAAGAGCTGCATGCGGACGATTGCGCCGTCTCGGAGCTCGACGCGCACAGGATATGGCGAGGTGCTCGGAAAGAAGTCAACGACCAGCCCCTTGGCGCTGAACTCACCAACTTCGGCGACGTTTCGGGCCGGCGAGAACCCCGCATCCATCAGGCTCGACACGAGGCCTTCCCGGCTCGCCTCCGCGTTGAGAGAGAGGACCCGCGAGTGCGCCTCAAGTGCCTCGATGGCCACAAGCTTCTGCACGAGCGCCTCGGCGCTCGTAACGAGCACAAAAGGATCTCCCCGCGTGATGGCCGCTATCGCCCGAAGGCGCACGGCCGACACGTCTGTGCCCGGCGAGACGAGCTCCATCGGCAGGGTCTCCCACGACGGGAAGAGGGAGCCGCTGCCAGGGCCCGCATAAAAATGCAGGTCGTCCACGAGCTCATCAGCGGCCCTCCGGTCCTTGCACACGATTACAGCGCGGGGGCATTCGGCAAGCAGGGAGCTGATGTACCAGCCGCATGCGGAACCATGAAGCCCGATTACCTTTTTGGCTGCAGAGATCTTCTGGGTTTCAGGCGACATGGCTTGAGGGTGCTACCGGGAAAACGCTTGCGCAGAGACAGACAACTGCTCCCATCATACGGGTCCGGCCAGAGGGCGTAAAGCTCGGGCGTCACGGGAAGTAGCAACTTGCCGGTACTAGCTGACGAATATCCTGCGCCGCTGCCCCGGAACTGCGTCCGGGCTCTGCAGGGGCTTCGGAATGGGCGGGTAAGTTGGGGATGAAATGACGGTATCGCTTGAGTCTCTTGTGCTGGAAGGGCGCGCGTGCGGGGCTTCAGACATCCATCTCCGCAGCGGATCTGTGCCCCGCTTTCGGGTTGATGGCGAGATGCGAGAGTTTGCCCATGCAGCTCTCTGCGAGCAGGAGGTGCTGGCCGTGCTGGCCCAGGTTATGACCTCAGAAGAGCTTGGGCGAATTCGGGATGGGGTCGAGCACGACAGCACCATTTCTATGGCAGGTGGCAGGAGTCGCCTGCATGCATTTCGGGGCATCACCGGATTTGCGCTGGTCGTCCGGCTGCTTCCGGGGCATCCAGCAGCGATCGAGGAGCTGAGGCTACCCGCATCGGTGGTCGCACTTGCCGAGCAGCGCTCGGGCCTTGTGCTGGTGACAGGCGCTGCGTGTTCCGGGAAGTCGACAACTCTCGCCGCGATCATCAGGCGAATCAATGAGACGCGTGCGGCCCACGTTGTAACGATCGAGGATCCGGTTGAGGTTGTGCACGTCTCAAGCCGCTCCCTGATAACGCAGCGCGAGGTGTCGTCGGGCTTGGGAGGGTACACGACCGCGCTGCGATCTGCGCTGCGCCAGGATCCGGACGTCATCATGATCGGTGAGCTGCGTGATGCGGAGGGAATTCAGCTGGCGCTGACGGCGGCCGAGACGGGACACCTGGTGCTGTCGACCCTGCACTGCTCAAGCGCGGTGCAGAGTGTCTCGCGAATGCTGGACGTTTTTCCGGCCGGTAAGCAGGAGCAGGCGCGCTCCATGCTTGCTGATTCGCTGCGGGCTGTCGTGAGCCAGCGGCTTTATCCGAGGGCGGGCGGGGGGCGGCTCTTGGCGGCAGAGGTCCTTATCGCAACGCCGGCGGTGCGAAACCTCATTCGCGAGGCTAAAACGCACCAGCTCTTCGGCTTGCTTCAGACGTCGTCACAGCAAGGCATGTGCACCTTCGAGCAGCATCTGCAGCAGCTTTCCATACAGGGGGTGCGTGTAGCCGGCGCAAAATAAGCGTAATCAGCCTACTACATGGAGATAGCACGAAACCCCTTCTTGCCCGCTGACGGAGTGGGGTATACTAAGGGGAGATATGGATGAGACCACCAAAGCGATCATTGACCGAGTTTCGATCCGATTTCCCAAGCCGAGCCGCATTCCAAGCGGCCATATCTGCTCTGTGTTCTTCGACTGCTTCCAGCTTGCCCCGAGCGAGCACGCCCGACTCGCGGCTGATGCGGTGGGTCACCTCGACCATGACGCCTTCGACATAGCGGTGGGGATCGCCTACAGCGGCATTCTATACAGCGCTGCGGTGGCTGGAGGCCGCAAGGTCGTGATCCTCCAGAAAGACGGGAAGTTTTTCGGGCCGGATCTCAAGGGCCAGAAGGTCGTCATCGTTGATGACGTCGTCTTTTCCGGCAAGCATCTCGTCGAGGCGGCCCAAAAGGTGGAGTCAGAAGGGGGAATCGTTGTTGGCTACGCATGCATCGTTGATCGATCCGGCGGAAAGTTCTCCGTAGAGGACACCAGCCCGCTTAAAAAGCCTTTGTGGAGTGCGTTCCAGAACGATATGGAATAGTCTTGAGCGGCTCACGCACGCTTAAGGAATTCCATGTCTACGAGAAATCCCTGGTCAACCCTGAGCTCACGGCTCATTTACGAGAATCCCTGGATTACCATCCGAGAGCATCAAGTCATCTCGCCCGGCGGGACGCCTGGAATTTACGGAGTTGTCGAAACGAGGCTTGCCACGGGCGTTGTTGCGCTCACGGATGACGGCGGCATTTACCTCGTGGGCCAGTATCGGTACCCGGTGGGGGAGTATTCGTGGGAGATCCCTGAAGGGGGAGCAAATCACGGGGAGCCTGGGCTGGAAGCGGCCAAACGTGAGCTGCGCGAGGAAACCGGAATTTCAGCTCGGGAGTGGTCGCAGCTTGGCGGCGAGATCCACCTCAGCAACTGCTTTTCGGCGGAGCGGGGGGAGCTTTTCTTGGCTCGCGGATTGACGCAGGGGGCATGCTCGCCGGACGACACGGAGCTTCTTCAGGTGCGAGTAGTGCCTTTTTCGGAGGCACTGCGCATGGTTGATGCCGGGGAGATAAAGGACAGTCTCTCGGTGATTGGAATTCTGAGGACTTCGCGGTTGCTCGGCCTCGGGAAAATAGGCGATCATCGGCAGCACAAGGAGTAGCCTGTCCAGGTAGGTGCCAGTGAGTTTTCTTGAAACCCCGTCATCAAAAGCGCTGGTGCGCGAGGGTGGGCTCGATGCCGTTAAGATCGGCGCCGCCGAGACATACATCACTGCGCTTGGCGTTTTTTTGAGGGGAACGCCGATGCAGATTGGCGTCCTTGCTACCCTTCCGCCATTTGTGGGAGCCCTAGCGCAGCTTCTTGGGATGCGGATGGCAGAACGGTCGGGGAGTCGCCGGGGCCTCATCACCCGGCTCATCCGTTCTCAAGCCGCCGTGCTCGCCCCAGTTGCTCTGATTCCGGTCCTGTGCGGCACCGGATGGCTTTCGGCGTCGATCCTCATCGCGCTCATCACGATCTACCAGGTCACGATCGGTATGATTGCTCCGCTCTGGAACAGCCTCGTTGGCGACATTATTCCGCCGACATCGCGGGGGGAGTTCTTCGGATACCGCAACAAGTGGATGGCCATCCTCACCTTTCTGGGGGTGTTCACCGCGGGCCAGGCGCTGCACATGACGGCGGGCGCTGATGCCGCTGCGTGGGGGTACTGCGGCATCATCTTTGTGGCGGCGGTGGCGCGGCTCCTTTCCTCGGCACCGCTTCGCCATGTCTCCGATCCTACGCTGCATGTCCCCTCTGAGTCGAAGTTCTCTTTCTGGCAGTTCGTGTCTCGAACCCGGCAGTCAAACTTCGTCAAGTTTGTGCTCTTTGTGTCGTTCATGAACTTCGGCACGGCGATCTCGGGGCCATACTTTGCGATGTACATGCTCCAGGACCTCTCCTTCTCGTACCACGAGTACACGCTTGTGGTTGCCTCGGTCGTCCTGGCGCAGTTTGTTGTTATGCGCTCGTGGGGAGCGGTGAGTGATCAGTTCGGCAACCGAAAGATACTGCTGCTATGCGGAACTCTGGTGTCGATCAATCCGATGCTTTGGCTGATCTCGTCGAAGCTTTGGTTTGTGCTGCTCATTCAGCTCTACAGCGGCGTTTTCTGGGCGGGCTTCAACCTGGCGGCGGCGAATTTCGTTTTTGATGCGGTGACGCCGCCGAAGCGTGCACGCTGCATCGCCTACCAGTCCATCATCAACGGAGTCTTTGTCGTCTCCGGCTCCATGAGTGGGGCCCTTATCGCGACCCATATCCCGGAGAGCTGGTCCTACACCTTTGCCTGGCTGGTTGAGCCGTCGCGCTTCCTTCCGCTCTTCGTCCTCTCAGCTGTCCTGCGGGCTCTTGCTGTTGGAGGGCTTTTGCCTCTCTTTAAGGAGGTGCGGTCGGTGGAGCACATACGCGGCCACGAGCTGCTGGTTCGGATTACGTCCCTGCGCCCGCTTTGGGGGGCCACGTTCAGCGTGGTTTCTAATGGATATGAAACAGTTGCGCGCAGGAAGCGCCGCACCCTGCCGAAATAGCTACTGGTCGGCAGATCCTCAAGCTATGCCCGAGGGCGGTCAAACAAGCGTAGTGACGAAAAGGGGGGCGTGCCGTAGGGTAGCGTTAAGTAATCTCAGGAATATTTTCATGGTGACGGCATGACTGGCTGGATGTGGCTCATCGTTGGGATAGGGCTCTGTGTCGCTGAGCTGATAGTAGTCTCCGGCTTTTTCCTCTTTCTCCTCGGCGTTTCCGCGATAGTCTTGGGCCTTCTCGTCCTCACGGGCCTGTTCACCACCTGGCCCATTCAGGCGCTCGTCTTTTGCGCGCTTGCGGTCGTTGCCTGGATCGTGTTTGCCAATCGCCTTCAATCGGTGATGGGCTCGCCCAAGGAGGCTGTCGTCGGCACGAAGGGGAGGGTTATTAAGGTGGGCTCGGCGATTGCGCCTGGAGAGCTCGGGGCGGGCGAGTTGTGGGGCTCGACATGGAGGCTGAAGAATGTCGGCGGCGAGCCAATTCCGGCTGGCTCAGAGTGCCTCGTTGTTGAGGCTGAGGGAGTGACCCTCCACGTGACACTAAAAAATTAAGCTCTGCATAGGGAGGAGGCGGATGATTCAGATTGTTGGTATAGCGATAGTATTGCTGGTTGTTGTTACCGTTTTCAAGGGAGCGGTGATCGTTCCCCAGCAGATGCGTTTCGTCGTCGAGCGGCTTGGCCAGTACCATAAGACTCTTGACGCCGGCTTTCACGTGCTCATTCCGTATTTCGACGCCGTTCGGTACCGGCACTCCCTGAAGGAACAGGTGGTCGACATCCCCGAGCAGGTGTGTATCACGAGCGACAATGTGCAAGTTGCGGTCGACGGTGTCCTGTACGTGCGCGTTATTGACGCAAAAGCTGCATCGTACGGGATCGATGACTACATGTTCGGAATGATGCAACTTGCGCAAACGACGCTCCGCAGCGAGATCGGAAAAATTGAGCTGGACAAAACATTTGAGGCGCGTGCGCACATCAATGCGAATGTCGTGGTCGAGGTCGACAAGGCGGCCGAGGCGTGGGGTGTTAAGGTGCTGCGCTACGAGATCAAGAATATCACCCCTCCGCGCGAGGTTATTACGGCGATGGAGAAGCAGATGAAGGCTGAGCGCGAAAAGCGGGCCGCAATCCTTGCCTCGGAAGGGGCGAGAGATTCTGCGATCAACAGCGCCGAGGGAGAGAAACAGGCCCAGATTAAGGATTCTGAGGCCCGCATGATGGCGCAGATAAACACGGCAAAGGGCGAAGCTGAGGCGATCCTTGAGGTGGCGCGCGCCACAGCGGAAGGCTTGCGCGTTGTCGGGCAGTCGCTGCAGATGGAGGGCGGTCGCCAGGCCATGGAGCTTCGCATCGCTGAGCAGTACATCCCACAGCTCGGAAAGATAGCGCAGAAGACAAATACGGTCGTGTTGCCAGCCAACTTGACGGACATCGGCGGCATGCTAGCGCTTGCCAAGGGGATTTTCAGGGCTCCAGGAGCTGCGCAGGCTCAGGAAGAAGGGCGGGCCGCAAAAGGCTAAGGGCCGAAGTGGTGCGCTGATGGCGCGCGCTCTTAGGCAGAGAGGATTCGGGATGAGGCGGTGGATTGTGCCGATTGTGCTCGTAGCTGTGGCGCTGCTGCTCCTGCGGCGCCCGATGGCGCCTGTCCAGGTTTTCGCCTCGGACCAGGAGCGCCGTAGCTTTCTTGAGATGGCGGGAGAGCCGGAGGATATCGCGCTGATAGCCCTTGTGACTGAGTGGTGCCCCGCATGCAAGGCGCTTGAAGCGACCCTAAGCGAGATCGGCCGGCCGTATGCCATCGTTGATATCGAGCGGAGCGAAGCGGGGCGGATGCTCTTTGAGCGGTGCGCGCGCGAGAGCGGCTCACGGGGAGTGCCGAAGGTAGTGGTAGGGCTTGAGATGGTGGATGCCCGGGAGGCGGTCGCTCGGATGCGCCAGGGCCCGGCGCCTCATCCCTAGCCCCGGCTTGCAATGACGCGCATGCGGCCGAGGTAGAGGGCAACTTGATCTCCCGAGGATGAGATGTCGGACGAGCTGAAGTCCCTCTCTATCGTATCAAGGTTGTGGGCCTCGTCTTCGGGTACTGCCATGCTCTCTGACAGCTGGCCGTGAAGCTTCGACAGAAGTCGCCACCTGCTGCGAGCATTCTTGTCGTCAAGGAAATCGACGCGGATAGTAGGGGCATCCTTGTTGAAAAAGCTGTCATCGTTTACCTGATCAGTGACCAGCCCAGCAGCATCGGAAGAGAACGAGATGCGGTATTGGCCGTATGGGGAGCTGCGCTTCTCAAGCGTCACCCGGGACCTCGTTCCGAAGTCTGGGATATCCTCAATGCCAGCTTCCTGCGGTTCGGCGGAAGATTGCTCATCCTCGAAAGGGCTGAACTGTGCGTCAGTGAAAAGGTCCGGGGATGAGTCCGGCAGGAAGGCCTCCGGTGTCTCGGCCCAAGCGGAGGTGTCCTCAGGCGGCTGCCAGTCCTGATTTCCATCGGGATCCGAGGAAAGGAGCGAGAGGAGATCATCCGACATCAAGGCATCCTCGCCATCGGGATCGCCGAGCACCATCCAGCGCTCAAAACTAAGCGTCAGCGGCTCGTTGATGTGGCGACTGGCGCGATTGATCTTTTGGGCGGAGATCTCGCCCTCTTGGGTTGCGTACATTCGGGCGGTGTGGAGCAGGAGGCTCGACAGAAGGTTGCGTTCCTTCACGGGCTCGAACTCGCGCGGGTCGATAAGCTTTAGCAGCTCACTCTGCTCCTCGTAGTCGGGCTGGGAGTATTCAAGGCTGTCGATAATCCAAGAGCCACGGCCCGGCTGCCTGTCAGCAAACGCTTTTGGCCCAGGCAGCGGTTGGGTAGTGGAGAGCGTCTCGATAATAACGCCCGGCCCCACCTCAAGCAGGGTGGAGCCCGTTGAGCACTGGTGCTCTGCCTCGCGCGGGGCCCTCTGAAATGAGGCGCATGCGTCGGGCACCCCCATGAGCGAGCCGATGCGGTTGACAAGGGCCCATCGCTCATCATTCGGGAGTGTGTCGAAAGAGAATCGGACCGAGATGGAGGTCTGGGGCAATCCGAGCTTGAAGATCTCGATGGTGGGATTCTCCGGTTGGCATCGCTCATCGATTATCTTCACAGAGTGCAGCTTCTCACTGGGCGCCTGCCCATTGTCCAGCACGAAGGTGCGGTTCTGGTAGATCGTGATGGGCGTTGAGGAAAAGTACTTGGACCGCAACTGCTCTCCCTTGAGGCACCGGCTTTCTTCGACGAGGTCGCGGATCTCTCCGGACACAAGCTGTGAGATATCAGGCGCTATCTCGGCAAGAAGCCGCTCGAGCGAGTCGATTGAGATATCGCGCACGGTAAGGGTGAATGGCAGCTCGGTTGACAGCGAGCGGTTGATTTCAGCGCCAGGATACGACAGGTCCTGCCGATCCTGTTGGGAGGGCTCACGCTGGCCGTTGCTGTCTTTGTTTTTTGGGTCTAACACCGTTTAACCGTTGATTCCTTGCCAAGCCCGTCATTATAGGGCCTTTGGGCCACTAAGCCAGGCATGGCTTGCGCTTGGTCACGTATTCCGCACGCAGGCCGGAAAATATTTTAATTTCAGATTCTTACAGCAGTGCGAACGCCGAACTGACCGCGCTCGTTGAGGGCCACGTGCGCCGCTTCGACCGCCGAATCGTGCTGAAACACGACGACTGCATCTTCCTGCACGGCACGGTCAAGGAACGTGAGTTTCTCTCGCAGGAGGGTTTCTGCGCAAACGTCGTATCCCATGTGGTACGCGAGAGGGAGATGATGCGACGTTGGAATGAGGTCTGTCGCGAAGAACAGCGGCTTTTCTCCCCCCCGGATCTCTACCCACTGCTGGCCAGGAGTATGGCCGTCTACCTTATGAACGATGATGTCCGGCGCGATTTCTGCGACGCCATCACACAGCACGAGCTGCGCATTGCTGAGAGGCTCGACATTTTCTGGCAGGTAGCTAGCCCTGTCCTTCGGGGAGGGGTTTTGGGCCTGTTGCCAATTCGCGGCCTGCAGGTGGACGCGCGCTTTGGGATAACGAAGCGCCAGGTCGCCCGCAGCGTTGCGGAACGAGATGCCGCCGGCGTGGTCGAAGTGAAGGTGGGTTAAGATGACATCCGTGACTTTGTCTGGCTTGTAACCACCCTCAAGCTCCGGCACGAGGCTGATGCCGTAAATGGCGCGCTGCTTGTCGCTCCACTTGTTTCCAATCCCGACATCAACCAGAAAGGTGCGAGATCCGTCTTCGACCACCAGGCAGCGGCACACGAGCGGGATGCAGTTCTCGGTGTCGGCCTGAATGGCCTTCGACCACAGGTTCTTTGGGACAGAACCGAACATGCAGCCACCATCGAGCCGGAAGGAGGCAAACACAATTGGAGTTACGGTGTATCGTCCTATCTTCATGTGCTTATGCCCGCCACGAGGGCGCCCTTTTTTCAGTAAAGGCTCGCATCCCCTCCTCGGCATCCGACCCGAGGCTCACGAGGGCGCTTCGGTCTGCGAGCTCGCGCAAGAAGGGGAAGTAGTCGCGTTCCCCCACGTCGATGAGCGCAGCTTTAGCAGCCTGTAGAGCTTGTGGGCTCTGCTTGCACAGCCCCTGGCAGGCGAGAAGCGCCTCCTCATCAGCCGTATTTTTCGGCGCGACCGCTGTCACCAGTCCGGCATCAAGCGCCTGGGCGGCGGATATCCTCTCGCCGGTGAGAACGAGGTGAGAGAGGGCCTTGCGGGTGATGGTCCTGCTTAGCGGCCCCATGACAACCATGGGGGCCAAGCCGATTCCCACCTCGGGCAGGCCGAACACTGCATCGTCTGCGGCGACCGTGATATCGCAGGCGGCAGCGAGCCCGCAGCCGCCCGCAAGGGCAAACCCGTGCACGAGGGCCACAACCGGAAGTGGTGTGCGGTGGATCGTTTCGATGAGCCTCGCGATCGACTCGAACATGGCGCGCCGTGAATCGGGCGAGGGGTCATCGATGAGCTCGCGCAGGTCAGCACCCGCACAGAAGGCCTCATTGCCGGCTCCGCGCAGCATGATGCAACGGGCTGACGGGTCGCGGCCTGCTATCTCAAAGGCGGAGATGAGCTGGGAGATAGTTTCTTTGGTGAGGCAGTTGCGATGCGCAGGGCGATTGATGGTGATAGTGGTAATGTGGCTCATCGAGCTGGAGAGGACGAGGGATTCGGGGGCCATGGTGCGTTACCTCATCGTTGAAAAGAGCCGAAGCGCGTTCTCCGTAGTTATCGCCGCAACTTCCTCGAGGGACAACCCCTTCACTTTTGCCAGGCAGCGCGCCGTGTCAACGACGAAAGCTGATTCGCAGCGATTGCCGCGGTGGGGCTCGGGGGCCATGTACGGGGCATCAGTCTCAACCATTATCTGCTCAATCGGGATTTCCTTACACACGGACCGCATCTGATCGGACTTCTTGAAGGTTAAAGCCCCCGGGAAAGAGACGAGGAAACCGATCTTCTTGAGCCTCTCAGCGAATGTGGCGTTCTCCGCATAGCAGTGAAACACGCCACCAACTCGATGAGCGCCGCGCTCTTCAAGTATCCGCAGGCACTCCTCGCCGGCTTCGCGCGAATGAATAATAAGCGGCTTCGCGACACGGACAGCCAGGTCTATCTGGTGCTCGAAAAGCGCGTACTGCCTCACTCGCGGCGACCAGTCACGAAAAAAGTCGAGGCCTGTTTCCCCAATCGCCACCACCTTTGGGTGCTGCGCAAGCTGCTCAAGTTCGCCCCAAGCCAGGTCGTGCCCGGCGTCGTGCGGATGGATTCCAGCGCTGGCCCAGATAAAGGGATATCGCTCCGCAAGGGCTATAGCCGAGCGGGCCGAGTCGAGGCCGCGACTGGCGCCCACTGAGAGAAGCCGGGTAACACCAGCTGCCAGCGCCCGTTGAATGCACTCGTCCCGGTCGCTGTCGAACTGCTCGGAGTCGAGGTGGGTGTGGGAATCGATTAGGTCGAGCTTCATTGCAGCACCGCGAACGCAGCCGATGGGGGGCCGTTAGCGGACTCGCGCGCCGGTGGCGATGGGCTTGTCCGGAGTGAGGAGCGCGAGCGTTCCGTCGGCCTCGGTCGATGCGGCCAGGAGCATGCCCTGGCTGTCGACGCCCATGAGCTTGGCGGGCTTTAGGTTCGCGACGATCACGATCTGCCTGCCAATCAGCTGCTCGGGCGTATAGTGCTGCGCGATACCGGAAACGATCTGGCGCTTCCCGAGCTCCCCTACGTCGAGCTGAATTCGGTACAGCTTTTTGGACTTTGGAACCGCCTCAACACCCTCAATCGTCGCGGTCCTGAGCTTGACCTTCGCAAAGAGGTCGATGTCGATCTCCTCATCAGCCAGGGGGGGTGGGGTTTGAACTGCGGCCGGAGCAGTTGCTGGCTGAAGAGCGGGGGTGGCTGAGGGGGCCTGATTGTCTGAGGTCATACGGTTCCTTTGGCCTTATGAATGTTGGGACTGGGAGTTTCAGCCAATTGGCCGGGGATGTCCAGAGCCGAGGCAACGGCCCTGGAAAACCCGCCCGAATAAAAGCTGTGGGCATGTCCTGCCGCAGGCCGCGAGAGCGCGGGATGACTAATCCTGTAGCCTTTGGAGAATGGTTGTCGCCGAGTTGGGGGTGGACTGGTAGCGCTGCACATGGGCAGCACTGCAGCTATCGAGGAGCTGGAGAAGTACGAGCGTAGGATTCACGTGACGATCGAGTGCAAGGTATTCTGTGTCGAGCGCGTTCTGCAGCGCGTGCGCCCATACTGCAGCGGCAGACCGATCGTGGGCACTCGACAAAAGATTTTGGCGTATGGCCGAGCGGAGGACATCCAGCCGCGCCCGCAGGCCGGACTTGTCGGAGCCCCACGCCTGCGCCGCCTTGCCAACCTTGCTAACATCCCCCCGGTAAGCCGCCTCAAGCGTTGATCGGACATCGTCCCACAGCTCTGCCCGCTCGCCGAGGCTGTCGATATCAAGCAGAGATCCGTCGGTAAGCGCGGCCGCCGACTCGGTGATTGCTACAGCCCCTCGCTCAGCCAGTATCTCCTGAACTTCGGGCACCGACAGCCGATCGAAGAACCAGCGCTGGCACCGCGACAGGATTGTGGCCGGCAAGCGCGAGGTATTTGCGGCAACCAATATGTAGAACGTCTCCGGACGCGGCTCCTCAAGCGACTTGAGGAGTATGTTAGCCCCCACGATCGAGATGTTGTCGGCATCGTTAAGGACGGCGACCTTCCGCCCGCCCATGAAGGGCTTGAGGCTGAGCTTCTCAAGCGCTTCGCGAAGGTCATCGACCGTGGCGCCGTTCTCACCGAAGGCGAGCGTGTGAAGGTCGGGGTGGTTTCCCGAGCGGAGCAGGGCGCATGCGCGGCACGATCCGCAGCCGCCCTGTGGCCCGAAGGGCCGCTCAAGGCACAGCAGCTGCGCCGCCAGCTCCAGCGCCACGAGTCTCTTGCCGGTACCGGGTATGCCCGAGAAGAGCAGGGAACTCGGAAGGCGCTCATCTCGCGCCAGCTGCACAAGCGCCTGCCGTTGAGTTGCGTGTCCTGTAATCTTCGCCACGCCGGATACCATAGGTTGAAACTGTGCGGGAAGGAAGTGTTAAGCGCAGCGCAGCACGGCTGCCGCGAGCTGGTGGAGTTCCTCGCGCGAGCGGGCGCCATCCAGCACGAGAAAGGGAACTGGCGACTGCTCGGCGACCTCAAGAAAGCCCCGCCGGATGCGCTCGTGAAAAGCCAGCTCCTCGGCTTCAAACGAGTCCTTTCCGGAGTCGTTTCGCGCCGCGATGCGGCTCAGGCCCTCTTGCGGTTCGATGTCGAGCAGTATAACCAGGTCCGGAAAAACTCCCTGCACCGCGAAGTCATTTGCCTGGTCGATGAGCGAACGCTGAATCCCCCGGCCGTAACCTTGAAACGCGACGCTTGAATAGAGGTAACGGTCACACAGCACCCACGAGCCGCTGGCGATGCTGGGCCGAATGACCTTGTCGACGTGCTCTGCCCGCCCCGCGGCGAAGAGCAGCAGCTCTGTGCGTTCCGAGATCTTTTCTCCCGGCCATTCCAGGAGGAGCTTTCGCAGCTCATCGCCGAGCGGGGTGCCTCCTGGTTCCCGTGTTTCAACGGCCGCATGCCCTTTGGCCCGAAGGTCGGAGACTAGGCTCCGCATGAGTGTGGTCTTGCCGCACCCGTTTATCCCCTCAAAGGCAATGAAGCGGGCAGCTTCAGGGATACGGTATGAAGACTGGTCAACCCTCATGCGGTCCTTTGCGATACTGCAACGCAGGAAGCAATCTAGTCAGCGATAACCTCTGTGATGCCGCACTCCCCCCGGATCTGGTCGATCTTGGCCTGCAGGTCGGCATTGTACTCGCCGGTCGCGACATCTACGCGATCCTGGTAGTCACCCAAGAGGAGGCCGCTGGCTGCGGCAAACGGAATCACTGAGCGGATGCCTGCAATAGCCTGCTTCGCTACCGAGGCTTTCTCGTCCTCAAGCGTCTTGATGTCCGCCCTGGCAGTCGGACAGTTTACTGGCTTGTTCATCGAAGCCTTAGCCTCGTCCGGAATGGACGGCATGGGGGAGTGGTTCGTCCTTTGCCCGCAGGCCGAGAAAACGAGTGCGAGGGTGATAAGGCTGATTGTCTTTGTGCGCTTCATGTATCGTTTGTCCTCAATACAGTGTGGAAGTTGCTTGGGTCGATCGCCGACCCGCAGAGAATACTGCCACCTTCGGGCCAGCCCGAAAAGCCATCGGGGTAACCCGAGTCAGTCCATGGCTTCCCGCCAAGCCGGTATTCCTTGTCGGTATGGGGCGTTATAGGTCTTTTTGGGGGAGGATACTGGGCCTTTTCTGCCCTATCCCTAGCTTATTCACACGGCGACCCAGTATTATTGCGTCCAACAAGGCCTGAATCCGGCGAGTATGCTCAATTTCCCCCATCCCAGCTCACCCAATCGTAGGAACCTCGTTGACCTGCACGTTAACGGACTCACCCTTCCGGCGCGGGCCGGCGCCGCTGCCGAGGTCGTCAATTTTTCCTCCGAAAGCCTCACGCTTGACCAGGTTCGCCGGGCCACCGAGGGGCTCGTCGCTGCTGGCACGCGCCGCTACCTCGCCACCCTAATAACCTCATCTCCAGAATCCATGATCCACAACGTTCGGCTGATTGCCGACGCGATGAAGCAGCCGTGGGGAGAGCCCATCATGGGCATTCACCTCGAAGGCCCCTTCTTCTCGGTTGCGACGAGGGGCGCACACCCGAAGCACCTGGTGAGAGAGGAGGCCGATATCGGACTGTTCAGGCGCTTCTTCGACGCCTCGGATGGAAAAGTTGTCCTGATGACCGTGTCTCCTGCGATTCGCGGTGCTGCTCCGTTCATCGAGCAGATAGCCCGCATGGGGGTGGTTGTCTCAATCGGGCACCACAACGCAGTGGTGTCCCAGATCGAGGATGCGTTTGCGGCGGGTGCAACAGGTGTAACCCACGCCGGGAACGCCTGGTCGAAGGAGGAGCCGCCGGATCACCGCAAGAACATGGAGGTGGCGGCTCAGTTGCTTGACCCCAATGCCTTTGTGATGATTATTCCTGACGGAGTGCATGTTGACCGTAACTTCATCAAGTACGCGTTTATCATGGTCGAGTCGCGTAAGCCGAATCGCACTATCTGGGTTAGCGATGGCTCCGCATTCGCCGGGGCCCCTGCAGGCCGCTATGAGTTCGGCGGCGAGCCCGTCGATATCGGCCCGGACTCGAGCGGCCAGATAAGGACCTTTCCGCTTACTGGCTCTTACCTGACGATTAGCCAGTGCCTCGAAGTGCTTGCGTCGATGAAAGCCGTTCCTGATGAGGCGATCCTGCCGGGTGCGACTACGATACCCCTTGATTTCATGTCGAGCGCGCTCAAGCGCATTGACCGGTTCCCAGACCTCTCTAGCTTCTCGGAGCACGAACAGAGCAACCCATAAATCGGCGCAAAGGAGATTGCGCTTTCTGGGTAAGCTGTTAATATCCTGAGAGTTTTGACCCTCGGGTAAGCGCCAAAGATAAGGGCATTTCAGCTCGTGTGGTCCCGTAGTAGAGATGGGGACGGCGTTTGGAGACGGCGTTGCTTCCAACCCGCTTCGTTCAAGGAGTTCTATGGCAACTTTTCCCACTAGCCTGACGCAGGAATCCCGAGACCGTTACCTCACCTATGCGTTGAGCGTCGTGTCGGGGCGCGCGCTGCCGGATGTGCGCGATGGGTTGAAGCCGGTGCAGCGCCGCATCCTCTTCGCCATGCTCCATAACCTGAACCTCAAGCCCTCTAACAGCCACCGCAAGTCTGCAGCCGTGGTCGGAGAGGTGCTCGCACGATTTCATCCGCACGGGGATATCGCGTGCTACGAAGCGATGGTGCGAATGGCCCAGGATTTCTCTCTGCGCTATCCGCTTGTCGACGGCCAGGGCAACTTCGGATCCCTCGACGGTGACAACGCGGCAGCATACCGCTACACGGAGGCGCGGCTGCGCGAGCTTGCGCTTGAGGTCATCGGCGAGATTAACGAGGAGACTGTTGCGTTCAGGGACAACTTCGACGGAACTGTTGTTGAGCCCGTGGTGCTGCCCAGTAGGATACCGAACCTGCTCGTCAACGGCGCGACCGGAATTGCGGTGGGTATGGCCACGAGCATCCCGCCGCATAACCTTAAGGATACCATCAAGGCGCTCGTTGAGCTCTCGAAGGATTCAGAGCTCTCGGTGTCTAAGCTCACGTCGATCATTAAAGGTCCCGACTTCCCGACTGGCTGTAACATCCTCAACTCGCAGCGCGAGCTTGTGGAGATCTACGAAACGGGCCGCGGTTCGGTCCGCATGCGGGGCGAGTGGGCGGTTGAGGAGATGAGCCGCGGCAAGCAGTCGATAGTTGTCTCGTCTATCCCGTACGCAGTGAACAAGTCGACGCTCGTTGAGCGCATAGCGGGGCTGATTATCGACAGGAAGCTTCCGCAGCTTGTCGACGTTCGTGATGAGTCGACGAATGACGTGCGCATCGTGCTCGAGCTCGCCTCCGGCGCTGATGCCGAGGTTGCGATGGCGTACCTGTTCAAGAACACGCCGCTTGAGTCGAACTTCGCAGTCAACCTCACTGCGCTTGTGCCAGGGGAGGGGGGCTCGCCCCGGCCGGAATTGCTCTCGCTCAAGGACTGCCTGCGCCACTTCCTGGCTTTCCGCGCTGAGGTCACTCACAAGAGGCTCAGCTTCGAGCGCAAGCAGCTCCTTGAGCGCATACACATCCTGGAGGGGTTGGTCATTGTCTACGATGCGCTCGATGAGGCGATCAAGATCGTGCGCAAGAGCGACGGGCGCAGCGACGCCGCCGAGAAGCTGGGCGTGCGATTTAAGCTGTCCGAGATTCAGTCGTTCGCTGTGGTCGATATGCGCATTTATCAGCTCTCGCGCACGAACATCGACGAGATACGGACTGAGCTGACAGCTAAGGAGAAGCGCGTCAAGGAGATCGACAAGATTCTCAAGAGCAGGGCCGCCATCGAGGAGATCGTCAGGACTGACCTTGAGGCGCTC
The DNA here is from genome assembly GCA_947467385.1 of Deltaproteobacteria bacterium. GTDB lineage: Bacteria > Bdellovibrionota_C > UBA2361 > UBA2361 > OMII01 > OMII01. The sequence continues at coordinate 15,262 of CANIHJ010000016.1, read as the reverse complement.
GGCGAAAAGTACGGCGATCGGCGCCGCTCGAAGCTTATCAAGGACAACGTCGACATCGAGTTCGATGAGACGCAGTATGTGGTTCAAGAGGACGTTCATGCCATCGTCACCTCGGATGGCTGGGTGAAGCGCATCCGCAGGACGAACGATCTCTCCTCAACCCGCATGCGCGAGGGGGACTCGCTCTTAGCGGCGCATGCCCTGACGACGCTCGACTCAATCGCCCTGTTCACCACCTTCGGCACTCTCTTCGTGCTAAAGGTGTCGGATCTTCCGGCATCAAGCGGCTATGGCACCCCGATTCAGAAGCTGCTCAAGTTCAAGGACGGCGAGAAGATCGTGTCCTCGTTCGGCATGCCGGCACCGGGATCGGCTGCGACGGCCTCAGGCACGGCGCAGGGGCAGCTTTCTCTCAGTGGGACATCCACCACGCAGCTTGCGGACAGGGTGCTTAAGGACGGCGACACGCTCGTGCTCGTCGGCCACCAGGGCACAGGATTCGCCCTTACTATGAGCGATATCTCTCTCACGAAGCGCATTGGGCGCCGGGTCATGAAGCTGCGAGATGGTGAGTTTCTGGCGGCTGTTGAGCCGCTTGCGCCAATGATGGTGTTTTTGACCCAGGACGGATCGGGGCTTGCCTTCAGCAAGGATGAGATCCCTGTTCGGGACTCGGCAGCCGTGGGAGTGTCGCTCATGAGCGTCCGCGATAAGGACACCCTTGTGGCTTGCTGTGGCGTGCGGTCTGCCAAAATGAAGGGGACGCTGCTTCTCAACCTCAAGTCAGGCAAGGTGAAGGATGTGCCGCTGTCTGAGGTTACAAAAGGGCACCGTGCGCTGAAGGGAGCAAAGGTGTACTCGCGCGACGAGCTCGTTGGCGCGAGCGTGAAAGAGGACTAGTCGGCGATACGCCGCGGGATAAGGGACAAGCTGGAGAGCTGAGATGGCTAAGGGAACTTCATACAGTGCGGCAGATATAGAGGTCCTTGAGGGTCTTGAGCCGGTGCGCAAGCGCCCCGGCATGTACATCGGCGGCACCGACGGCCCGCAGGGCCTGCACCATCTCGTGAAGGAGATCCTCGACAACTCTGTTGACGAGGCGATGAACGGCCACGCCGACACCATCACAATCACCCTCCACAAGGATGGGGAGAGCATCACGGTCGAGGACAACGGCCGCGGCATCCCGGTCGACATTCACCCCAAGTTCAAGAAGCCCGCCCTTGAGATAATCCTCACGACTCTCCATGCCGGAGGAAAGTTCAGCGACCATAACTACGTCACTGCCGGAGGCCTACACGGAGTGGGAGCGTCGGTAGTTAACGCACTCTCCGAGAAGCTTGAGGCCACTGTCTACCGCGAGGGGCACGAGTGGCGGCAGAGCTTCAGCCGGGGCAAGACCGACGGGCCGATCAAGAAGGCAGGAGCAACCCGACGCAAGGGTACTAAGATATTTTTCCGCCCTGACGGGGAGATCTTCAAGAACACCGAGTTTTCTCAGGAGCGGCTTGAAAAGATCATCGAGGAGAAGGCGTTCCTGTACAAGGGACTCAAGCTGATCTTCAAGAATGAGAAGGGAGGAGCAGAAAAGACCTTCTACTACCCGGAAGGCATCAAGTCTTTCCTTAAGACCCTCCTTGAAATTTCGAACCAGCCGCCAGTGGGCGGGGAGTGCTTTGACCTCGACCGCTCCAACGGCATCAAGATCGAGGTGGCTTTCTGCTGGACGGAGTCGACGCAGGAGCATGTTCACTCCTACGTCAACGGCATTCACACCAAGGGCGGAGGGACGCACGAGGACGGCTTCAAGTCCGGATTGTCAAAGGCTGTGCGCAACTACATCTCGGTTCATAATCTTTTGCCGAAGGGGGTAAAGATCACCGGCGAAGACATCCGGGAGGGGCTGCTTGCGATCATTTCGGTGAGTGTCCCCGGGGCAGTAAGCCAGCTTCAGTTCCAGGGCCAGACCAAGGATCGTCTCAACAATCCGGAGATCGAGAGCCCTGTTGACGCGCTCGTGAAGACGTTTGAGAACGTTCTTAACTCAAAGCCATCGGTGGCGAACGCGCTCGTGGAGCGCATTACGCTTGCAGCAAAGGCGCGCGCGGCTGCGCGCTCGGCCTCACAGAGCGTAAGCCGCAAGATTGGGGTAAGCCACCGCCTCAACCTGCCGGGCAAGCTGGCGGACTGTTCGTCCACCAAGCCTGATATCTCTGAGGTGTTTATCGTTGAGGGAGATTCCGCCGGCGGCAGCGCAAAGCAGGGGCGCGATCGTGCCATCCAGGCGGTCCTGCCGCTGCGCGGTAAGATTCTTAACTCTGTCAACACGACGCAGGCCAAGCTCAAAGAGAACAAGGAGCTCCTTGATCTTGTGTCGGCTCTCGGCTGCGGCCTGGGCAAAGACATTCGCCTCGACAAGCTGCGCTACTCGAAGGTCATTATCCTCACCGATGCGGATGCCGACGGCATGCACATCTCGGCGCTCTTGATGGCGTTCTTTTACAAGTTTCTCAGGCCTCTCGTTGACGCTGGGCACCTCTACATCGGCATTTCGCCGCTCTACCGCTTAAAATTCGGCGGGGGGAGCCGTGAGGAGGTGCTGTGGGTGTACTCTGATGAGGAGAAGGACCGAATCCTGAAGGAGCGCGGAGCGCGGGGCAAGGTCCATATCACGCGGTTCAAGGGCCTCGGCGAGATGAACCCGGATACGTTGTGGGACACCACCCTGAACCCCAAAACCCGCCGGCTCCTGCAGGTGACGGTTGAGGATGCTGATGAGGTCGAGGCCATGCTTGAGAGCCTTCTGGGCAAGGACTCCTCGGATCGGTACAAGCTGATTCAGGAGAACGCCCACCGGCTTGAGGTTGATGTATAGCCAAAGAAAACATGAGTATCGGCGCCATCTTGCGCGTCTTCCGAGGATGCTGACACTGGTTGATTCTAGTGCTGCTGGCCTTGCCAATAACTAACGAGCGCGAAATATCCTAACCGCTTAGTTTCCCAGCGTATTTACACGTAGGGAGGGGATATACTATTAATGCATTTATCCCGATTCTTATTCGAGACATGTCGGGTACAGATGCGGCGTCCGAGCAACAGAGACTTGGGGCAACGACTCGCTTTAACAGGAACGGCTCCGAGCATTGTGCGGTAGTTAGGCCCTTCATGGCTAAAAATATATTTCAGTTCGTCAAAGATACCCTTCCTAAATTGGGTTCGGTCGATCCGCTCTGGCTCAAGCGTGAGCAGGAGCCGGAGTTCAAGACTGTGGAGATGGGACAGGAGGGGCCGGAGATGGTTCTCCTGCATGGGCTATTCGGCGCTCTCTCCAACTGGGATTCTGTCCAGCCCCTTATGGGTCAGTACTCTAAGGCCCTTGCGCTGAGCTTTCCGTTGCTGACAGCGCACCGGTCGGAGGTCAAGGTGAAGTCGCTCGCGCTCTACACCGAGTACTTCCTGCGAACCCGCAAGGTGCACCCCACAACTCTGTGCGGAAACTCTCTCGGAGGTCATGTCGCACTTCGGCTCTATCTAGGTGCGCCCGAGCTCGTTGATTGCCTCATCCTGACCGCCACGAGCGGCCTGTATGAGCATTCCGTTGATTCGCTGCCGGTCCGGCCGGGGCGTGAGTTCGTGCTTGAGCATATGGCGAAGGTCTTCTCCAAGCCGGAATTCATCACCGAGGAGGCAGTCTCTGAGATTGTGACCATACTCAACGACCGGTCAAACGTGCTGAACCTCATTCACGCGGCCCGCAGCGCGAAGAAGGACAACCTGAAGGACGTCCTGTGCCAGGTGAAGGCCCCAACCCTCCTGTTATGGGGGGAGGACGACCAGGTGACCACGATGGAGGTCGCCGAGATGTTCCACAAGCTCATCCCGAATTCAACGCTCGTCTCAATCAAGAACTGCGGACACGCTCCGATGATCGAGCATCCTGAATGGTTTTCGGAAGAGGTTGAGAAGTTTCTCCGCAAGCATTCGCGCCATCCGCTTCCGGCGAAGTAGGCAGCGTCGGCGCCGCTTGAAAAGCAAGGCTAGGCCCAGTCGCATGTGCGCGCACGACTCCGCGCCCTATGTGACGGCCAGCGTGGTGGTGTGCGCATAATCAGTGAGGAAGATCTAATGCAACGAGAGATGTCGAGTGAGCGATTCGCCTTAGGAAGCGCCTTGCCCACTTTTACGCTGCCCAACGCCGCAGGCGGCTCGCTAGGCTCCGACTACCTCAAGGGCGCAAAAGCTGCGCTCGTCGCCTTCCTGTGCAACCACTGCCCGTACGTGAAGGGCAGCGAGGACATGCTTATAGAGATCGTTCGGCGCCTTGAGAAGGACGGGCTCAAGACAGTTGCCATTAGCAGCAACGACGCGATTCAATATGCCGAGGACAGCTTCGACAAGATGCGCGAAAAGGCAGCGGCGATGGCATTGCCGTATCCGTATCTCTATGACGAGTCGCAGTCGGTTGCGAAGGCGTTTGACGCAGCGTGCACGCCGGAGTTCTACGTCTTCGACAGCCAGGGTAAGCTTGCCTATCACGGCACGATAAACGACAGCCCGCGGGATCCCTCAAAGGTGACCAAGGATTACCTGTCTCAGGCGATCGTGTCCGTGCTCGAAGGCAGGACTCCAAGCCCTGCTTTCGTTCACCCGCTGGGCTGCTCCATAAAGTGGAAGCGCCCCTAACTCAGTATCAAAAAGGAGAAATGTATGAGCCTTGATCTTAAGAACCTTCAGCGCCTCGCGACGAACGTGCGCACGCTTTCAATAGACGCCATCCAGAAGGCAAATAGCGGCCATCCGGGTCTTCCCCTCGGAGCGGCTGATTTCACTTCGGTCCTGTGGTCGAACTACCTGCGCTTCAACCCAAAGGATCCGGGCTGGATAAACCGCGACCGGTTTGTGCTTTCGGCGGGCCATGGCTGCATGGTCCTGTACTCGATGCTCAACCTGTTTGGCTACGACCTTCCGATGAGCCAGATCCAGTCGTTCCGCCAGTGGGAGAGCATGACGCCGGGGCATCCGGAGTTCGGCATGACACCTGGTGTTGAGTGCACGACCGGCCCGCTTGGGCAGGGGGCGGCAAACAGCGTCGGGTTGGCGCTGTCGGGCAAAATGCTCGCTGCGCGCTATGGGGCTGACCTCTTCAACTATCGGGTGTTCACGCTGGTGAGTGACGGCGACCTCATGGAGGGCGTTGCTGCCGAGGCTGCTTCGCTGGCTGGGCACCTGCAGCTCGATAACCTCGTGTACATGTACGACGACAATAAGATCTCGCTCGCGGGGGAAACCGAGGTGTGCTTCACCGAGTCGGTCGCCAAGCGCTATGAGGCCTATGGCTGGTTCGTGCAATCGTGCGATGGGCACAATATGGCTGAGGTTGCGGCGTGCCTCGACAAGGCGCTTGCCCAGCGCGGCAAGCCGAGCCTGATCTGCTGCAAGTCCGTGCTTGGCTTCGGGAGCCCAAACAAGAAGAATACGCACGAGGCGCACGGTGCGCCCCTTGGACCCGACGAGGTTAAGGCAACCAAGAAGGGCCTTGGCTGGCCGGAGGATGCGCAGTTCCTTGTGCCCGACGACGTGCAGGCATTCATCGCCGCGGCTGTCGAGAAGAAGGTCCAAGAGTGCAATTCGTGGAAGTCGCGCTATGAGAGCTGGAGAAAGGCTCAGCCGGACCTTGCTCGGCAGCTTGACAGCCAGTTGGCGCGAGAGATTAGCCCGAAGCTCAAGGATGAGCTGCTTGCAGCCTTCAAGGAGCCCAAGAAGGACGCAACCCGCAACCTCTCTGGCAACGCGATACAGGTTATTGCGAAGCACGTTCCCGGCTTTGTCGGGGGATCGGCGGACCTTGATCCCTCGACCAAGACCTATATCAAGGGTGGCGGCGACATCAACCACGGCAGCTTTGAGGGCAAGAACATTCACTTTGGCGTGCGAGAGCACGCGATGGGCTCGCTCGCGAACGGGCTCGCCTACACACAGGCGTGGATTCCATACACGGCGACCTTCCTGGTGTTCTCGGACTATATGCGTCCGGCTATGCGGGTGGGCGCGATATCGCACCTGCAGGCGCTTTACGTCTTCACCCACGACAGTTTCTGGGTCGGAGAGGATGGGCCCACGCACGAGCCGATTGAGCACATTATGAGCCTGCGGCTCATTCCGAACCTGCTCGTGTTCCGTCCGGCTGATGGGCTAGAGGTTGCGATGAGCTACTACGCAGCGCTCACCCACAAGCATGGGCCGAGCACGCTCATCTTCAGCCGCCAGAACCTGCCAGCATTGGCGCGTCCGGCAGCCTTTTCGCCGGATGATGTCCTGAAAGGGGCGTATGTCGTTAAGGAGTGTGCCCAGCCGAAGCTTGTGCTTGCTGCGACGGGTTCCGAGGTCAGCACAGCTGTTGAGGCAGCAGGGATGCTTGAGGCCGAGGGCGTGCCGACTCAAGTCGTTTCGATACCGTGCGCCGAGCTCTTCAAAAAGCAGCCAGAGGCCTATCGCGCATCGCTCTTCCCTGTAGGGGTCCGTACTGCAGTGATAGAGGCTGGCTCGACCCTGGGCTGGAAGTCCATCCTCGGAGCAGATGTACTTGCTGTGGGGATCGATCACTACGGAGCCTCCGCACCGGGCGAGCTGCTTGCCGAGAAGTTCGGCTTCACGGGCAAGCTGGTCAAAGAGAAGGTTGCCGCTTGGCTTAAGGCCTAGCGGCCCCTCGCCCCTCGCTATCGGGGGGATGCTGCCATGACGTATGCGAGAACCCCGTCGACGACCTGGGCCATGCGGGCGTAGTCGAGGGTTTCCGGTAGGTCTGAGGGCGTGTGATAGTTGGGATTCCGGAACATCGCGGTGTCGGTGATCATTACCGCATCAAACCCGCTCCTCCAGAAGCTGACGTGGTCGGAGCTGTTGATCCCGGGCACCACTTCGGGCGTGTTGATTGAGTAGCTTGGCAAGCGGGTAGATCGCGCGAAAGCGCGCTTGATCGAAAGGGTGGCGGGGCTCAGGTCAGGCTGCCCGACTATGGCGATGAAGTCGCCCCGGCCGGGGTACAACCACGAAATAAGGTCAAGGGGATACCGCTGCGAGCCGGCTGCGTCAGCGAAGTAGCCGATCGACTCAAGGCTAATCATGAGCCTTATTTTCTCATTGGCCTGCCGAAGTGACTTTGCGTGTATAAAGCTTCCCATATCCCCCGAGAGAAAGAACGGGCCCTCTTCAAGAGCGTAAGCAACAAGCAGCACCCGAACGGGGGGAGGGCTCTGGGAGAGGAGCCTGCCGAGCTCTAGCAAGCCCGCAACACCGCTCGCGTTGTCATCGGCACCGGGGGTGTTGAGCTCGGTGTCATAGTGCGCGCCGATGATGATCGTACCGGCAGAAGAAGCGAAGCCGTATTCAGAGATGACATTTGAGAAAGAGGAGCCCTGCACAAGAAAGGTTTGAAGTGACACCCTGCTATTTGACTCCTCGAAGCGCTGCAGAATCTGGTCAGCAACCGACGCGAGCACCGGCGGATTGCTCCGGTCTCGGGGGCCAGCGCTTGTCAGCAGCTTGATGTCCGAGCGAAGCCGTTCCGGCTGCGCATGGGCTACGCTGCCTTGGCTGAATGACTCGAAGACGAAAGGACGAACGGTAAAGAGGTAGAGCGCGCCGAAGAACAGGGCTGCGAGGATGAGGAGCTTTATCGTCCGCCGAACGAATGTTCGCATGCTTGATGATGGCGATATGCGCCGGATTGGGTCAACCTACGACCGAGGCAGCCGTGCTGAGCCTCGTCGCCTTGGAGACTAAAGATATCAGGAACAATCTGAGAGAGGAAATCTGATGGGCGGGCTAAGAGGAATTGAGGCGCCACCCGGCGTGGTCCAGTCGGGTGGCGGTGAGGCAACGGGCTAGTACTCCTTGTCGATCTCGTCCTCAGAGACCTTCTCCCCGTTGATGGCGCGACGCAGGAGCTGGCTTGGCTTGAACTTAACCACTCGGCGAGCGCGAAGGATGATCGTCTCTCGCGTCTGCGGATTGCGTCCGCGACGGGCCGGCTTTGACTTGACCTCATAGCAGCCGAAACCGGACAGCATAACCTTTGCGTCCTTATCGAGAGCCTCTTTGATGAGCTCGATATAATCCTCGACAATCTGGGCAGCTTTCTGCTTATCCACGTCGATGGCGGCGTAGATTGAGTCGGCTATGTCGGCTTTGGTCAAACAGTATCGTGAGTTACCCATATAGAAGCTCCACGTAGGTACGATCGAGAGTCAATTAACTTACTTATCAAAGGATGACAAGAGGTTAGAGCGTATCACGCACTTACCTGACTCAACATCCTCCCCGCATTAACCCGCGACAATAGTTGCCTATTGTTATCAGGTAGTTATGGGGTGTCTCTGGCTGAGGTAAAAACAAACATCGCCTCAAAAAACGACCTAAGTCCCAAGAAATAGGGCGTTTGTATCACCGGCTTTTCTACTCCAGCACCCCGTTAAGACGCTTAAATGGGCAGTAAGAGATTCAGCAACTTAGAAAATAATTTATTGGAGTTTCAGTGCGGCGCCTGAATTTGCAGCTCCGCTCAGGCCTCATTTGGCTCGGGCAGCGGACTGAAGAGGCTCTCGAGGTCCGACTTCGAAAGGTTGACGGTTGAGAGTCCGTTCTCGTTTATCAGGGCGTCCACGAGCTTCGACTTTCGAGCCTTAAGCTCCATGATCTTCTGCTCAACAGAGTTCTCTGTAACTAGGCGGTAAACAGAAACTGTCCGGTTCTGGCCGATGCGGTGGGCGCGATCGACAGCCTGGCTCTCGACAGCGGGGTTCCACCACGGGTCGTAGATGATGACGGTGTCTGCCGCCATGAGGTTGAGGCCCGAGCCTCCAGCCTTGAGGCTAATGAGGAAGAGCCGGACGGATTCATCCTGCGAGAACCTGTCTATAAGCTCCTGCCGGTTGCGGGTTGCGCCGTCTAGATAGAGGTGTTCCACCCCCGTTTCGTCGAGCCATGAGCGAATGATGCCCAGCATGCCGCGAAATTGGCTGAACAGGAGGATTTTTCGCCCTGACTCAAGGGCCTCCTGGGTCAGATCCTTGAGCAGGTTGAACTTGCCCGAGTCGTATCCGGCGAACTCGCTGAAGGCATCAATAGAGTTAGGGTGGTTGCAGACCTGGCGAAGCCGCAGCAGTGCCGCCAAGATTGAGATGCTTGCGCCCTGCACGCCCTTCTTTTTGATGGCATCGAACACCTTTGGTCTCACCTCGTTGAGGATCTGCGTATACATGTCGCGCTGGCTCGCGGTCATGTCGACGTGGAGGACTGACTCGATCTTAGGCGGCAGCTCCTTCTCAACATCCGCCTTAAGGCGGCGCAGAATGAATGGCCTGGTCTTTGCGTTGAGCATTTGGGCCACATGCGTCGAGGTTCCCCCCTCCAAGATCGGCCGCTCAATGTTCGAGCGAAAGAACTCGGCTGAGCCGAGATAACCCGGCATGAGGAAATCCATGATCGACCACAGCTCCATCGGGCGGTTTTCGGTGGGGGTTCCGGTGAGCGCCAAACGCCTCCTGGCCCGAATCGCCTTGGCGCATTTCGTCGTTGTCGCCTGGGGGTTCTTGATGTTTTGGGCCTCGTCCAGCACGAGGTACGAGAACTCGTGCCGCTCAAGCTCATACCGGTCGACCCGCAGCAGCGCATACGACGTGAGCACAATGTCAGCCTCAGGGATCTTGCTGAACAGAGCCTTGCGGGACGGTCCGTGAAGCATGATGGACTTCATGCTCGGCGTAAATCGGCGGATCTCGTAGCTCCAGTTCGTGATGACGGAGGTAGGCGCAACGATAAGAATTGGCTTCTTGGCTTCCTTGCGACCCTTTTTGTCCTTGAGCGCCTGGAAGAACGCAAGCGTCTGCACCGTCTTCCCCAGTCCCATCTCGTCCGCAAGTATTCCGCCGAGCTCAAACTCATGGAGGAAGTTGAGCCAGCTGATGCCCTCCTCCTGGTAGTGCCGAAGCTTTCCGACGAATCCCTTACTGACGCCCAGCGACTTGATCTGCGAAAACGATGCGAGTTTCTCGCTCAGCGCCGACAGCCGCTTGTCGAGAGTAATCGAGAATCCCTCGTTGTTGATGCGCGAGAGGCTGATAGCCTGCGCCAGCGACAGCTGAGTCTTGATAGTGTTGCTTACCCGGCAGTTCGGATCGACCATGCCAAGCATCGTGCGCAGCTGGCCGACATTGCCGCCTGGAATGCGGGCATACGCGCCGCTGTCGAGGCGTGTCCAGCGGTCAGTGTCGACCCTCGAGTTCTTGAAGAGCGCCGACAGCGGAAGGTTTGCATTATTGTGGATGACCGAGATGTGGCAGTCGAACCAGTCGATGGCACTCGAGCGGCGGGCTCCGTCGTTTGCCTCGTCCCCTAGGGCGTCGCGCTTCTTCGGGCTATTAGCCAAGGTGACCGCAATCTGCAGCTCGGAGAAGCGCATGCTTTTGCGAATAGAATCGAGCCCGTCAAGCCTCCAAGGCTTGGCGAGCTTCTGGTACCCGTCGTAAAGGAAGTCGAGCGCGGCATCATCCGTAAGCAGGAGGCGGCGCCCCTCCGGGGAGGCTGAGAATCCGAGCTGGCGGAGAAGGGCGGTGCACTCGAGCTCAAAATCTCGATCCCGGAGGTAGACGACGTTGAGGCTCGAAGGCGCGGCGGGATACTCAAAGTCAAGGATGGCTGATAGGTATACCTGCCTATTGGAGGTGAAGTGGTCGGATGCGATGTCTTTGCGCTCAAGGTGCAGGATCGGGACCGGCTGCCGCACTTCGGTGCTCGGCTGCAGCTCCGGATTCCGCACCTCGATAAGGTCTCCCCGGGACGCCGGGAGATCCTGTAAGGCCTCCAGCACAGGGCCTACTTGCGATCGCGGCAGGGAGAGCGATTTTGACGCGCCGAAGATCGATGCGATGCGCGCGGCGTGGGTTGAAAGGCGAAAGATTTGGTTGCCGATAAGAGACCAGAACGGCCCGGTTCCAAAGATCTCTTGCGATCGATCAAATGACTGCCCCTCCGGCCCGAGCCACTGCATCTTGAGGTCCAGTGAGTTCTGCTGCCACGTGAGGATGAGCTGCGCCTCAAGGGGGCGCCGAGCGAGCGCTATCGGCTGCAGGTTGCTGACGGCCAACACGCCATCATATTCCTCAAGAAGCCCGAGCACTATTTCGATGCCCTTGCTTGAGTTGATAAACCAGATGTGGTTCGTCTCATCCCAGGAGCCCTCGTCCTCAAGAACTTGCAGGAGGATGTTGTCGAGGGCTCGGCTTGAGCTGCGCTTGAATCCTTCAAAGATGCTAGGCTCTTGCTCGATCTCGTCGAAGAGTACCTTCACGCCGAGCCGATCGCTGGAAAGATCGAGCAGGACTGTCACCTCCGGGAGGTATACCGAAGTCGAAGAGGCGGGATCACTCGCGGCGCCGGGTTCAAGCGAGTGCGCGCCCCTAATCGCCTGGGCGATCTCGACCGGAGAGCTGGAGTTTACCTTGAACGTCGACTCTCGCTCGCCAAAACCTCCGCGCGCCTCAAAGAAGTCCAGCTCGGCGGCCCTCCACAGGAGCGCCACGGCATGCGGGCACCATTGCTCCTGGAGATCCTGGGTCGAGCAGCATGAGCATTGGGCCTCGATCTCATGGGCGGAGATGACCTCAAGGCGGACCGAGTGGGCTGTTGATTCATCCTCACGCACGTTGCCTGTGACCGTGTGGCCTGTGCAGCCGCACTCAGTAACGTGATCTTGCGAGGCAAACGAGATGCCGCGCTCAACGACGGAGAAAGGAGCGAGCTTTCGCAGGTGGCTGAGGATCTTGGACTTGGCTGAGGATTGGGCTCCAATCATCCGGATAGGCTACCACAACTGAGTGCCCGTGGGCAGGGGGAGTGGCGGTGTCACATGTGCCAGGGCGAGCACTCCTAAAGGCAATTTGCGCCGCGAGCAGGGTGTCCGAAAACAGCCGAAAAGCGCGCTAAAAGGCTGATTTGAGCTTCCGTTTCGCCACGCACCGGACTAGCATGCGGGCATGGAAAAGCAGTACTCATTCCCGCGGGAAAAAATGAAGATCCTCCTTTTGGAGGGTATACATCCAGCCTGTGTTGAGCGCCTTACCCAAGCTGGGTATCGGCCTGAGTCGCTCAAGGGGGCACTTTCTGAGCAGGAGCTGTGCGATGCGATAGCCGGCGTTCATTTGCTTGGCATTCGATCAAAAACGCAGGTAACCGAGCGGGTGCTTGAGAAGGCCAAGAGCCTGCTCGCCGTGGGCTGCTTCTGCATCGGAACCGATCAGGTTGCCCTCAGCGCTGCGGCGTGCCACGGCGTTGCGGTGTTCAACGCCCCGTTCAGCAACACCCGAAGTGTTGCCGAGCTTGCTATCGCAGAGGTGGTGATGCTTGCGAGGCGGGCATCCCATAAGAGCCAGCTGCTCCACCGGGGCGTGTGGGAGAAGTCTGCAGAGGGGTGCGTTGAGGTTCGCAACAAGACGATCGGCATCATAGGGTATGGCCACATCGGCCCGCAGGTTGGCCTTCTGGCCGAGGCCTTCGGCATGAAGGTGTACTACTACGATGTTGTGGCAAAACTGCCGCTCGGAAATGCCACCTGCCTCTCGACCCTTGAGGAGCTCCTCGGTGTTGCTGATTTTGTCACGCTCCACGTTCCCGAGACCCCGGAAACTCGCAGCATGATCGGGGCTGCGCAGGTCGCCAAGATGAAGCGGGGTGCCTTCCTGCTCAACTTGAGCCGCGGCAGGGTTGTTGACCTTGAGGCGGTCCGTGCCGGTCTTGAGAGCGGACAGCTTGGTGGGGCGGCGGTTGATGTCTTCCCTGAGGAGCCAAAGACCAACGATGAGGTTTTTTCGTGCCCCCTGTCGGGCATGGATAACGTGATACTGACCCCGCACATCGGGGGCAGCACACTTGAGGCTCAGCGCAATATCGGCCTGGAGGTCGGCAACAGCCTGCTGAGGTTTACGGAGACGGGAAGCACGACCGGTGCGGTCAACTTTCCCCAAGTAGAGCTGCCGCTCGTTCGCGATGCGCATCGCATCCTGAATATCCACCGCAACGTGCCGGGAGTGCTTAGCTCTATTAACTCAATCATAGCGGGAGTAGGCGCCAATATTCGCTCGCAGTACCTGAGTACCCTGGGCGAGGTTGGTTATCTGATCGTCGACGTGGACAGCGCCATGTCCGAGACTGTGCGAAGCACGATCGACGAGCTTGAGACGAGCATAAAGACGCGCATCCTCTACTAGGCGGGGGGTGCGCGCGTTTTTTTATAACGGGCAGGCTGTGCGATGAAAACCGCAATTATCGGCGGCGGCATAACGGGACTGGCGGCAGCGTACCACTTGGTAAAGCGGGGCGTGCGCCCGGTGATCTTCGAGCCGGGCCCGTTCGGCGGAATGATTAGGTCAGTTCTCCGCGATGGCTTTACGCTTGAGCAGGGCCCGAATGTTTTGGTTGAGAGGCCCGATATCGTAAGCCTGCTGGGTGATCTCGGGCTGCAGCATCGGGTGCGGTATCCCTCTGTTGAGCCGTACGGCCAGTACGTGTGGTTTCGCGGCAGGCCAACAAAAGTGCCAGCCGGCCTGGGGGAGCTTGTGCGCAGTCCGCTCTTCTCCGCGCGAACTAAGCTGGCCCTTCCGATGCGAATTCTCTTGCCTGGCACGCTCGCGACCCCGTCGCCTGACCTTTCGGTGCTGGACTTCTTCTCTCCGCTCCTCGGACGGGCGACCGTTCAGGCGCTGCTCGACCCGGTGCTCAAGGGCATTTACGGAGGGGACGTGGGGCGCTTGAGCGCCCGAATGATCTTCCCAGGCTTGTGGGGAGCGTGCAGCAAAGGCGACTCAATCATGTCGTACTTGCGCAAGCGGCCAAAGGGGGGAAAGCCCCGCATCTTCGGCATAGAGGGGGGGATTCAGTCTATTGCGGCGGCGCTCGTAGAGTTTTTGCAAGGCAAGGCGGACTTTGTGCGCCAGCCAGTTGAGTCGATTACGCAGAGTGCTGGCGGCTTCGAGATCCGGTGCAAGGACGGCCACCGCCTTTTGTCGGATTCCTGTGTCGTAACGACAGCGGGCGCCACTACCGCCTCTTTTGTTGGGCATGTGAGCCCCACACTTGCCCAGCGCCTCACGCAGGTTGAGTTTGCGGGCCTTACGGTGGTGCATTGCGCCCTCGATCGTACCGAATCCCTGATCCCCGGAGCCTTTGGCGTCCTTTTCCCAGGAGGGATGCCGGACAACTTCCTTGGTATCATGTTTAACTCTGTTATCTTTCCCCATGTCGCTCCGGCTGATAAGCACCTGGTGACGCTCGTTTTGGGTGGGGCCCAAGCCGGCAGTGCCGCGCCGGACCTTGGCCGACTTCGAGAGGCCTTGCCGCGCCTGCTTCACTCGCTTCTTGGGATAAAAAAGGTAGAATGGCTGGACGCTTATGCGTGGCGCGGAGCCATACCGCAGCTCCAAGTTGGCTATAGCGAGATCGTGGGCGCGCTCGATGCGGCGGAAAGCTCAAGTCCAGGCCTGGTGTTCGCCGGGGTTGATCGCGGTGGAGTGGGAGTCTCTGACCGGTTGCGTATAGCGCGCGAGTCGGTAGAAAAGCTTGTTTCAACTGATCTGCCTCGCGTAGCTTTGGCATGAGACGTAAGAGGAAGAGTGCATGAATAAGGAATCGTGTGAGTTTGGCTGCCGAGGCTCGAAAGATAAGGTTGGAGTCCTGCTTGCGCAGCTTGGCACTCCAGACGCGCCGACGGCCCAGAAGCTCAGGCCCTACCTGCGCCAATTTCTCTCTGATCGGCGCGTGATCGAGGTGCCGCGGCTGCTGTGGTGGCTCCTCCTCAATTGCGTCATTCTCGTCACTCGGCCGCGACGCTCGGCGCGGCTCTACAAGCGCATCTGGTGGAATGAGGGATCGCCGCTGCTCGTCATAACGCGGCGACAGGCTAGCGGGGTGGAGCAGCGATTGCGCAAAGAGTTTCCGAACGTAGAGGTTGAATTCGGCATGCGCTACGGAAAGTTGAGCCTTGAAAGCGCCGTGGATCGACTCATAGAGAAGGGGTGTTCAAAGATCCTTCTCTTCCCAATGTATCCCCAGTACGCAGCAGCAACGACCGCATCGACCTATGATGCGGTGTTCCCGCACATCCTCAAGCGCCGCTGGGTTCCAACCCTTCGTGTGGCTGAGCCCTACTTCGCCCATCCAGGCTATGTGAACGCGCTGGCGTCCATCATCAACGAGCACCTGGCGAAGCTTG
>CANIHJ010000015.1 GCA_947467385.1 Deltaproteobacteria bacterium | reverse complement strand
TGTTGTGGAGCTGCTGTGCAAGGCCAACAACAACATCCTAGTGAGCAATTACTCTGAGTTCTTCCACCTGACCCGCTACCTGCGGCGCTACTCGACCTCTCCCATCGGATTTGTCGTGAGTGCTGCCCTGTTGCCCCTTCTGCTGGAGGATGAGCGCTATGGGCTGCTTAAGGGAGGTGTGCTTGAGGCTTCGGCCCGGCTCTTCCAGCAGCAGGTGCACCTCCTGGTCTATCCTGTTGAGGCGAAGATCTTCGAGTCGTACCTGCACTTCGTAAATTACGACACGTCCCACATCTCATTTCCCCGCAGTGGCATGGTGCGCGCGGCCAACCTCAAGATGTCTCATGTAAACCAACATCTGTACCGCTATCTGGTTGAGTCCGAGATAATTGTGGATGTCGAGCTTGAGGAGCACGGAGCCTCCCTGCAGGTCTAGCATCCAACCGCAGGCCCAGGGCTTTGCCCCTAGGAGCCCTGGTTGCCTAGCTCGAAGATGGGCCTTCGGGTTGGTTCAGCCAAGGGCTCAGACGGTGGAGGATGATATCAAGTAGGTTGAAGTCGCCACGATCTCCTATCCCGAACCGAGCCGAGAAACCTGCAAAGCCTGATGCCAAGAGGCTGGCGCTTATATCCCCTGCACCTGTGAAATGAAGTTCAAAGGAAACCTCCCCGTCGCTCGATTGGCTTAGGGAGGCCAAGGAGAGACCCACCTCCTCGTAGAGCTTTGAGAGCGAGGCGGTTTCGGGGATTATATCGTCTTCGGCGAGCTCACTGCAGAGGGCGCTCAGCACCGCGGAATGGAGGTACGATGGGCCCAAGGAACCGGCGGTCCGGACCGAGAGTATAAAATGACTAAGAGCCTCCTCTTGGCACTCCGGTGAAACCCAAGGAATAACGACGAGGTCGCCGCTTCCGTGTGGACCCAGCTCAACCAGCAGCCTCACCGTGCCGCCGTGAAAGCGCTCGCATGGCGGCACATCCCGCTTCTGGAACACCGTTGGGGGCAGCTTGTCGATGAGCCAGGGTATATCCGGACAGATCGATTCGCCTGTGGCCACGTTGTTAACCTCTATCCACGTCGCCCGAACGCCGTCCTCCGCCTCAACCAAGGGCCCCAGCAGCATCTCTATCTTGGGTTCGCTTTCAGCATCGAGCCGGGAACCGAGGGCCGATGGAAGGCTGCTAACGTCACGCAGGTGTTCCAAAATATCACCGAGAGACTTGAGCTCCTCGTCACTGGCCCGTCCAATCGCCGTGCCAAAGACGGCAGCGAAGGCGTCGTTCGGAGACTCCGGGCATGCCGGCATCGACAGGTGGGCCAGATGCGGCTCCTCCAGTGGCTGCTCCGTGTGGCGAGACACTGAAAATGCTGCTGTTTCCTGGGGCGATGCCATCGCAACCGCCCAGTCCGGGGGCAGATTGCCGTGTGGAGCGACGATAGCTACCGAGGAAGCAAGGTGTTGATGGGCCGGTGAGGTGTCCATACAGGGCCCCTAACGGTACACCACCCCCGCGGCTGCTCCAAACGGTTTTTGTGCGTTCGGGCCGCTCTAGCCCTTTGAGCCCTTCAGGTAATCATCGAGCTCGCCGATTTTGAGACCCTGCGCGAACTTTTTTAGCGTTGCGCTATCGACCGACTCATCACTTGAGCGCAGCTGAAGCATCGAGCCGCTCTCAAGGAAAACCGTCAGCTCAGGAGCGCCTGAGGTCTCGAGGCTCGCGGTGCGCCCGTCGACCCGGAACTGGTCCTTGCCACTCTGGGAGCCTTCCATCATCATTCCCATCTTTGCCAGTCCGGCAAGACCTCCGCCGGCTGACCCGGCGCCTGCGATTGAGAGGTGAATTCCCTGATCCCCCTTGTTGTACTGGCGCTCGATTGAGGTGAATCCCATGGCCGACTGGACCTCAGTCTCCTCGCCGACGAACCCCTCTATCGTCTTGGGAAGCAGCTCTGAGAGCCGCTGCTGGTTAAGCTTTTCAAGCTCCTTCTGCGCCCACTGCAGCTCCTCCATCGCCTTCGGGTAGTTCTTCTGCTGAACGTACTCGTTAACTTTTTTGAACACCTCATTGATGTCCTCTGCCGCTGCTGGGAGCGACGCGCAGAAGATGGCGAATAACGCGGCGCAGGCTAGTCGACTGAGGCAACGCAAGCTGTTCATAAGGAGCCCTCTGGTCAAGAATAACTATTTGATGGTCGCAAGCGCATGCCGTTGCATGCACCAAAATTGCCAGCTTCCATGGCGTATTTCCCCCGAAGCTACTCGCGGTTTTGATACCGCGCTAGCTGCATCTTGTACAGCCTTGAGACGCTGGGATTAGAGACTACCCCTTGCTCGATGCGGTCGCCTACCTCGCCGAGGTAGGTGCCCGCCATCGTTACGTCCTTGAGGGCGAGAGCCGCCACCGCCATGAACATCATCGCCTCAACACAGTCGGGGCTCACCTTGAGAGCGCGTTTCGCCGCTGCCGCAACGCCCTCGTAGTCGCCCGACACTGAACGCAGAAATGCCGTTCCGAGCCAGGCCGGGGCAAAGTCGGGGGCGACCTCGTTTAGGCCAGTCATCAGCGCCTCGGCCCGCTTAAGCTGGCCGGACTCAAGCCAAAGCTTCCCCAGCTCATAGATGTCCGCAACCTCGTCTGCAGAATAGCTTCGGCGCGGCAGCTCTGCGCCATTTTTTGCCGGCATATCCATTACTCGGCACCTCCGGGCTTCACCGCCAGCCAATCGAGTATCTGGCGAAGCATGGCCTCCTCGGCCGCAAACCTGCGCTCCTGCTCCCTGCTCTCCGCCTGAGCCCTCAGGGCGGAGACTTTCTCGCTTCGGGCGAAGAGCGATGAGACAAGCGCCTCAAGCCGGCTGATCTTCCCCAGTGACGGAAGCAGAGAGAGCAACGGGGAGAGAGAAAATGGATCCGGCGGACCGCCGATCGTTTGAGACATACAAGGCCCTATTCGCCGCTATGATGATGACTTCGCAACCCGGTTCCGCAACACGAATCGGGCCCGAGCGATTCCAGCCACCAGTATAGCCAAAATTACAGTTCCAACAATGACGGCAGTGAATGGGGCTCCTAACGAAGCCCGCAGCAAAGCCAGGCCTGCAGGCTGCCCCCCTGCTTCCTGCGATCCCAGGTACAGGGCCCCAAAGAGGGATTTTGAGCAGCCGAAGAGCGCCCCGAGCCCGAGCGCAGCCCCCAATGCTCCCTGCCCTAGGCGCACTAGTGGGTTTATTTTATCCGGCCCCCTTTTTCGAGGAGAAAGGAGTCCCGCCGAGAGGAAGAAGCCATTGAAAATGAGCGACAGGAGCAGGATCGTGCCAGCGCACGCCGTAGAAGCTGCCGCCGCTGCCTTAAGGGCGTGCAGCCCGAGCTCCTGTGCCGTTGCCAGGTCAGGTGGGACGAGGGGACCAACCGGGTTGCGAGCCAGGGCGACACCCGTCAAAAGAAGCACGGCAACGGTTGTGAGGCGGATCGCCAGCGGGCTGCTGAAAATAATCCCCTGCTCCTTAAGGGCGCGCAGATTTTCCGCGTTGGGGATCTCCAGGGCGTCACTCATCTCAGCCCCTCAGCATCCTAAGGACCATCGCAAGGCGACTGACTGCGGCGTCCTCGATTGCGACCCAGCCGATGAGGATAATAACGGCTGTCAGCGCCCCGCGGATGCTACGTGATAGGCCGTCTTCAAGCGCTGCGGACCGCCGCGATACAACGATGCGCAGCGGGACCTCAAAGACAAGGACGGCCGACATTACGACGAGAGCTGAGAGCGCCCCGATCAGCGAAAGCTCCTTGAGGAGCGCTAGGGCATCGACTGGCATGGGCCTCCCGGCCGAGATATCCCGAGAGACCGTCACCATCGCTGCCAGCGCCGATGGCGAGCTTATCATCGACAAAAGCCCCCACAGCGCTGCAGCGAGCGCCGCTGCCCGGCCCCAAGCGCCCGGGCAGATCCAGCGGCAAAGGATCGCAACACTTGCTCCAGTTACTGTAGGCCACAATGCAACGAGGGCTGCCAGGCTAAGGAGTGGCACGGCCCCTATCGGGCCGCCTCCGTTCCACAGCAGGGCGAGTGCGATGGTTATTGAAGCTAGGAGCACCGGGCCGATCGTGGAGAGAAGCAGGATGGCAACTGTCACGCTACCTCAGCGCAAGCTGCATGAGTTCAACGAGCGAGCGCGCGGCCGAGGCGCCAAAAACGAGTATAACGCCTGCCATCGCGAGGGTCCGCACAGAGTACTGCAGGCCCTCCTCCCGAATTCCGAGCATGCCCTGAAGCAGAGAGATAACCAGCCCGGCCAGCGGCACGATGAGAGTGGGCACGATAACAAGCACCAGCACGCGCAGGCTCTGATCGACGACCGACAAAAGCTTTGGGTCCACGGCTACTGGCCTCCCCCGCCCATCATCTTCGCCGCCAGCATGCCCCAGCCGTCGACGGCCAGGAAGAGCAGTATCTTGAGCGGCATCGACACAACCGGCACCGGCAGCTGCTGCATCCCCACCAGCGCCACAACGTGGGCCGTAAGCAGGTCCACAAGCACAAAGGGGATGAGAAGCAGAAGCCCAAGAGTCAGCGCCAGCTTGAGCTCCGAGAATATGAAGGCGGGAAGCAGTCGCGATAGGTCTTCCTGAATCTTTGCACGATCCCGTCCCTGCTGTCCGAACAGGCCCTCTGCCACCGCCGGGTCAACACTTGCCGCCATGCGCGGAACCAGCGCCTTAGTAACCTGAGAGAGATCGATGCGGTCGGGGACCGAAGAGAAGAACGATCCCGGGAAGCCGGTTTGCTTGAGCTCCGCCGGAATCGTGACAACCGCCAGGCCAAAGGCGGCCACCAGGCATACAAACCCGAACTCAAGCCCGACCAGTCCCGTGCCGAAACGGAACACGGAGAGCACCGTCGCGTATTTGACGAAGGACGAGAAAAGAAGCAGCGTGACGACCAGCGCGAATGTATTGGAGCTGTCCATGCGCTCTATACTAGAGCTGATGGAGCGCCCCGCCTAGACGGAATGTTCTGGCGTGATCGCCGCTTACCAGGGGCGCAGCGTTACCGTCGACATGCGCGAGACGGTCTGGTCAGGCTTGCGGTACAGAACCTCCTCAAGCTGATCGCCCCAGGCTTCGCAGGTATGGCGCGAGTGCCTGTTCCACTGAAGGTCGGCGATACTGACGATATCCATCTGCCCGAACTCGCGGTCCTTAAACTCGGCGATGACCTCCTGGGTTGCACCATCCCGGAAGCGGCCCTCGAACGCGGTGACGCCCTGATCAAGAGGGCCCAGGACGATGTACCCGATCGTGTTGAGCCATACCTTGGTCGGGACGACCTCTACGATCGCCAGCTCAACTATGAGGCTATCCTTGTCTGGCGTGTCCACCACCGAGTAGCGGTTCTCATCATCATCCACGAACTGCTGCTTTACCTGATTCCGCAGGTACTCAGCGAGTTCCTCGGCCTGCTGTTCCTGGCTGCCCGCACCAAAGTTGGCCTTGTCCCACCAGTCCTGCTGGAGAAGGTGCGTCGTGTCTATGGGAGCGATGTACACCGTCTTAAACTTCGAGTAATCAACCCCGTCCTTAAACCAAACCGCGTCAAAAGGCAGTTTGTCGTCCTGGTGCATGAGTTGAGGCTGATCGATGAAGCCCGCGTCGGGAGCGGCTGAGGCCCGGCATCCCACCAGCCCCGTTCCAATTACAACGGCAGCAGAGACCGACACCAGTGAGCTGAAGCTTGAAAAGAACGCGCGTACCATCACACCTCCCGAATGAAAGATACTGAATAGGGGGCGCAGTCATCTACCTCCCCCGCATGCCTCTAGGTAGCACGAAAGGCAGCACTCCGAGAAGGGTCATCCCGCTGTCGTTCTGGGGGTCTTGATCGATAGTGTTGTTATATCAATCTGTTGTCGAGGCTTACGGGATAACTTCGATGGCGAAACGGCCTTCGTATACGCACAGCCGAGCGCGACCCACCGGCTCCTGGTTTATTGAGAGCACAACCTCCTGCCCAATCGGGGTTCCTGTAACGATTACGGCACCCACCTGGCCGAACTCAGCTATCTGGCTACCCTCGACGGGCAGGTTGCCCAGCTCGATCGAAAGGCGGGTAGTTCCCTCTGCTACACTGGGCGCCGCGACCGCACCGGGCACTATCTCGCATCCGAGCTTGCCGTTCACGTTGACCATGCGGCCAGGCATCCAGGCCTTGCCGCCTGCGCGAACCGTAAGCATGTCGCTCGCCCGTACCTCTAGATCGATGACGGTTCCCGGTTTTAGGTAGTCCGAGAGCATCTGCGGCGGAACCCCGAGCTGCGCCACCTCAAGCCGAATCTGCGAGCTGCCGGCGCCGGCGCGGGCAGTCGACTGAACCTGGCGTCGCCACAGCCCGTCGAGGGTTGCGAGCATCCGTTCTCCTAGCCCGAACCAGATAACCACCTGCGAGGTGTTAAGCGAGCACGTGACTTTAACGCTTCCTGCCGTCCTAACAGGCTGCGAGGCAAGCCTTCCCCGGAACGAAACGGATGAGATCTCAGGGCCCGTCCAAGAGGTCACGAGCGAGTAGAACAGCCTCCGCATGAGGTACTCCTGTGCCACCGATGCCGCGAAGCCGTCAGTGCCCGGAAGCGCCTCGCCGAGCATTGCCGATGAGGAGTCCGCGTCGAGCACGAGCGTCATCTCCTCGCCCGACACAACGCCAACAAAAGCGGCATCACTGCTCGGCGGCTCCGCCAGCACCGGCTTTATGTCCGTCACGGCGATCTCGCAGCCGAAGGCGTGCGCCACCGGCATCCATTGGGTGGAGAGCCCCGGGAACCACTTCTCCGGCCGGCACCTGAGGAAGCCACGCGACAGCGCCGCCTCCAGCTCTGAGATACGCCTCAGCATGCGCTGGGGCTCCCAGGGCTGAACCTCTTGTGCCTCTCC
This sequence comes from Deltaproteobacteria bacterium, assembly GCA_947467385.1. Lineage (GTDB taxonomy): Bacteria > Bdellovibrionota_C > UBA2361 > UBA2361 > OMII01 > OMII01. The sequence continues at coordinate 26,272 of CANIHJ010000015.1, read as the reverse complement.
GCTCTCTATCGGCTCTTGCCCGCTCACTTAGTCCTCGTCTCCCTCTGGGGCATCGTCGAGCTCATGCGAGCCGCCGTCCCCCTGTTCAATCTCACCATCCACCTGCTCAAGCCTCTCTTGGGCGCGCTTGACGTCCTCCACAGCCTCCGTGCGCTCGCGCTCCAGTTGCAGCCTCTCGCGCCTGATCTTGTCGCGCAGCGCCACCTGGGTAAGCAACCTGCCAGTGTTGCCGGAGGGAATTCTGGCTCCTGCCCGAAGCGACTCAAGGCGAAAATCAGCAGCTGCGATCTCGCCATCGATGCGCCTGACCCGATCGACGCGGCACTCAAGCTCCGCGACGACCTGTGCACGGTAGGATTCGAGATCGTCCCGCTCGTTGGCCACATCCCTATCCCTCCTGGTCCTCAACAGCCCGGCGCAGGAGCGTTCCCATATATGGCAGTCGCGCGTCGAGATCCAAGCCGCCGAAGTACAGCGCCGCTTCCCTGAGCAGCTCGCCGCGCTTTGAGTCGAGCAGCAGTATGCTGCCCGCGTCCGCGCCGTCAATCAGCACGGCAACCGCCACAAGGGCGCGCTCGATCGGATTCAGTTGCTCCCAGGCCGATGCGCTCATGGCTCGTCCTCCTCATCTTCATTCCTCTCTCCGCGAGAGTCGATATATCTAAACTCAGGATCGCCCTTCGTGGCCTCGATCGCCTCGAGCCGCAGCGCGTCCGTATGCCGGCTCAGGTTATATTGCCCGAATATGTAGCCCCCGAGAGCTGCCAAGCCAGATATCGCGGCGAGCAGGCCGAGCAGCAGGATCGAGAGTCCCCCGTAGTCCTCTTGGGGCACCCGCCAAAAAACAAGGAATGGGACAAGCGAGTCCGCCGCCGGAATTCCCACTAACGTCGGCGCCGGGCGCTGCTCTGCGATCGTCACCATAAGCGCTTCCGGCTTCATCCCCGGAACGGAGCGCAGGACAATATCGCGAACTGCCAGCTCGTCAAGCGCCGATCCCTCGCGCTTCTGGATGATGACCGAGACCGACGGGGCGTCGCTGCCCTGAAGGGACCGCATGCGGACTATAGCCCCCACCGAAACGACTGCCGGGTGCTCTGCGAGAAGGCTCTCCACCTCCGCGGCTGACGCCCGGTCGAGGCGCATCGCCTCGACCTCGCGGGAGCTGGGTAGTATTCCCGAGGCTGCAACGAGGTCTGCGAATGAGGGCTTCGCCTCGCCAGGGAGTCCTAGATCGTTGAGGATCATCGCCGCATCACCGAAGCGTGAGCTGGGCACAGACACTGAGTATCGGCCCTTGGCTCCCCTTTCCTTCGAGGTGACGGCTTCGATTCCTCGCGAGCGGAGCTCGGCCACGATGCGGTTTGCGTCTCGCTGCGCCAGGTCGTCCGCAACCTGAGACTCACTGCATCCCAGAACAGATGCGGTGAGAAGACAAGTCAGGAGAAAACGCGCTGGACGCATGAGATCCTTATAACCTACTTCGCAGACGACGGAACGACGATAACCAGGAAATCGACGTCGCCGAAACGAATCCAGTCGCCGTGCGCCACCCGAATGATGCCGTCCTCCCTGCGGTAGTCGCCGTCGCCGTGGACCCGCACGAACACGCCGTTGTCGCTCATGAGGTCCTGCACTAGCAGACCCGATTCGCTGATCGACATGAGGGCGTGCGGGGTGGAGATGCTAGGATCCTCAAGCACGAGGTCGGAGCCCTTGATGCTCGAGGCAGTAACAAAGAACTTGCCCTCGCGCAGCTCGATGGCACGGCCGTCGGGGTTTTCGTAGCTCACGAGCCAGCCGAAGAGGCGGCCTGGGCGCATCTTGCCAGTCTTCGGACCAGTCACTGCGGCGCGGTCGCTCATCTCCTCCCGGCGCTCAGGCTCCCGCCTCGGCGGATCCTGACGAGGTGGCCGCTCTGGCCGGCGATTGTCCCTGTCATCCCGGCGAGGCCTGTTCGGCTCAGGTGAGCGCTGCTGCGGTGCGGAGGATGGCTTTGTCTGCCGCTGATCCTGCATTCGGTCGCTGCGGTTTTGCCCCTGCTGGGAATCGTGCTGTGGCCGGCCTTCGTTTCGGCGAGGCTCGTTATTTGCTGGCTTGGCCTGCTGCGGCGGCGCAGCAGGGCGCGGTCGCTCGGCGGGACGCGGAGTCGCCTCGACCGGCTTGCGCGCTGGCGGCTCCGGTGCAGCGGGAGGCTCGTCGAGCGGAAGCTCCGCCCGGAAGGGATCCTCTTCTCGCGTCGTTTTCAGGATGGGTGCCGGCCCCTCGCCTATGGGGTCGTCGAAGATGTCGAGGTCGAATAGGTCGTCATCATCGTCCGCCGCGGGCATCGGTGATGCCGCCTGAGCGGGCTCCCTGACGGGAGCCTCTGCGGGAGCTCCAGTCTCCATCTCCTGAAGGTAAGCCCCAAGCGGGTCCAGATCATCGACAGCATCCTGCGCCGGAGCTGCTGCCGTCCGCTGAGGCGCAGGGGGTGGTGGCGGCGCTGGGCGCGCGGCCTGCGCGGACTGAATCGCCGCTTCAACCTCCTGCGGAGAGGCGGTGATCGTCTTTTGGCGCACTCGGCCGCCGCTTGGCTTGGGCGCCTCACTTTCGCCCTCATCCTTGTTGAGGGCGTCGAGCGGGTTGTTGCAGATGCGACAGCGGGTTGCGCTCGCGGGCACGAGGCTCCTGCATGAGGGGCATCGCACAAATGTCAGATCGCTCGTTTCGCTCGCCATAGTTCACCTTTCACTCAGTATCACACAAACCGGTAGCTGTTCCTTACGAACAGCCCTTAGCCAAAAACCGCACGTCACCTCTGAAATCCCAAAACTAAAATAGCCACTACGAGGGCGAACACCCCTATTAATCCTACGGCGGCCAGTCCGAGCACGAGCCTTCCCTGCCAGGACAGTCGCGCGTAGAGCTGCCGTAAGCCCCCACGCTTGCCGGTGTCTTCTCCCAAGGCGAGGAGCTCCGCCGGGGTCTGAAGCCAGGCGGTTGTCCGCCGCGAGCGGGTGTTCGCCGCACGTTTGCCGAAAGATGCTGCTTCCGCACCCTGTGGCAATCGGAAGGTCGCGCTTGAGCCGCCCGCATTGGTGAACGCCTGTTCGTCCTTCTCCGAGAAGCACAGGGCCACAGTCACATTGCCCCCGAAATCGAGCACGATTGGCTTGTCGGAGCTTTCGAAAGTTTGGTCGCGGCGCAGCATGCCGCCGTCGTAAGCCGTGCCGTTAGTGCTGCAGTCCGTGATTCGAACGACGCCGCTCTTCGTCACCTCGACGGCACAGTGGCGCCGAGACACGTGAGGAGCCCCGAGCCACATGTCGCTCGACGGATCCCGCCCAAGCGAGATGACCGCACCTGCATTGAGCACAATCTTGGCCGGCCGGGCGCTCTCTGAGAGCGAGACCAGAATCGGGTAGCGCTTCTCCTTGCTGACCGCCTTGGGGCTTGAGAGGCTTACGCCTGCAGAGACGTCCGAGGCCTGCTCTGAGGATACGACTCCGCGCGCGGTGACCTCCTTGCCAAACGAGATGTGAGCGCCTGGGTCTATGTTAACGCGGCCGCTGATCTGCTGGTTGTTGACGAAGGTTCCGTTGCTTGAGCCAAGGTCCTCCACCCAAAACTTTCCGCCCTCGTAGCCGACGCGGGCGTGGCGCGAAGAGATAGCAGCATTATCGAGCCGGAGCGAGCATTGGCGCGATCGCCCAACGAGCACCGGCTGATCTGGAGAGAACGACACAACAACGCGCGGCTGGGAGGTGACGATGAGCGCCGGGTACAGGGGGGCCTTGCTCGTTGCTGCCTGGCGCAGAATTCTCGCCCCAGCCCTATCAGGAGCCTCAGTCTCACGAAGCATCAGGTCGCCATCGATCGCCACGAAGTGAAACTTGACCGGGCCGAGGTCGACACTCGATTCCCCCTCGTAGACGCCGTCAAGAAAGGAGGGTTGGGCGCCGTCGCTTGAGGTGTTGATCGGCGTGAGGGTGAACTTTCTCCCTACATCGCGACTAATAAGCAGGTTGTATCCGAGAGAGCGCATCTCATCGACGATCACGTGCGCCGCCTCATCTGCGCCGATAACAGCCAACGGACGACGGATGAAAACCGTCTCCGTGGAGGGCTTTTCGCCCTTAAAAGTGATCTCAAGCGCAAACATGCACGCAATCCGCTTTGCCCAGGGGCTTCGCTTCATTGCAGACGTCTGCAATGAACACAACCGTTTCGGGCACTTATAGAGTGGGAAATCCCTAGTACTTCTTCCTAAGGGGTCATATCGGCTAACGGTCCATAGTTTTCAAGAAGATAGCGTCAAACATATTTATAAAATTGCTAAAAGGCTCAACTGCCTGGAGTAATTTGTATCCTGGATCCCGAGAGATGCATCTCTATTGGGAGTAATAGTTACAATCTGGGCGACTGCTGTCTTTCGCCATCTGGTCTTGCCATGAGTAGCCGCATCCTTGTCATCGACGACGACGCGTCGGCCCTCGACATAGTAAACACTATATTCGAAGGGCGCGGATTTGAGGTTATCCGTCACTGCGATGGAGTCTCCGCCCTGCGCGAATTAGGGTCATCGCGGCCGGACGTTATTATCATCGATCTGATGATGCCGGCGATGACGGGTCAGGCGTGCGTCAGGGAGATGCGCAATCGCGGTGTTACCGTGCCGATTGTGGCGTTTACAGCCCTCGATGATCCCCATGCGCACCAGGAGGCAGAGCAGGCAGGATGCACGAAAGTGATTGTAAAGCCTTGTAAATTCAATGACTTGGTTTGTCAGATCGAAGCCTTGGTTTTTGAAAAGGAGCAAACGGAGTAACGTAGTTAAATGTACCCCTGACTTCGGAAGTGTGTTACCGTCCGAGGCTAGTTGGGGTTATCCAACAACAGATTTTTAAAAGTACGGAAGGTGCTCAAATCGCAGGTGTTTGGTGGCGACTTGCCCTAAGCGACTGAGACGAGACGGAGCGATAGCTCCTTGAGACTGCAGCGTTCCAATGAGTGATATGAATTACCCATCTGACGGCACGATAACAGGACGAAGGCTCTGCCCTTCGGCTGTGCTATGCGGAGGCGCGCTCGCGCGTTCTGCCGGACGTGTGTCAGGAGCTGCGTCGCTCGAAGCGCCTCCCTTAACGGAGAGGATTCATGGACCGGAGAATGGTTATCAATGCGGTGCACCCCGAGGAGTGCCGCATCGCTATTATCGAGGGCTCGCAGCTAGCTGAGCTCGAGCTTGAGTCGAACGTAGGCAAGAAAGCCAAGGGGAACATTTACCGCGGGCGGATTTCGCGGATTGAGCCCAGCCTGCAGGCGGCCTTCGTCGACATCGGCACCGACAGAAACGGTTTCCTCCAGATTAACGACGTTCATCCCTCGTGTTTCAAGAACGCCCCTGGCCGGTCCGGCAAAGTGCGAATCCAAGACGTCCTTGAGCCAGGCCAAGAGCTCGTGGTGCAGATCGTTAAGGAGGAGCGGGATCTCAAGGGCGCGACCCTTACGACCTATCTCTCCTTGCCTGGACGATACCTAGTCATTATGCCGGGCAGCGATCGGGGCGGCATATCGCGAAAGATTAACGACAACGAGCAGCGGGTGCGTTTGCGCAGGCTGTCACGGGAGCTTGAGATGCCGGCCGGCATCGGCATGATTATCAGGACAGCAGGCCTCGACCGCTCACAGAGTGAGCTCTCGCGGGATCTCACCCTCCAACTCAAGCTTTGGGAGAGCATCCTGAGCGCCAACCAGACTGCCCAGGCCCCCTGCCTTCTATTCAAGGACAACAATCTCACGACCCGCGTTATTCGAGACTATTTTACGCCGGACGTGCGCGAGATCATCATTGACGACGTCAAGACCTTCCGCAACGTGAAGGAGTTCGTCAGCCAGGTGATGCCGCGCTACCGCTCGCGCATCCGCCTCTACGAGGAGAAGCAGCCGATCTTCACACACTTCGGAATGGACCAGGCGGTTCATGATGCCCTCGCCCGCGAGGTGAAGCTCCGCTCGGGCGGCGCCATCGTCATCGAGCAGCTTGAAGCGCTCGTGGCGATCGACGTTAACTCAGGCAAAGCCACGGACAGCCAAAACATCGAGGAAACGGCCTACAAGACCAACCTTGAGGCGGCTGAGGAGATCGCCCGCCAGTTGCGCCTGCGCGATCTTGGGGGCCTGGTCGTTATCGATTTCATCGACATGATCGACAAGCGGCACCGCAGCGCCGTTGAGCGCCGGCTCCAGGACTCGCTCTCGGAGGATAAGGCCCGTATCGAGCTTGGGCGACTCTCCCAGTTTGGGCTCCTTGAGATGTCTCGGCAGCGCCTTCGGTCCTCGCTTACGAGCCACAGCCACATTAAATGTGACCACTGTCATGGCACGGGCAGCATCAAGAACCCGGAGCTTGTGGCACTTGAGGCACTGCGCAAGATTCAGGCTGCGGTCGTAGTGGGTCACGTCGCCAAGGTAAAGACGCGCCTGAGCTCCATGCCGGCGTTTTTCCTGCTTAACAACAAGCGCGCCGAGATCGCGCAGCTTGAGGCTGAGCACGGGGTTCAGATACTGATTCTTCCCGATGGGCGCTTGCGCCCGGATGAATATGCCTTCGAGATGGAGGGCACGCGTTCTCACGCCGCGGCTCGCGAGGTTCCGCCCGAACCCCCTTCCACCTCTTCGCGAGGAAAAGGGGATCGAGGTAAGCAGGCCGAGACCTCGGACGAGCAAACAGCTTCGGCAAAGTAAAGCATTCGGTAAGAAAAAAAACTCCATGCAACGGGGATGGATCGGCACTATCCCGGTTGCCCTCTCGAGGGCTCTCTGTTAGCTTTAGCCTGCTTAAAGTAACGGGGCTCGCGGCGGTTTGCGCGAGCTGTGCTGGGCCACTTTCATGATGTACATCAACCAGATACGCGAAGATCTCAAAAAACTCGCCAGGTTGGGTGCCAACATCTCCGAAGCTCACACGAGTGCCATATTTCTTCCGACTGGGCTCATTGACAGAAGCGCACCGAGCGCCGGGTCGTCGGGTGATGGCGAAGCTACAAAGAGCATCGAGCTCGTCGCGGTTCAGTCGCTTTCGCAGGGGCTCTCGCGTGACTGCCGCATCCAGGTCGGTGGCGGCCTTCTCGGCTGGGTAGCTCAGCACGGCAGGTCGATCCACGTAGCCCCCTTTGACCTCGACAGCTCTACACTCGGCCTTTACTCCGATGCTGAGGCGATTAAGAGCCTTGTAGCCGTTCCCATTCCGATGCCCTCAGGCGAGTCTGAGGGCCGCATTTCGTCCCCGACTCCAGCCGGAGTGCTCATGTGTGACAGCCGCAGGGCGGTCTCCTTTACCAAGGTGCAGATAAAGCACCTGGAGGATCTGGCGGTACAAGTGTCGCGCCTCCTTTTCTGGGCGCTCGTTAAGCGTGATACGACCTCGGTTGAATCCTCGTGGGAGAGTTTCCGGCTGAAGCTGGACCAGCTGGCTGATGCTATCGGCGCCCAGTCGATCGAGATTATTCGCATCTCCGTGGCGACGTTCGCGCAGGTTGAGCGGGAGTGCGGCGTGTCTGCCGCGGTTCAGCAGAGCGAGCAGTTTATGCGCCTCGTTCAACAGGCCCTTCCCCCACACTTCCCCCTCGTCAGGCTTCCGAACGGGGACATCCTCATCGCGCTCGACAACATGATGAGCGCTTTTTTTCAGCATAAGCTCAAGACGCTGGCGAACCACCTAAACTCGGGGGCTCGCCCGTTCTCAGTTTCCCTGCAGGGCTTCCCGGCCCGATTGGCCCGTGCCCAAGGGTTCGATCTCGATCTGATACTTCAGCAGCGCCCCAGCGCTGCTGCAACGTCAACAAAAGCCGCCCCGTCTGTGGTTGTTGGAGGTAATCGTGCTTAAGCTACCGGAAAAAGCTTCGCTTAAAGGCTCCGCGTTATGGAAGCGTCTCTCGGCGTTCCTAAGCGCTGATATCGCCATCGACCTCGGGACAGCAAACACCCTGGTGTACGTTAAAGGAGAGGGGCTTGTGCTCAATGAGCCGTCGGTTGTTGCGCTTGATGCGGACACGAATGAGCTCCTCGCAGTCGGCCTTGCCGCCAAGCAGATGTACGGAAAGACCTCGCGCCGCATTAAGTGCGTCCGCCCGATAAAGGATGGCGTTATCGCTGATTTTGGCGTGACGACCGAGATGATTCGCCACATGCTCAAGGTGGTGCGTCGCCGCTGGTCGATTGTGCGTCCGCGGGCCGTTATCGGGGTTCCCTCCGACATTACCCAGGTTGAGAAGCGTGCCGTGCTCGATGCGGCGCTCTCTTCCGGGGTTCGCCAAGTATTCCTCGTAGAGGAGTCGATGGCCGCTGCAGTTGGGAGCGGTCTCCCTATCGACCAGCCAATCGGCAGCATGGTTGTCGACATCGGCGGTGGAACCACGGAGATAGCGATTCTAAGCCTCGGCGGCACCGTCTACTCGTATGCGATTCGCGTCGCTGGCGATGAGATGGACGAGGCGATTCAGCGCTACGTCCGCCAGCGTTGCGGTCTTGAAATCAGCATCTTCGAGGCCGAGAGGGTCAAAGTCACGATCGGCTCGCTTCTGCATCACACCCCTCCCCTCGTCATGACCGTGTTCGGGCGCGATGTGTCGACCGGCATGCCACGCTCGATGGAGCTCACAAATGAGGTTGTGCGCGTGGCGCTTCAGGAGCCGCTGTGCGCGATCGTTGGTGCGATCTACACAGCGCTTGAGAACGTCAATCCAGAGGTGGCTCAGGACATCCTCGCCAACGGCGTGCACCTGGCCGGCGGTGGGGCGCTGCTGCGCGGCCTTGCAGAAAAGCTTACCGAAAAGACCGGCATTAACTTCGTGCGCGACTCTGACCCGCTTACCTGCGTGGTGCGCGGTGTCGGAAGGGTCGTTGAGAACATCGACAGCCTCAAGCGCGTCTGTCTCGCTGCCTAGTGCGCACGGGCGACAATCATCGCAGCCCGGTGCCGCAAGTGGGCGAGCCGGGCGACGGCGGCCGACGCCCAAAACAGAAGCCCTGTCGCCAGCCAACGTGACGTCCCGACTAGCTCCCAGCGGGATACCGTCCACTCGGTTACCACTAGGATAGTAGCAGTGAGTGCCTCATTCGCCCGCATGACCCCCTCAAGCAGGGGAAGCCCGAAGGGGCCGTGAATCATCGCCACCGTAAGCGCCAGCAGCCCTACGGTACAGTTAAAGGCAGACCACGCTGACGCAGCCAGGACGTTGAGCAGCAGCCCGCTCAACGAGACCGTTCCCGACCACGCCGCGACTATAGTTGAGGTCAGCAGCCATACTGATAGCTGCACCCATAAGAAGGTTCTCGTGGCGCTCCCGAAGCCGAGGACGGCGCCGAGTCCTATGCCAGCCAGCGCGGCGAAGGTGAGCTGCACGCCAACCTCAAGGATCGCCCATGGCCACAGTATCTGCATGATAAGCAGGGCGACGCCCCACCGCTGCGCGAAGCGCCTTCCGCCTTCGCACAGCACCTCAAGGCAGGCGCATGTCGCGGCGATGATGGCCCGAGTCGCGGACATCTCTGCGCCGATAAAGAGCACGTATGCAAGCGCAGCGGAGAGGGACACGGCGGCAACGGCGGCGCGCAGCCCTCTGACGCGCAGGCTTTTGGCGCCTACGAGCACCAGCATCCCGTACACAGCCGCGAAGACCATGCTCACCTGATATCCGGAAACGACAAGCAGGTGGGTCAGGCCGAGGCTTGTGAAAGCCCGTTCGACCGGCTCGCTCAGGACATCGCGATACCCCAGCGCCATCGAAAGCAAGACCGCTGCGCCGCGCCGGTTGGGGGCCAGCCGCTCAACGCGCTCCTTGAGCCACGCGCGCGCCTCGCTCAAGGATCCCGGATGGGTGTGTGCAACGGGACGAGAGATGAATCGCGCTTTCACCTGCCAGGAGATGCCCCTCCTCCACAGCCAGCTCTCCCACGCCCATGGGCTTAGCTGTCGCTCGACAGGCTCAAATCGTCCGCGCACCCACACCATGTCACCGGGCTGCAGGTTGCCGGCGTTGCGCCACGGCAGCTCAACCGCCCTGCAGGTGAGCCTCAGCCGATGTTGCCCCAGCATGTCTACCGCCTCAAACGTGACCTGACCCGGCTGACTGCGCCGGATGTCGCCGCTCACGAGCACGAGCGTGCTGCGGTCCTCGGTTGAATTGCCAGGAAGGGGCCGGAAGAGAGCTGGCAGACACGAGACGACCCCGACGAGCAGCGCGGCATGTGGCGCGACGCGCCCTCGTTCGCGCACGGCGAGCAGGAACGCCAGCACCACCACGATAGCGAGGGAGATGTGTGAACCGGCTGCCCAAGCCGCCAGCTGTCCGCATGCGATGCAGGCGGCATAGGGCACCGCCGGGGCATGCACACGAAGTATCGCCAGTGATTTTTTCCCCTGAGCCATGCGCCTGCCCCCTGCGTGAGTTCGGAGGTGGCCAACCGATGTTGCGGGACGAGGGGCCACAAAATGGATGGCTTGGGTGGGACCTTCTGTGTAAGCTCCAGAGCAACGGCTGTATGTGATGCGGAGCAACCATGAAGGTACTAGTTATCGGTTCAACCGGAACGATCGGAACTCCAGTTACCCACGCGCTTGAGGATAAGTATGAAGTTATCAAGGCGAGCCATTCGCGCGCCCAGCTCAAGGTGGACATCTCAGATCCTGCATCGATTGAGCAGCTATTCAAAAAGGTCGGGAAGGTCGACGCCGTTGTGAGCGTGGCCGGGCATGCAACCTTTCGTCCGCTCGTATCGCTGTCAGACGAGGACTATAGTTTGAGCCTGAAGAGCAAGCTCATGGGCCAGGTCAACCTGGTTCGGCATGGCATCAACTTCGTGAACGATCGCGGGTCATTTACACTATCCGGGGGGATCCTGAGCCGCGCCCCAATGCCTGGTGGCGCTGCGGTAAGCATGGTTAACGCGGCCCTGGAGGGCTTCGTGCGCGCGGCTGCGATTGAGCTGCCACGGCACATCCGAATCAACCTAGTGGCGCCCGGCTGGGTCAGAGAGACGCTGCTCGCGCTGAACATGGATCCCTCCAGCGGAACTCCGGCGGACATTGTCGCCCAGACGTATGTGTATGCCGTTGAGTCGGGCTTTAGCGGCCAAGTTCTCGACGTGGTTGCTGCAGCCCGCTAAGGTGGTCTGACCTATTCTTCCGCTCGCTTGGAGGGTATTTCGCGCCCGGTGCGCGCGCTGAGGATCTTAAGGGCTTGAGGCCCCCGGTCCTTGCGGGGAGAGGCCCACAGCGCCACTTCCTTGGGGTCAATCGCTTCCGGAAGGGTCAGGGGCTCGGCTGCAATCAGCCTGAGAAATGCCGGTATATCATCCGAAAATGCCTTCGACTGGATGACTCCGAAGGGACCAATCCTGCCCTTGAAGGTTGTTTGCCCAAACGCGCCAACGACCAGGTCGGCCGGCGAGGCGGGAAGGTTAGGCGAGTCAACGCCGTAGCCGCCGAGAACCAGTGGATCGCCCCCGGCCCCGAGAGGAACCAGGTGAACGCCGAGGTACTTATGATCACGAAAAGAAAGGGTCATGAGGTACCACTGCTGCGGACGCAGGGGCGCCGCCGCAAAGGTGTACCATTTGCCGGTGCCCGAGGAGGGCTGCCAGTACACCTGAGGACGGATGCCATCAGGGCCGCTTGCGAGCGCGAGGCCGTAGCCGATGCGCTCCTTCGACTCGGGGTCAAACTTGCCCATTAAATATACCCGCTCCTCCTTGGCAAGCTGCTCACGCATCTTGAACCACAAGAAAAAGATAAAGTCCGTGTCTGCGACCGGGCTGAGGCCTGGCGCGTCTGCAATCCGGACCGCATTCGACGCCCCCTTGAGAACAAGTGCATCCGAAAACACCTCATCACCGTCGTGATCGGTGGCAATCGAGAATGAAGAGCCGGGCCGTGCTGCCCAGAACGAGGCTATAAACGTGAACGCGAAATACGCAGCTATAAAAGAGGCAGCGAAGCTTAGTACAAGAACGAGCCGCGAGCGCGAGAAGCCAGGCCGCCCCACAATCGGGCTTTGGAGCCGCCGCATGGGTGTGCCTGCCTTCGCGTCTGCCTTTGCGTCTGTCTTTTCCATGCGGAACGTCCTAACGACAAGCACTCGAGCGACGCCGTTGGCACTCCGCCACATCCCGCGTTGGCCGGGCTGCTGGACGACTACTCTTCGGTAGCCTCTGCCGCAGCTGCTCCTTCCTCGGACGCCGACTGATCACCTTCGTCAGCCTGTCCCTCAGCGGCCACCTTCTTGCGGCTCTTGCGCTTGCCCTTGGCGTCTGCTTCGCCCTCTGATGCCGCAACGGGTGCAGCCTGCTGGGCGATTACCTTAACCTGAAGAGGCACCGCTACCTCGGAGTGGAGCTTAACCTCCACCTTGTGCGCGCCGGCAGCCCGGATAGCGTCAGGTATGCGGATCTGGCGGCGATCAACCTCGTACCCGAGCGCCTTGAGAGCGGCTTCGATGTCCTTGGTCGTTACTGAGCCGAAGCTCTTGCCCTTCGCGCCGATCTTAAGCGTAAGTTCGACGATGACCTGCTCAAGGATCTTACCAAACTGCTCCGCCTCAGCCTTTTTCTTGAGGCGCTTTGCCACGATGGCCGAGAGCTTGTGCTTGAGGACTCGGTCGTTCGAGGCCGAAGACTCTACTGCGATGCCGCGTGGGATGAGGAAATTCCGCGCGTAGCCGCGCCTCACACGAACCGTGTCCCCGACGTAGCCGAGCGACAGGTAATCTTCACGCAAAATAACTTCCATGGCTAACTCCTTCTAAATTCCTTTCCCTATTCCGTTGGGCTCTGCTTACTCGAAAGACTCTGCGCCGAAATCAAACTCATCGCCCTCTCCGCGAGGCTGCGTGAGGCGCTTCGGATTGCCCTTGAACTTTCGGGTCTTGGTCCTGATCAGGTGAGTCTGAAACTTGTGGACAGAGTCAGTGATGCGTAGGATCGACTGAAGCGCATTCGGGGCATCGTGGTTGGCCGACTCATAATTGAACGAGACGAAGACACCGAACTTCTGCTTCTGGAAAGCGAAGGACATCTCTTTCTTTCCCCACTGATCAACTCCACTGATCGTGGCCTTGTTCGAGGTTAGAATTGTCTCTACCTTCTTTATCTCATCCTTAAGCTGAGAGTCGTTCAAGCGGGGATTAAAAACTACGACCGACTCGTAACGGCGAACTTCCATGGCCTTGTCCTTCTTCTTGTTTCCTAAACTAGCCTTACGCGCCTCACGCCCGACCTGCGCAAACCCTCCGGGAAAACGGAGCCATGCAGCAAAAACAGGCGATCCTGCAAGCAGCGATGGCGCAGACGCAAAAGCCGGGGGAGTCTAACAGATCGAGCCAAAAAGACAACTAATCCAGGGCGCTTGGGGGAAAAAGCTGGGGCGGCGATACAGTCCGTGCGGCACAGATATCAAGTAGTTAGGGATTCTAGCGGTTGAATCGGTTTTGAGCCGCCCTCAGTCCTTCTCGGGCGACGGCCACCACTGCCAGAGAAGCGCGAACAACCAACTCCTCCACGAACGGCTGCTCCTCCGTAGAAAATCGGCTCAAGACCCAGGTGGCGATGCCGTCCTCCGTGCCTGCCAGGGGGCTTCCGGGCGCAGGCTTGCCGATCCCCACTCGGACGCGGACATAGCCCCGCCCGCCGCAGCACTGAGATATCGACCGAAGTCCGTTGTGTCCGCCCTCTCCTCCGTCCACCTTAATTCGAACGGCTCCAAGCGGGAGGTCTATCTCGTCATGAACAACGATCACGTGATCTATGGGGATCTTCTTGAAAGACAGGAAGCTCTGAAGCGGCTCTCCGCTTCTGTTCATGAACGTTTGGGGCTTGATGAGCGTTCCGCTCCAGTTGTTAATCGACACTGAAGACTCAAGCCGTCCATCCCGCTCTTGCCATCCGGAACGGTCTAGGTCGCCCCGGAGGGCTGCTGCGGCGTCACGTTTGAGCCTTGACTGAAGCTCGTCGTCGCTTGATGCACCTGATACCGAGCGCAGCAGATCTGCTGCCGCATATCCGATGTTGTGGCGTGTTGCAGCGTAGCGCGAGCCTGGATTTCCAAGCCCCACCACTGTGCGATACTCAACGCTCACACGAACCTGGTGCTTTTAGGTTACTTTCCTGGTGCCTTGCCCGCCGCTGGAGCTTTTCCAGCCGCAGCCGCAGCTTTTCCAGCCGCAGCCGGAGCCGCGCCCGCAGCCGGAGCTGCCGCGCCTTCAGCACCAGCTTCCGCACCTGCCTTGACCTCCTCCTCAACCGCACGCGGAATGACCACGCTTACGATCGTCTCCTGCGCATCGTCGGCAAGGACAACGCCCGCACCAAGCTTGAGCTGGTCGGCGTGAAGTGACTCACCCAGGTTGAGAGAGGTGACATCAACCTCGATGACAACTGGAATGTTCTTCGGAAGGCAGCGCACCGATACCTCGTGGGTGACGATCGTGAGAATGCCCTTCTCAACTTTCACGCCCGGCGCTTCGCCGACGATCTTGACCGGTACGTCGACCGTGATCTGCTCGTCGTCCTTGAGAGTCTGGAAGTCAACGTGCGTTACCACGCCCCTAAGGTAGTCCTGCTGGATCTCCTTAACGATCGCCGCCCTGCCGTTGAGAGAATCCGAAGAGCTCTTGAATGTGAATACCTGAGAGCGACGCGCCTTGCGCGCCAGGAGCGTAAACTCCTTCGACGGCATCTCGATCGGCGTCGGCTCGTCGTGGCGATGGTATGCTACTCCCGGTATCAAGCCCTGCTTGCGGCTCCTGTTAGCTGAGCCCTTTCCGGTGTTAACTCTCTCGGTAACTTCAATTGTGAACTGTTCCACGGCTGTACTTCCTTAGTAAAAACGAGCGGGAAACGTACCAGAAGCCCCGCCCAAGGTAAAGAGCCGCCATCCTTACGTTTACCGCCCACCACGAACTCTCAGAGAACTTGTGGTTCTACTGAAAGCTCAGCAAAACCAAGTGGTTAGCGGAATAGGCTGCTAACCGAGTCGTCCGAGTGGATGCGCCGGATGGCCTCCGCAAAGAGCGGCGCCACCGAGAGAGTCGTGATCCTGTCACCCAGCGAGCCCTTGGCGTGGGCGATCGTGTCGGTCACGATTACTTCTTCTATCAGAGACTCGTTGAGCCTCTTGCGCGAGTCTCCCGAGAGAACGGCGTGAACGCAGCAGGCTATGACCTTCTTGGCCCCGGCCTTCATAAGGGTCTCGGCAGCCTTAAGGAGCGTTCCTCCCGTGTCAGCCATGTCGTCGACGATGATACAGATGTCACCCTCGACCTCGCCCACGACTGTCATGGAGTCCACCTTGTTCGGGCCGCCGCGGCGCTTGTCGATGACGGCAAGAGGTGCGTTGTCGAGGCGCGTCGCAAGATACCTGGCGCGCTCAAGGCCGCCCACGTCCGGAGACACGATCGTGACCCCATTGGTGCCGTACTTTGACTTGAGGTACGGGACCATGATCGGGAGCGCGTATAAATTGTCTACTGGAATGTCGAAGAAGCCCATCATCTGGCCGGCGTGAAGGTCCATCGTAAGAACGCGATCTGCCCCGGCTGTTGTGATCATGTCAGATATGAGCTTGGCGGTGATCGGAACGCGGGGCTTTATCTTCCTGTCTTGGCGGGCATAGCCGAAATACGGAATCGCGGCCGTGATCCGCCCCGCCGAAGATCGCTTGAGAGCGTCTATAATGATCAGGAGCTCCATGAGGTGGTCATTGCCCGGAGTGCTCGTGCTCTGCAGGACAAAGACGTCCCCTCCCCGCACGTTGTCCCCGATCTCGACCGAGAGCTCGCCGTCGGCGAACTGAACCACCTCGAGCGCGCCGAGAGAAACGCCCAGAGTCGACGCCACTGACTCAGAGAAGCTTGCATTTGAACGACCGGAGAACACGAGAAGAGGTCGGGACATGGGAGCTCCTTGGAGATAACCGTTCCCCTTTTTTGGAACCCACGCGAGTACATCCTCGCCGAGTGAGCGGCGGAGGCGCGACCGCCGCAGGTCCCCACTCAGGCAGCAGGACGTAAAGGGTTCACGCCAAAAGAACGCCGCCATGAGCACACGATGGTTGCCCGGGCAGGGGTCGAACCTGCGTATGGCGGAATCAAAATCCGCTGCCTTACCACTTGGCTACCGGGCATCACACTAGGCTTGTTGAGTAGAACAACTACAGGGGTTTGGCAAGTGCAGGTTGGCGCTTAAAGGACCCCTTCTAGCGACCCTTCCGAGGCCCTATGCTTCCGGGCTTGGGGCGGACATCGAGCAGCGATAAAACCCCATACCCGCGACAGACACGCTGCGCTCGAGGTCGCTCAGACCCCCCTCCTCACTGGGCGAGGCGAGAACAAATAGGGCGCTGCCGCACCCGGTCAGGCCAGCACTGTTCGGAAACACCTCTCTAGCCATCGCCAGCGCCCGGCCGACCTCGGGCGCCATCTGCAGCACATCCGGCTCAAAGTCGTTCTCAATAAGCCGCAGCAGGTTGATGCGCCCCTTGTGCTTAAGGTCCCGAACATTGCGATCCTGAGTTGCTGGCACGTTGGGATGGTTGGCCCGGTAGAGGGCATAGAAAGCCGCGGTGGGTACGGGCGTTGACGGCACGATGATTCCAACATCCCCTCGCCAAAGTTCGGCGCTCGGCAGAGGCGTTACTTCCTCCCCGATTCCGGACACGATACACATACCTCCGCTGTACGCATACGGAACATCGGCTCCGCAGGAGAGGGCTGCTTGAACGATGGCGTGATCAAAACTTTCGTCAGAGAGCCCAAGCTCTACCTGCAGGAAGGTTTTGAAGGTTCGCGCCAGAATGCGCAGCACGGCGCCGGCATCACTGCTTCCGCCACCCAGGCCAGCCCCAATCGGTATGCGTTTGCGCAGCAGGATATCGCATCCCACCGGTGTTTCCGGAAGGTCGAAGGCGCGCCAGAACGCGTGATAGGCACGAACCGCAAGGTTGCGCTCTGGCGGCTCGTTGAGAATCCCCGCCGGCTCAAGCCGCAGCCGCACCTCAGCTGAGTCTGAAAAGGCTAGCTCAATGTCGTCGGCGAGATCGGTCGTGCAATTGAGCATGCTCAGCAGGTGGTAGCCATCGGCCCGCCGCCCGACTACCTTCAGCCGAATGTTGATCTTGGCGAGAGCCTGCTCAAGCGCAGGAGCCGTGACATCCCCTCGTGTAAGCTCCTGGATCTGCCCAGCAAGCAATTTGCCCATGCGTGCGTGACCTGACATACTTCTGCGCAAGCGGTCGGCGCCCCGTGCGCCACCTCCCAAACTATACCTAGCTTATTGTTTTATCTCTAGGGCTAGGCTCGTGCCAAGGCTGCAACATGTCTCTTTCCCCAGCTATCGACCTTGATGAGATCCTGAAGACTGCTATCGAGGCCGCCGAGCGCGCCGCGGTTATTGCGCGGCAGCAGCGCGATTCCCTGGCCGTTTCGGTTTCATTCAAGGCTGACCGCAACCTCGTTACTACGGCAGATCTCGCCTGTGAGAAGGCCATTATTGAGACGATTCAGGAGCGATTCCCGAGCCACATGATTCTGGCTGAGGAGTCGGTAGGCTTGACCACGCCCGAGGCGTGCAGCTCTGGGCCAGTGTGGGTGATCGATCCAATTGACGGCACGACCAACTACGCCCACGGCCACTACCAGGTCGGGATCTCAATCGGATTTGCTGTGGACTCCGTCGTTCAGGCCGGTGTTGTAGTTGCCCCCTTTCTCGGCGAGACCTTTACGGCCATCAAGGGGCGAGGAGCGTTTTGCAATGGGCGCCCGATAACCGTTTCTCAGGCGGCAAGCATTGACGATGCCCTGGTATGCACAGGATTTCCCTATAAGCGCGGGAATATAGCAAATATCTGCGCGCGCCTTGAGCGCATACTGGAGCGTTGCCGGGATGTCAGGCGCCTCGGTGCCGCCTCGCTCGACATCTGCTGGGTAGCGTGCGGCAGGCTTGATGCCTTCTACGAGGAGACTCTCAATCCGTGGGACATCGCGGCCGGTGGCCTCATCGCGCGCGAGGCCGGGGCGCGAATGGGACACTTTCCGTACGACTGCGAAAGCCAAAAGGTCGCGCACCAGTACAGTGGCGACCTTTTCGCCGACAATCTAATTGTGTCTGCTCCGGGGTGCTACAACGACATCGCGGAGGCTCTCGCCTCATGCGTTGGAAAATCTGCTCCAAAACAGGCGTGACGGCTGGCAACCCTCAGCGGGTTACTACAGGTCGTCGCCCTCATCTGGAAATCCGTCGCCCTCTTCCTCTTCGGAGCGGTCAGTATAGCGGCGCTCTTCATTCTCTTGAGCCGTTTTGCAGTCGATGCATAGCTGGGCAACCGGACGCGCCATGAGGCGGGCCACGGCGATCTGCTCACCGCACTGCTCGCATTCGCCGTACGTTCCGTCCTCGCACTTTGCGAGGGCGGCATCGATCTTCTTGAGGTGGTTAAGCTCGCGCTTTCCGATCTTGAGAAGGGAATTCTGGTTAATCTCCAGCGCGGCAATATCAACCGAGTCTCCGGTCGCCGTCTCAAGGTCCGCCACGGAGGTGTCGCTGATATCGTCGAGGTGCCGCTGAATGCGTTTCTTCTCCTCCTCTAGAATCGCCTTTAGCGTATCAAGCTCTTTCTTCTTCATAACTTATTTTCCTTCGGGGGCCGAATTATGTGCCCCTGCACACTCTACTGCAGAGCGCCTGTCGAGCCCTATGATCATCCACAACACCGCCGTCAGTCGATACGGCATTTTTGCGGGAGTTAGGGCTGCAGTGCTCGCGTTTCGAGCAGCCCCTTAGGTTAGTCGACCGATACCCTAGGTACAAGCATTATTGTCGCCTCATTACTTGATTTTTTGGCTGAAGAGTTGGCCATACAAAGGCGCGGGAGAGGCAAAACAAGACTTTAATCAACGCCTTATCCCCGACCTTAGGGTTTTAGGCGCCGTGGAATTCACCAAACACGGAGCGCAGCGCGTCAGAGATTTCACCGACTGTGCACATCGCGCGCGCACACTCCAGGATGCACGGCAGTAGGTCTGCCGACGGCGCGGCTCCCGCCTGAGAGAGAGCCGCCAGGGCCGCCGTTGCCCGCGCAGCATCCCGCCGCCGCCGGGCCTCAGATACTCGAAGCACCTGATCCCGCTCCACCGCAGGATCGATGGCCTGAATTCTGGGAGCAGTCTCCTCTCCATCCTCGTGGATGTTGACCCCCACCACGTGGGCCTCGCCGCTCTCTATTGCCTTCTGCGCCGCGAATGCCGAGGACTCGATCTCGCCCTGCGGGTAGCGCTGCTCAATTGCAGCGAGCATGCCGCCCAGGGCGTCGATCTTCTCGATTCGCCGGCGGGCTTCCTCCTCGATCGTGTCGGTCCATGATTCAATCAGGTAGCTCCCGCCAAGTGGATCAGCCGAAAGCGCTACCCCCGACTCTTCTGCAATGACCTGCTGCGTCCTGAGCGCCAAACGGGCGCTCTCCTCAGTTGGCAACCCGAGCGCCTCATCAAATCCGTTGGTGTGAAGCGACTGAGTTCCGCCGAGCACCGCCGCTAGCGCCTGAAGGGTCGTGCGCATAATATTATTGTGCGGCTGCTGTGCCGTAAGCGAGCTCCCTGCCGTCTGCGTGTGGAATCGGAGCATCATGGACCGCGGATCCTTAGCATGGAAACGTTCGTTGACGATCGACGCCCACAATCGGCGCGCCGCGCGGAACTTCGCGATCTCTTCCAGGAAATTATTGTGACAGTTGAAGAAAAACGCCACACGGGGTGCCACATTGTCAATCGCAAGACCGCGGGATCGCGCAGCCTCAAGATAGGCGATGCCATCTGCGAGCGTGAACGCAACTTCTTCGACCGCCGTGCTGCCTGCTTCGCGAATATGGTAGCCCGACACGCTTATAGTGTTCCATTGGGGCACGCTCTTGGCGCAGAAAGCGAAGAGGTCGGTCACGAGCCGCATAGCCGGGCGCGGCGGATAGATGTAGGTGCCGCGGGCGATGTACTCCTTGAGGATGTCGTTCTGCGTCGTTCCTCTCAGCGCGCTCCATGGAACGCCCTGCCGCTCGGCAACAACGAGCAGAAAAGAGAGAAGGATAGCGGCGGTAGAGTTGATCGTCATCGATATCGACACGTCCGCAAGCGGGATGCCCTCAAGGAGCTGCGACATGTCGTCCGCCGTGGCGATCGACACGCCAACGCGCCCAACCTCGCCGCGCGACAGCGGGTGGTCCGGGTCGCGGCCCATCTGGGTTGGAAGGTCAAAGGCTACGCTCAGGCCTGTGATCCCCTGCTTGAGAAGGAAGTGATAGCGCTCGTTGGTGTCGCGCGCCGAGCCGAAGCCGGCGTACTGGCGCATCGTCCACACCTTGCCCCTGTACATCGATGGGTGCACGCCGCGTGTGTAGGGGTACTCGCCGGGTTTGGAGGCATCGCGAGCGGTCGCATCCGACTCCGTGTAGACCTCCTTGATTTCGATGCCTGACGTGGTACGGAGCTGCTTCTTCATGCGGCCTACCGAAGCTTGAGCGAATGCATGATCTCTCGTGCGTACGCCTCGACTTGCGTGCGGCCCTCGATCGGACCGGCGATATTGACCGAGAAGAGCTTGCCGTCAAACGAGGTGGAAACCACCACGGTGACGGTCCTGCCGCGGCTCGTGTCGCTCTCAAATTCGTGCGCGAGGAAGGTCCTGCCGTCTTGCTCAACGACCTCTCGGACCACCCAAGTGAGCCCAGGAATCGAGGTCTCGTAGGATGCCTCCCAAGTCTCCTTAAACTGCTCTATGGCGCCCGGCTCTACCATGACCTCCCAGAAGCGCAGCGCGACGACGTATCCGCCGCTCTTCGATCGCCACGCGGCGTCGGGGTATGGGGGCGCTCGCCAGCGCTCCTTCACGGCAACCCCGCCCATGACCGAGAACTCGGGGGGCAGTCGAAGGCTAATGCGCCCTCCGCACATCAGGGTGTCCTTGGGATTCGCCGGAGGCTCGCACTGCGGCGGCGCGATGAACGAAACCCGACTCGGCGAGCCGAGAAGCGTGTCATAGTTGAGCGTTACGAGAATGGCACGGGGTGACTCGAGTGTTGCACCTCTGTAATCCTCCCCCAGCGAGTCGCCTTTGCCGATAGAATCGAGGAAGTCCTTAAACTCCTTCCAGTCGTTTGGCCAGCGCTTGTACTCGCAATAAAATGTGGATATCGCCTGGAAGGTCTCCTTCTCAAACTCCTCAGGAGGACGGACCGGGGACGCCGGCTCGCGAGCGCACCCAGCCACCAGGAGCACGAGGGGTGCGGCCTTAAGAAAGGGGGCGAAAATCCGGTCTCGGAGCGTCATTTGTCGAAGATACTCCCCCGGCTTTGGGTTAGTAAAGCCGAGAATTGCGCCCAGGGTCGCGTCGCTGCAGACGGGGATCAGTGACCGAGAGCTGGAGCGATATCCCCCCTTTCGCAGCCCGCCTCCCGTGGTAACATCCCTAGCGGTAATCACTATGACCGTACTCGACGAATTAGCACAAAGGGAGCGCCAGGCAGAGATTGCAGGTGGCGCAGAGCGGATAGCCAAGCAGCACAAGGCCGGGAAGCTCACGGCCCGGGAGCGCATAGAGCATTTGCTCGACCCCGGTTCATTCACCGAGGTCGATAAGCTGGTAACGCACCGCTCGAGCAATTTTGGGCTGGCAGAGAAGCGCTATCCCGGCGATGGCGTCGTGACCGGAACGGGTCGGATACACGGCCGTACGGTGTGCGTGTTCGCCCAGGACTTTACCGTGTTCGGCGGATCGCTCGCGGCGATGCACGCAAAGAAAATCGTCAAAATCATGGATCTCGCCGAGCGCATCGGCTGCCCCATCATTGGGGTGAACGACTCTGGCGGAGCGCGAATTCAGGAGGGAGTAGAGAGCCTCGGCGGGTACGCCGACATTTTTTTGCGGAACACACTGCTGTCGGGCGTTGTGCCGCAGATATCGCTCATCATGGGCCCCTGCGCCGGCGGGGCTGTGTATTCCCCCGCTATCACGGACTTTATCCTCATGGTTCGTGGAACGAGCCACATGTTCATCACCGGGCCGGATGTCATCAAGACCGTCACGAAGGAGGATGTGTCCAAGGAGGTTCTGGGCGGGGCGCACACGCACGCCTCAGTGAGCGGGGTCGCGCACCTTGAATCCGAGAACGACCAGGCATGCATCGACCTGTGCAAACAGCTGCTCTCCTTTTTGCCGCAGAACAATCTTGACCCTGCTCCAGTTGTCATGTCGGGCGATATCGCGACTCGAGAGGACCTGGCGCTCGATGCGCTCATTCCGCCGCAGCCCAATCTCCCTTATGATATTAAGGAGCTCATCCTGGCGGTTGCTGACTCGCGTGACTTCTTCGAGATTCAGCCCTCCTTCGCCCAGAACATCGTGGTCGGATTCATTCGGCTCAACGGCCGCTCTGTGGGCGTGGTAGCCAACCAGCCCTCAGTCCTGGCGGGGTGCCTCGACATCAACGCCAGCACAAAAGCCGCCCGGTTCGTCCGGTTCTGCGACGCCTTCAACATTCCGCTTCTGACCCTCGTCGACGTGCCAGGCTTCCTGCCAGGCCTGCAGCAAGAGCATGGCGGCATCATTCGCCACGGCGCCAAGCTGCTCTATGCTTTTGCGGAGGCCACCGTTCCAAAGGTTACAGTTATTACCCGCAAGGCATACGGGGGCGCCTATGACGTTATGGCCTCAAAGCACATTCGCGCTGACGTTAACTTTGCGTTTCCGGGTGCAGAGATCGCGGTTATGGGCTCAGAAGGAGCTGTGAACATAATCTTCCGCAAGGAGCTTGATGACGCTACGCGGGGCGGTTCGGAGAGGGAGCGACGAGAGCAGCTCGTCAGGGAGTACCGCAAAAAATTTGCCAACCCGTGGGAGGCGGCTGAGCTCGGCTTCATCGATGCGGTGATTCGCCCCCACCAGACGCGCGCAAAGGTGATAGAGGCCTTTTCGTTCCTGTCAACGAAGCGGCAGGCGAGCCCAAAGAAGAAGCACGGAAACATCCCCCTGTGAGCAATCATGAGCGCTGTTGAACTTCGCCCCCCGCTGCCACCGCCCCTCTCGCACGATGGTATCACGTTTGTGATGCCCAAGATTCTTAGTGCATCGCCCCCAGAGGCGGTTATCTCAGCTATCGCTGCGGCACTCGCATCTATGCTACCCCCGGGCGACTTCGCGGCATCGGCGGATGGAAGGCTGGTATTCCACGCCTCCGGCGCTGAGTCACTGTGGTATCAGGCGGGGCTTCTTCAGGCGATGGAGCGCGCGTCCGAACGATGAGCTCTTACTCTATAACAGTTGATGGCAAGCCCTATTCCGTACAGGTTGTGTCGCGGGCAGGAAACACGATTGTGTTCTCTGTTAACGGCCGCCAACACTCCGTCGTAGTTACTCCGGTCACTGCCACATCTCTGGCGCGGAGCCAAAGAGACGCGCCAGCCAGCGCGTCTCTTTCGCCTGAGCTTCGGGCACCGATGCCGGGGATTATCTCTGAGGTGAAGGTGCGAGAAGGACAGCAGGTGGAACTCGGTGATACCATCGTTGTTATAGAGGCGATGAAGATGGAGAATCCCATCCGTGCGCCCCGCTCGGCTATCGTGTCTGCGGTCAAGGTAGCGAAGGGTCAGGAGGTCCAAGGCGGCGCCGTCCTCGTTGAATTCTCATGAGTTTCGCAGATAAGTTGACGGATTCTGCCCGAATTTCGCGCGAAGGCTGCGACTCTTCCCCTTTTATGCCTCAAGATATTCAGCTATCTGGCCGACCTCTCACACTATGGGGTCCCTCTTCCGGCCAAGCTGTAGCCTTGTATTGCTCAGCGTAGCGTGGCTCTTGGCATGTCCGAGATCCTCGCATGCAGGTCCCCAAACATACTTCGACACCTTGGCCTCGGTAACCGGGCCCGTTGCGGGCGGAAGATTCGGCGCGGCAATGGCATGCAGCGACGGGGCAAATACGGGCGACGTCTCTCACTTTGCGATAGGTGCGCCAGAGGCGGAGAATGGCCAGGGGCGCGTATACATTTACTCCGTAGGCGAGTCTCCCAACCTCATCCAGACATTGAGCTCGCCGTCCCCCGCCAATAATTACAACTTCGGAACATCCATCGCCTTCGTCTCCGACATAAACGGCGATGGCAAGGACGACCTTGTCATCGGCGAGACGACAGAAATCGGGATAAACCACGTGTTGTGGGCTTTCTTCAGCCAGCCAAATGGGACGTACTTGCAGTGCGGGTCCTACCAATGGGCTTCGCCTGGTGTAGGAAAGGTGCTTCTCGGCCAGCGGGTCTTGACTGGGACGACCCTATCCCACGTGATCGCCGGGCTTCCAGATTCGAATGAGACGAGGGCGCTTGTGATGGTCCTCGCCGCTCCCGGCGTGTGTAGTTTTGCCAATGTTTCTGCTCACTCGCATTTCGGAACAGGCACCTGGGCCGCCTCGCTCGCGGAGGCCTCATCTGATGTTGACAGCGATGGCGAGAGCGACATTTTGATCGGAGCTCCAAGCCTAAACAACAGCGACGGCTATGTGGCTATCACTGGAGGAGGTTCGGGCGCCTACGTCTCCGGCTCGGGTACCGAGCAGGCGGGGGCGGCGTTGGCGACGGAATTAAACTCTGTCTATTGGGCCATGGGACGTCCCGGCGCGAGTTCGGGTGCTGGAGCTATCAGCATTTACTCGATGTCGGCATCGCCGGCGCTGATGTGCGAAGTTACCCGCACGGGAGACGGGACCTCGACTGATTTCGGCAAGACCCTTCGGCACCTCAAGAACTCATCTTTTCCGAACCTCTTCACGGGGGCCGATGCGGTTTTCGCTAGCTACCGATCCGAGAGCGCCACAGGTGGATCCGTTGGAATATTCTTTCAGGCTCAAAACCTCTGCACGGAGGCGTACCAGTACAATAACTGCGTTCAGGACCCCAACCAGGAGCAAGGCTCGGTGCTCGGGGGGGGCGTAACATGCACCGGGCAGATAGCGCCGGGCGGCTCTAACTTCGGGGTTCATCCGGTCATTATCGTTGGATCTCCGGGCTACGGAAGCAATCGTGGAAGGATCGATATCGTTTCGGAGCTGTCAGATCGAGCCGCGCCCGTTGTATGCGGGGCGGGTAATCCAACGCCAACTCCGACGGCAACCTCCACGCCTACTGCGATTCCGGTTCAGCCGGGCAGCGGGAACCTACCAAAGCCAACGGTACAGGTCGCGGGGAAAACGGCCACGATTACGGCCGCGCGCGTCAAGCCAACGCTCTCAAGCAGCGCCGCACAGAAGGCGCTAGCGTTCCTGCTCAAGAAGGGGCTCTCGCCGGCAGTTGCCCGGAAGGCGCTCAAGAAACTTCGCGTCACCTACGTGTTTCGCTACCAAAAGAAACCTGGCACAAAAGGAGCGGCGATTATGTCGGACGACGCCCAGCTATCTGGGGTTTCGTCCATTGTTCGCAGCCGAAACAACCGCATCTCGCTGCGAAACCTTTCTCCTGGACAGTATGCTACGTCCTACCAGGTTGACATCTCAACACAGAACCCGCCGTTCAGCCTTGGGCAGACCAGAAACAGCCCTCCAGTCGATTTCACAATCCGGCGCTGATGAGGTGCGAGAGGATGCGGCTTACAAGGTGTTGAGCTCGGTTTTGAAGTGATACCAAAGCAGGCGCTACTGTGGCCGTTCTCCACCTGCTGCGGTTGAGCACGATGGGCGTAGCACGATGCGGTTCCCGTAGCGCGAGGCATGACACCTAACCTGCTGCGGGCGCACATGTATTGGAAGAGCAGAGCCACAGGCTGTGCCATACGTCACCCTGATTTCAGCCCCCGGACCCTCATTTAATCCTTGTGGCGGCCCAAGGCGGTGCCTATCATGTTTGAGATAGTCAACCTACAGGAGAGCATATGTCACGGTTCATAGTAGCCCTTATCGCGGCGGCCCTGTGCGTCACATCGTTTGCGCAGGCAGAATCAAAGGTTGGTGCGGCGAGGTCCGCAGCCCGAAAGGTTCAGAAGGACCTCAAGGACCTGAAGCGGAAGGTCAAGCGCTTAAGCGTATCTCAGAAGAATGAGTTAAAGGCGGCGATTCGTGGGACGGACTCAGACGAAGATGGGGTTCCTGATTTCATTGAGGACTCTATCGGAAGCAACTCATGCAACTCGGATTCCGACGGAGACGGCGTTGATGACGGCGATGATGGGTATGAGAACAACCGAGATGGGGATAACGACGGCCACGAAGA
>CANIHJ010000014.1 GCA_947467385.1 Deltaproteobacteria bacterium | reverse complement strand
GAGGCGCAGGTTGAGTCGCGCGTCTTAATGATGTCGACGAACAACATCCTGTCGCCGGCGAACGGCAAGCCGATCATCGTGCCGTCGCAGGACATCGTTCTTGGCCTCTACTACATGACTCGTGAGCGGCCCTTCGCGCTTGGCGAGAATAAGGCTTACTCGAACACCGACGAGGTATGGCTTGCTTGGCAGTCAGGCGAGACTCACCTTCAGGCGAAGATGCGGTGCAGGATCGATGGGGAGATCCACGCGACCACCGTTGGTCGAGTGCTGCTCTATCATCTCTGTCCTCGAGTGCTCCCATTCTCCAACTTCAACAAGGTGATGAAGAAGAAGGAGATCTCGCAGCTGATCGACGAGTGCTTCCGTGTTGCCGGCAACAAGGCGACGGTGCTTCTCGCCGACAAGCTCAAGGATAACGGCTACTTCTTTGCAACCCTTTCTGGCATCTCAATCGGTGTCCAGGACATGGTTATTCCGGACGGCAAGAAGGTGCTCCTTGGGGACGCTGACAAGAAGGTTGCCGAGATCGACAGCCAGTACCGCGAAGGTCTCGTAACGGCCGGTGAGCGCTACAATAAGGTTATCGATATCTGGTCAGACGTCGGCGATCGCATCGCCGAGGACATGATGGAGACGATCTCGTCGGCCGAGTATAAGAGCGAGTCTGGCGAGACTAAGCGCGGGCCGTCGTTCAATCCGATCTTCATCATGGCTGACTCAGGTGCTCGCGGATCGAGCCAGCAGATACGCCAGCTCGGCGGAATGCGAGGACTCATGGCGAAGCCGGACGGCTCCATCATTGAGCAGCCGATTAAGGCTAACCTCCGTGAAGGCCTCACGGTATTGCAGTACTTCGTGTCGACGCACGGTGCCCGCAAGGGTCTTGCCGACACCGCGCTGAAGACCGCGTCGTCGGGTTACCTGACCCGCAAGCTCGTGGACGTGGCGCAGGACAGTATCGTATCGGAGATTGATTGCGGAACGGCAGAGGCTCTCGACGTCTCGGCGCTCGTGGAGGGCGGCGAGGAGATCGAGTCGCTCGCTAACCGCATCCTCGGCCGCGTTGCCGCAGAGGACGTTCGTGACCCGATCACTAACGAGGTGCTCGTTGAGCGCAACCAGCAGATCGATGAGGATCTTGCCGCCAAGATTACGGCAGCAGGACTTGATACGGTCTTCATTCGCTCAGTGCTCACCTGTGAGGCGCAGCGAGGCGTTTGCGCGCTGTGCTACGGCCGTGACCTCGCCCGAGGGCATCTTGTGAACATCGGAGAGGCGGTCGGAGTAATTGCCGCCCAGTCGATCGGAGAGCCGGGAACCCAGCTCACCATGAGAACGTTCCACATCGGAGGAGCGGCGCTTGGTCGTGCAGAGTCGACCTCGCTTGAGTCGCGCTATGGCGGACAGATTCAGCTCGAGGGCGTGCGTGTTGCGCGACGTCGTGATGGCACGTCCGTAGTGATGAGCCGCAAGAGCGACGTTCTTGTCGTTGATAAGGCTGATGGCCGTGAGCGCGAGCGCCATCCTCTCGTGTACGGAGCCCGTCTCCGTGTTGAGGGCGGCCAAGAGGTCAAGGCAGGGGCGCTTATCGCAGAGTGGGATCCGTTCACTATTCCTATCTTGAGCGAGCTTGCAGGCCGCGTTGAGTGGGTTGATGTGAGCGAGTACACGATGGAGGAGCGCACAGACGAGCGCACCGGATTCGTGGAGCGCGAAATCATTCAGGCGAAGGATAAGAGCAGCGACCTCCGTCCACGCATCGTTATCCACGGTGAGAGCGGCGACACTCGCGTGTACAACCTCCCGGTTGGCGTGCGCCTGGTCGTCGAGCATAACTCGGACATCGATGCCGGTGACGTCATCGCCAAGAGAGAGCGCGCAACGACGAAGACCAAGGATATCACCGGCGGTCTTCCGCGGGTTGTTGAGCTTCTTGAGGCGCGCAAGCCGAAGGATCCAGCAGTTGTTAGCGATGTCGATGGCATCGTTGATTTCGGAGAGGATTCCCGCGGTAAGCGCAAGATCATCGTTACGCCGGACATCGGCGAGCCGCGTGAGTACCTCGTTGCCAAGACGAAGCACATCTCGGTCCAAAAGGGTGACCGCGTCAAGGCAGGTGAGGTTCTCACCGATGGCTCGGTTAATCCCCACGACATCTTGCGAATCGAGGGAGTGAAGGCGCTTGCCGGCTACCTCGTAAACGAGGTGCAGGAGATCTACCGTCTCCAGGGCGTGCGCATTAACGACAAACACATCGAGGTAATCGTTCGCCAGATGCTCAAGCGCGTTAAGATTAGCGAGTTTGGGGACAGCAACTTCCTCGTTGGCGACAATGTCGAGCGCTTCCGTGTTATGGATGAGAACCAGAAGGTCGTTGCAAACGGTGGCAAGCCGGCTAACTACGAGCCTCTTCTCCTTGGAATCACCAAGGCGGCGCTCTCGACGGAGTCCTTCATCTCGGCTGCTTCCTTCCAGGAGACTACCAAGGTTCTCACTGAGGCGGCGGTGTCCGGGAAGGTGGATCACCTTCGCGGCCTGAAGGAGAACGTCATCATGGGACGCCTTATCCCGGCCGGTTCAGGTGTGGCGGCTTACGCCACCCGCCAGGTCCGTGTAGAGGGCGAGGAGCTTGAGGCCAAGAAGCCTCAGGAGAGCTACAAGGTGGGCCCAAGCTCCCTTGAGAGCCTTCAGGGTCTCTTCTAGCTGCTAGGGCTGCATCCGCAGCTTCTGGAGGGCGGGGCGCCATTCCCTAGAGGGGATGGCGCCCCGCTTTTTTTGTTTTGTGCCGCTGCGTTGCTTTGGCCGACAGGGGGGCTCGCCTGTAAGCGCCTATGAAGAGCCGGCGCGAACTCCGACGTCGCGCAACTCAGCCTGCGTAGCTCCGATCGCATCGCCAGCTAAAAGCTGTGCGCCATGAGCCTGCTCAAAGTGCTCGCGCGCCAGCGCCAGGTCGCCCCCGCGCTCAAAGAGCTGGTCGACAAAGCGGCGCTGTCCTTCCGGAACGTCGAGTAGCAGCCGTTCGAGCAGGATTGGCATAATGTGGGAAACGGAGGGGATGTTTGCTTTTCCTCGGCCGAGGGCGCGCAGAACGTGAGTTATCTGCCGCTCGGGAAGATCCGAGAAGAGGTCCCGGGCGCAGTGGCGCACGGACGGATAGCGCTGTGCGATGAGGGTGCGCAGCGCTCGCGAGCGGATGTCCGTAGCGAATTGGGGTATCGTTCGGTGCAAATAGGCCGGGAATTGAAGCTGCCAGTCAGCCCGGACGTGCGGTGAGAGAGAAATATCTGTGGCATGAGCGATCCGCGCGAGCACCGGCAAGGAAGGGACGATCTCTCCTTTGGCGATTTTGCTGAGCGTTACTTCATCCGACGGCCTCATGGAACGGTCATCGTTGCGGGTGCGCAAGGAGAGCTTTTGAAACCCTCCGGCGCGTGCCGCAGCAAAGCGGGCGAGATTGGCAGCCGTTTTTGGATCGAGTTGGCGGCGGGTTTCAGTGGTTGCCCTGCGTCGGATCGCCCGCAAGTTCTGAAGCGCCACATCGAGGCGCGCCTGTCCAATCTCGAAAACCGCTGCGCGGAGGTTGTCTCGGTCAGTTCGTGTTGACCTTAGCTTGCCTCTCTCTAGGGCTTCGATCGAGAGGGCCGTGAAGGGAGCGCCGATCTTGACTGCAAGCTGTTCCGCCGACACGCCCCAGGACTCCCGAGTGAGCCTGAGAGCAATCGTCTCCCGGGGGAGGCGCGGTTTAGCCGATGCCAAAACCAGCGCGCGATCCTTGTACAGCCGCTGTGCTAGGCTGATGGCCTGCAGGCTCTGGAGCCTCGTTGGAGGTTTTCCCCCGGTGGTAACGAGAAAGGCCACCAGGGCGGGTGGCGCGATGTAAAACATCTCCGCGTAGCCGCGCAACATGCGGTTGACCTGTTCGGCTGGAGAGATGCCCCAGGTTTTGCGAACGCCGAGGGCCTCAGCGATGATGGCGTTGGAGAGGCCGAAAGTCTCTTTGCCTTGGCGCACGCCCTGGGCGAAGCTCTTGCGCTGGGTTTGGGGCTCAACCTCGGCCATCCATCTGCTCTTGAGGGCGGACAGTTCATTGGGAGGAAAGAGGATGGCGGCCAGCGGCTCGGCAACGACCCACGGAACCGGCTGAAAGTGAAAAAGCCGCGTGATGCCGTCGCGCGCCCGAACGCCAGCCGTCACGAGGATGCCCTTGATGCGGACTTGCGAGAGCTCATGCTCCCTCACCGCCAAGTGCAGCTGCACCATAGGTGCGGGAGCGCCAGTCTGGGTGAGGAACCCCTTCATGTGGTTGCGCCAGGTAAGGGTGTATTCTTGAAGAAGCTGCTCCCGCAACGGCGAGTCCACGGGCAGCACCTTGCGTATCAGCCCTTGGCCCCGTGACAGGCCGTAAGGGCAGGGGCGATGAACTAGCTTGGTGAGGTTGCGGCGCCCCATCTCCGCGTCTCGTTCGAAGTTGCTCATTCCAACGACGAGGGCGAGCCGCCTGAAAAACTGCCCGACGTTCCGTCCATTGTCTTGAGCGCACAGCCTCGCCGCTCTGTCGATCGTAAGAGGGGGAAGCCCCTGAGATCTCCAAAACGACAGGATCCGGTCGGCAGTCTCGATGTCCGGGGGGGTCGGCGAGCGCTCAAGCCGCTGCAGGGTCCCGGCGTCCAGCCCCACCAGGCGGGAGTATTCCTTGACGTTTAGCTGGAGGCCTTCCCAGCGCGTCTCGGCCATCAGCACATTGAGCGCTGAGCCGCGTTCGCGGGCGGCTGCGACGATCGCTTGATTGGCTGCGACCGCTGACCGGGCGTTGGGACCGACGGGTTGAGAGAGTGACATGACTCCTTGAGAACACGTAAATTCCAAAGCCACTTTCACACTTTTCGCCTGCGGGAAAAAGCCATATCCGCGCATGCTTAGAGAGCGGGATGCGGATCAGATTACGACAGGTGTCACCAATACGGGCTTTGCGGGGAGGGGAGTTCCGAGGTGGTCACCGGGATTGCTCGCCTGGAGGATTCTCCTTACAGTAGCAGCGATGCTCCAACGAAATCCCCCGAATCGCCTCCAGGCCCTCGACCAGCACGCCAAACTGGTCCGCGAGAGCTATTCAAAGGCGTGCGAGAACCTGCAGCTTTATCCGGAGCAAGACCGGGGTGCTCTGCTGGACTCGGTCAACCGCGAGCTTTCTCAATTTGAAGGTGCGCTTGAGATGGCTCGTGCGGGGAAGTTTGTGCGCCAGGTTCAAGCAGAGGTGGCTCATGAGGCCCGCTCGTGGCTATATGGTGCTGTGCCCTCATCGATCTGCCGCTACGCTAACCTGCAGCGCACGGCGCACGAGCTCCGGGAGCGTGAGGATCTAAGCCAGGAGCGAATAGCGGTGTGCCATGAGAGGCGGGCCCTAGCGCTCAATACTCTCAAGCGCCTCAAGGCATTTGATGGCAACCCCCGCACCGAAGAAGCCGAGCAAATCAAACAGGACTGTGACCGCTTCGTTCGGGCCTTTGAACTGTATCGGCGTGGCGTCTCGTGGAAAGAAATTCGCCGCCTCACAGGTGAAAGCATGCAGTCAAGGATTCAGGAAAAAACCCTGCCTGACTCTGTGACGCGCTACGGGGGATATCCGCTTAGCAGGGCAGCCACCCGCTTTCGGGAGACGCGGGGAGTCTCGCTCCTTTCGGCTACTGCCGAGGCTGTAGAGACGGCAAGAACCCGGGTTCTTGAGCGTAGTCCATCCCAGCTTGCCGAAAGGGAGTCGGCGTGGGCGCGCGAGATGCAGGAGCTCCGCCTAGCGGTGGCCCTGTACGTTCGGGGGCTCTCTGTCAAAGGGATTGGTGAGCTAACGGGCTTGCCAACACAGAACTGGATCTTGGACCAGAAGCTTCCCCAGGCCATCGCCAGGAGCTCCCTCGATCTCTCGAATCGCTCGTATCGCATGCCCACCTGCTTGGACGAAAAGATCAGCTATGTTGTTGGGGCTATTTTTGGAGGGATGCGGCTGTTTTCGCGCGACCATGGCCTCTTCTTTAGGCATGAGGAAGCTGCGAAGGTTTACGAGATGCGCGGTCGGCTCATGGATGTTTTCGGGGCAGAGCTCCCAGCACCGACTAAAAACGGCAGTCGGCACGTGCTGCAGGTTTCGCGCACGGCGCTGGTGAAAGACCTCTTTGAGCGCCTTGGAATTGCGGAACGCTCAACAAATCCCCTCCCGCCGTTCGCGCTCCTCCGCTACCCGGAACACTGCCTCGCATTTCTTGAGGGCTTCTTCCAATTTTGCTCGGCAGAGAAGGACTTGAATAAGATGCTCGTTGCTGTGGGCCGCACCGAGCAGGAGAACATAATAAAGGCCGTGGCGTGTGCTCTGTACCTTGAGGGGATATTCCCGCTGATTGCTAAGCAAGGGAACGCAACGAGAATCATCATCAGGGGCGTCGGAGAGCTTTCGAAGCTGAATGCGCGGCTGCCGGGCCTATTCTCGCCGCAGGAGCAGCAAAAGATTGCGAAGCGGGGGCCAACGGGCCTTGAGCTAACAGCTTCCGTTCCGTTTTACCGCAGCGTCATGCGGGTTATCGAAGAAGGTTACCCGCGTGGGACGCCATTGGTATTCGATGATGTCGTGCATCGCGCCGCCAAGCAGCTGTCGGTGCCTTCCCCCTCCGTGACAAGAGCGTTAAAGGGGCGCATTCAGGGGTGGCGGCGGGGAATAAAGCCGCTTGCCGTGAAGCGGGCGGAGGCGCTGGAGGATTTGATTCTGGGGCTGTATCCGAAGCGATCTTAGCCCTGCACGGTGGCTTTTCCAGTTCTCAAAGCTAGAGCGTAGCGAAACTTGACTCACTTAGGCCAGCATGATACTTAGCCCACCGCAACGAGTTTTCGCGCCCTTGCCCCGAGCTTCTCGAGGGGTCGCGTTGCTGAAGGGCTTGTAATCGCTAAATCGAGTTGTTTTAGCTGGTTACACAAGATGCGCTGCCGTTCCCGGTGGGTATCATCTTCGCGGAAGAGTTGCCAGAAGGGGCCGAAGCTTACGGATAGTAAGGCGCGGCACCGGTGAGGGCCCTGCATAGGGTGCTCTCAGGAGGGGGTCCAAGTCCAGTAGGATTGAGGGCTTACCTGCTTGTCGGTAAAACCATTCTGACCGGGGAAAAGCAGATTTTTAAAGACGCTGAGCTCGCTGTTTTAGGTGCGGTCGCCTTACGGGGTGGTCTACGCCAGACAAGAGCTCTTCGGGGCGACGGTTTGATAGTGATCCGCGAGGGTCCAGCTATTTGAATCGCGCGTGAAATATGATACTCACGCCGCCTCGCTAAGCTCTGTTCGAGTAGCCCGTTTTTCGGGGCGCTCGGTGCGGAGAAAAGCGGTGAGAGCGCGGTCCCCGTGCGGGGGTCGTGAAGGTAAGGGAATAGTTAAGGGATAGGGCTGGAAATGCCAACTATTAATCAGTTAGTCCGAAGTCGCCGCCGCAATAAGCGCGCAAAGAGCAAGTCGCCAGCACTCGTGCGCTGCCCGCAACGCCGTGGAGTGTGCACGCGTGTGTACACGCAGACTCCGAAGAAGCCCAACTCAGCCCTTCGCAAGGTTGCCCGCGTGCGCCTTACGACCGGCATGGAGGTAACGAGCTATATTCCTGGCGTCGGGCATAACCTTCAGGAGCACTCGGTAGTTCTTATTCGCGGAGGTCGTGTGAAGGATCTTCCGGGAGTTCGTTACCACATCGTTCGTGGAAAGCTTGAGGCGCATGGAGTTGCGGACCGCAAGCAGAGCCGTTCTAAGTATGGCGCTAAGAGGCCTAAGTAAGTTTTCGGTAAGAGGAAGCTATGTCACGTAAGAAGCGCGATTTTAAGCGAGAGATTCAGGCAGACCCACGCTACGGGGATATCGTTGTTGGCAAGGCCATCAACGTCATCATGGAGAGCGGCAAGAAGGGTGTTTCAGAGCGCGCGATTTACGGCGCCCTGGACACTATCGGTAAGAAGACCGGATCCGACGCTGTTGAGACCTTCCACAAGGCACTCAACAACATCAAGCCGATGGTTGAGGTTCGCTCTCGCCGTGTTGGTGGCGCTACCTACCAGGTTCCGACCGAGGTTCGTGCCGAGCGTGCTCAGTCGTTGGCCCTCCGTTGGCTTAAGGAAGCTGCTGCTAGTCGTGGCGAGCGTAGCCTGGCTGAGCGCCTTGCAAACGAGCTTCTCGACGCGACGCAGAATCGTGGCGCAGCGGTCAAGAAGCGTGAGGACACGCATCGCATGGCCGAGGCAAACAAGGCCTTCGCGCATTTTAGGTGGTAGTACGGTTCCGGGCATTCGGATGAGCGCCTGCTAGTTTGGAGAGATTTTTGTGGCAAAGAGAGATTTAAGCAAAGTTCGTAACATCGGCATCATGGCCCACATCGATGCTGGCAAGACGACCACAACTGAGCGCGTTCTTTTCTACACCGGCATCAACTACAAGATCGGTGAAGTGCACGAAGGCGCGGCTACGATGGACTACATGGAACTTGAGCAGGAGCGTGGTATCACGATTACCTCTGCTGCAACGACCTGCACTTGGAAGGGTTCGACAGGCGAGTTTCCTGAGCACCAGATCAACATTATCGACACCCCAGGCCACGTGGACTTCACAATTGAAGTCGAGCGCTCGCTGCGCGTACTGGACGGAGCTTGTGCCGTTTTCGACGCAGTAAGCGGCGTTGAGCCACAGTCCGAGACCGTATGGCGCCAGGCCAACAAGTTCAACGTCCCGCGCATCTGCTTCATCAACAAGATGGATCGCACCGGCTCGGACTTTAAGGGCGGCGTAGAGTCAATACGCGAGAAGCTCGGAGCGAAAGCCTGCCCGATTCAGATTCCTATCGGAGCTGAGAGCGATTTCCTTGGTATGGTCGACCTCGTCGAGATGAGGGGAATCGTTTTCAAGGACGAGGCCAAGGGCTCAAAGTTTGATGTTATCGACGTTCCGGAGGAGCTTCGCGCAGAGGCTGGAAAGGCCCGCGAATACCTTCTTGAGTGCATTGCCGAAGCTGACGAGGCCTGTATGGAGAAATACATGGCTGGCGAGACCATTACGGTGCCGGAGATGAAGGCGGCAATCCGCAAGGGAACTATCAAGATGGAGTTCTTCCCCGTGTTGTGCGGCAGCGCCTTCAAGAATAAGGGCGTTCAGCAGCTTCTCGACGCAGTGGTCGACTACCTGCCGAGCCCCCTCGATATTCCTTCGGTCACGGGAACTGACCCAACAAAGAAGGAAGTTGTTCATATTGAGCGAGCGACCGACCCTTCAGCTCCGATGTGCGCGCTAGCGTTCAAGATCATTACCGATCCTTTCGTTGGAGTTCTTACGTTCTTCCGCGTGTATTCGGGCACTGTAACCGCCGGGACCGGCGTTCTCAACTCGACTCGCGACAAGAAGGAGCGCATCGGGCGCGTTGTGCGCATGCATGCGGACAAGCGTGAGGAGGTTAAGGAGGTTGAGGCAGGCGATATCGGCGCTGCTGTAGGTCTCAAGGAGACCATCACAGGCGACACGCTCTGTGATATAGACAACCCGATTGTGCTTGAGAGCATTCACGCACCAGCACCGGTTATCAGCATCGCCATGGAGCCAAAGACCAAGGCGGACGAGCAGAAGATGGGCCTCTCGCTCATGAAGCTTGCGAAGGAGGACCCGTCGCTTAAGGTGAGCGTCGACAAAGAGTCGGGCCAGACCCTCATTGCGGGGATGGGCGAGCTCCACCTGGACATCATCAAGCAGCGCCTTTTCCGTGAGTTCGGCGTCGATACCACGGTGGGCAAGCCACAAGTTGCATACCGCGAGACGATTCTTAAAAAGGCCGAGGCTGAGTGCAAGTATGCCAAGCAGACCGGAGGTCGCGGACAGTTCGGCCACGTTCTTCTTCGCGTAGAGCCGCTCGAGCCGGGCTCGGGAGTTGAGTTTGTTGATGAGGTTAAGGGAGGTGTGATCCCGAAGGAGTACATCCCAGCAGTCGAGAAGGGAGTCGTGGAGGCCCTCGAAGGAGGTATCCTCGCAGGGTTCCCGGTTATCGACATGAGGGTGACGCTCTATTACGGAAGCTTCCACGAGGTCGACTCGAGCGAAATCGCCTTCAAGATAGCAGGCTCCATGTGCGTTAAGGATGCTTGCAACAAGGCGAAGATTCAGCTTCTTGAGCCAGTGATGGCGGTAGAGGTTGTCTGCCCGGATGATTTCGTCAGCAATATCGTGGGTGACCTGAACCGACGACGTGCCCGAATTCTCGGCATGGAGCCGAGAGCCGGCGCTCAGACGGTGAAGTGTGAGGTGCCGTTGGCCGAGATGTTCGGCTATTCAACGGACCTTCGCTCAAACTCTCAGGGGCGAGCCACCTTCACTATGGAGTACCATCACTACGCGCCCGTGCCGACGCACGTAGCCGAGAGCGTTGTGAAGAAGTAAATAACTGTAATGGTGTGTTGTTTAACTAAAACCGGAGAGAAGCATGTCAGCTAAGAAATTTGATAGAACCAAGGCGCACGTAAACGTCGGCACCATCGGTCACGTAGACCACGGTAAGACGACAACGACCGCAGCTCTCGTGTCTGTTCAGGCAGCGAAGGGCCTTGCAACCGTTAAGTCGTACAAGGATATCGCTAAGGGCGGGACCGTCCGTGACGATTCCAAGACCGTAACGATCGCCAGCGCTCACGTAGAGTATGAGACTGCGACTCGCCACTATGCCCACGTAGATTGCCCGGGCCATGCGGACTACGTTAAGAACATGATCACCGGCGCTGCCCAGATGGACGGTGCTATCCTCGTCGTAAGCGCATCTGACGGCCCAATGCCGCAGACTCGTGAGCACATCCTTCTTGCCCGCCAGGTAGGAGTTCCGAAGATCGTCGTCTTCCTCAATAAGGTTGACACGGTTGATGATGCTGAGCTTCTTGACCTCGTCGAGATGGAGGTTCGTGACCTCCTCACGGAGTACGGCTTCCCAGGCGCTGAGACCCCGGTCATCCGTGGCGCTGCCATCAAGGCGCTTAACGGCGAGAACAGCGAGATCGGAACGCAGGCTTTTGATAAGCTCCTTGCGGCCATCGACGAGTACATCCCGGTTCCGCAGCGTGACATCGACAAGTCTTTCCTGATGCCGGTTGAGGACGTGTTCTCAATCGCAGGACGCGGAACGGTAGCAACCGGCCGTATCGAGCGCGGTAAGATCAAGGTAGGCGAGGAAGTCGAGATCGTCGGCCTCCGCGACACCAGCAAGACTGTTGTAACGGGCGTTGAGATGTTCAAGAAGCTTCTCGACGAGGGACATGCTGGCGACAACGTCGGCTGCCTCCTTCGTGGTCTCAAGCGTGATGACGTTGAGCGCGGGCAGATCCTTTGCCAGCCGGGCAGCGTCAAGCCGCACAAGAAGTTCAAGGCTGAGGCATACATCCTCAAGAAGGAAGAGGGTGGCCGTCATAAGCCTTTCTTCACCGGCTACCGCCCGCAGTTCTTCTTTAGGACGACGGACGTAACTGGCTCCATCAAGCTCCCGGACGGAGTTGAGATGGCGATGCCGGGCGACAACATCAACCTTCTCGTTGAGCTGTATCAGCCGATCGGCATCGAGAAGACCCTTCGTTTCGCCATTCGCGAGGGCGGCAAGACGGTAGGTTCGGGTGTTGTTACTGAGATCGTTGAGTAGTCTCAGCGGAAACGTGGAGGCGGGCATCCGTCCGCCTCCACGGGTTATACTAGGGTTTTGATTCAAAGAGTTTCTAATAGTGAAAGAGAGGATGAGCCATGATTGGCGGGCAGTTAATTAGGATTCGACTTAAGGGGTACGACCACAAGCTGTTGGATTCAGCCGTGGGAGAGATCGTGCAGACCGTTCGCAGGACTGGCGGGCGCGTTGCGGGACCCATTCCTCTTCCGACGCGCATTGAGAAGTTCACGGTAAACCGCTCGCCGTTCGTCGACAAGAAGTCGCGTGAGCAGTTTGAGATCCGGACGCACAAGCGCCTCTTAGACATCCTTGAGCCCACTCAGCAGACCATAGATGAGCTGGGCAAGCTTGAGCTCTCGACCGGAATCGATGTTGAGATCAAGCTTCAGTAGAGCGAGTTGAAAAAGATTTAACGAGGGGTACCTCACATGACGTCGTCAAAACACTTCCCTGAGGGGCTATTAGGCAAGAAGCTTGGAATGACCCAAATCTTCACGCCAGAGGGCCACAGCGTTCCAGTAACGATCATCCAAGCCGGGCCGTGCTACGTGCTCGACGTGCGGGGCGTTGACGTGCATGGCTACACGGCTGTGCAGTTCGGCTTCGAGCCGAAGAAGTCACAGCGCTGCACGAAGGCAGAGCAGGGCCAATTCAAGAAGGCCGGCCAGGGCGCTTTCTACCACGTGAAGGAGGTGCGCTGCGATGCCCAGGGGCTCGGTTGGGCCGAGGTGGGCAAGGAGGTCAAGGTGGCTGACGTGTTCAAGGACGGCGAAACGGTTGACGTTTCTGGCGTGTCGATCGGTCGCGGCTTCCAGGGCGTCGTTCGCCGACACCATATTAAGGGACAGCCGATGACGCGCGGTACGCACGAGGTGCGCCGCCACGTAGGAGCTATCGGTTGCCGCAAGTTCCCAGGGCGTGTGTTTAAGAACCAGCGCATGCCGGGACGCATGGGAGGCGAGAACGTTACCGTTCAGAACCTTACCGTGGTCGGCGTTCGTGCGGAGGACAATATCCTCTTGGTTAAGGGCGGCATCCCGGGGGCACGCGGTAGCCTCGTTGTGATTCGCAAGGCAGTTAAGGCGTAACGCACAAGGGCGATGGAGGTACTAAGCAATGGCTTCTGAAAAGGTAAACGCAAAGGTATTCGATTCCGCGGGCAAGGAGAATGGCACGGTGGACCTTACACCGAGCGTCTTCAGCGCGACGGTTAAGACGGAGCTCGTTCATGGAACGGTCCGCTGGCAGCGCGCGAAGCGCCGCGCCGGAACGCACGATGTGCTCACCCGCAGCGAGATCAAGGGCGGCAAGAAGAAGCCGTTCAAGCAGAAGGGAACGGGCAGTGCCCGCGCAGGCTCGAGCGTATCTCCGCTCATGGTCGGTGGTGCAGTTGTGCACGGCCCAACGCCGCGAAGCTATGAGTTCCGCCTCTCAAAGAAGATGAGACAGGGCGCACTCGCGTCGGCCCTATCGGCCAAGACGTCTGAGGAAGGCTTCATGGTTCTTGAGGGAATGGATAGCGCAACCGGCAAGACCCGCGATGCGGTTAAGCTCCTCAAGGAGATAGGCGTTTCGGGCCAAAAGCTTCTCGTGATTGTCCCGAACGAGGCATCGGATCAGCGCGACAAGTTCGCGCTCGCCCTGAGGAACATTGAGCGAGTAACGGTCACCCCGACGGCAGGCGTCAACGTGTACGACCTCGTTAATAGCACTAAAGTTCTCTGCGTGCGTGCAGCGCTCAGCGAGCTTGAGGCACGAGTTGGCAAGTCGGCGTAATGGGCGGAAGAGGAAAGACGTATGGCTAAGAAGAAAGCAACTACTGAAAAGGCGACCGTAAATGACTACGCAGTGCTGCTCGCTCCGGTTATAACGGAGAAGGGAGCCCTGGTAGGCGCAAGCGGTCGGACTGTCACGATGAAGGTTGATCCTCGCGCGACAAAGACTGAGATACGCCAGGCGGTAGAGCGTGTGTTTTCCGTCAAGGTTGAGGCGGTTCGCACTGCCCGCTTCCTGGGCAAGGTAAAGCGCACCATGAAGGGCATCGGCCGGCGCGCTGGCTACAAGAAGGCCTACGTGACGCTCGCTGCAGGCAGCAAGATCGACCTTGTAGAGGGCTTGTAATCAATTTGAGGTAAATCATGGCCGTTAAGAATTACAGACCAATCACACCCACCCGCCGATTTCTGACGGTGGCCGACTTCTCGGAGATCACAAAGACGACTCCAGAGAAGGGGCTTCTCGCCAAGCATTCGGGCACAGGCGGCCGCAATAACTACGGCCGTAACACCAATATCAATAAGGGTGGCGGCCACAAGCGCCGGTACCGCATTATCGACTTCCGTCGTGACAAGCTCGGCATCAAGGGCACTGTAGCGGCGATCGAGTACGATCCGAATAGGACTGCCCGCATCGCGCTTGTGGTCTACTCGGACGGAGAGAAGCGATACATCCTTGCCCCGCAGGGCCTCACGGTTGGGCAGGTGATAAGCGCAGGTCCCGACGCTGAGATCAAGCCGGGCAATGCGCTTCCGCTTAGGTCAGTGCCGCTCGGAGAGAACATTCATAATATCGAGCTCAAGAAGAACGCCGGCGCACAGCTCGTGCGCTCAGCAGGCGGTGCAGCGCAGCTCGTCGCGAAGGAGGGGTCATACGCATCTGTGAAGCTTCCGTCAGGCGAAACCCGCAAGGTATCGCTTGAGTGCTACGCGTCTATCGGCGCCGTCAGCAATCCGGATCACCAGAACGTCGTCATCGGAAAGGCAGGGCGCAGCCGTTGGCTCAACCGCCGCCCGCACAACCGAGGCGTGACGAAGAACCCGGTCGACCATCCGATGGGTGGTGGAGAGGGCAAGAGCGCTGGAGGCAGGCATCCGTGCTCGCCGTCCGGACTGTTGGCCAAGGGTCTCAAGACCCGTACCAACAAGCGTACCCAGAAGTTTATTGTTCGTCGGCGTAAGTAAGAAGTTGAAGGGGGCATATGGCTCGTTCGGTTAAAAAAGGTCCGTTTGTAGATAAAAGCGTGCTCAAGTGGGTTGAGAGGGCAAAGTCGGGTGCGCATAAGGGTCCGATCAAGACCTGGTCACGCCGCTCGACCATCACGCCGGATATGATCGGCTTGACGTTCGCCGTTCACAACGGCCGCAAATTTAACGCGGTGTTTGTGACTGAGAACATGGTCGGGCACAAGCTCGGCGAGTTTTCTGCGACGCGCACGTACCATGGCCACTCGGCCAAGTCTGCTGCGGCATCTGCGTAAGGTAGTGGCGCAAGAAGGATACAGTCCTAGGAAGTAAGGGTTGCGATTATGTCAAAGAAAACAACGAAGCAAAGTGAAGCAGAGGTTGCTCGGGCAACGCTGAGGCACATACGCCTCTCGCCGCGCAAGGCCCGGCTCGTTATCGACCTCATTCGTGGAAAGCAGGTGGAGCCGGCTATGCAGGCGCTTCGCTTTTCGCCGAAGAAGGGCGCAAGGCTGGCCTACGAGCTGCTTGAGTCGGCTGTCTCGAACGCTCGCGAGGGCGCTCGCGCTGATGTTGACCGCCTATGGGTGACCAATGGCTGGGTGGATGCAGGACGCACGCTCAAGCGCTTCATGCCTGCGGCACACGGGCGCGCAACGCCGATTCGTAAGCGCTCGTCGCACATGACGATCGTTCTGGGCGAGAAGTAAGGGATTAAGAAGGGAGCTCTGATATGGGACAAAAAGTTAGCCCACGCGGTTTGCGGATCGGGATCATCGAGGGATGGCAGTCTAAGTGGTTTGCCGGCCGTGATTTCGCGCGCTTCATCGGCGAGGACGTAAAGATCCGCAAGTTCGTCAAGACCAAGCTGCAGGCAGCAGGTATCTCCCGCGTGGAGATCGAGCGTGCCGCGTCGCGCGTCAAGATTAACATCTTCACTGCCAAGCCCGGTCTGGTAATCGGAAAGAAAGGCAAGGATATCGAGGACCTTCGCAAGGACCTCAAGAACCTCGTCCAGCGCGACGTGGCCCTAAGCATCATCGAGGCCCGCAAGCCAGATATGGATGCGCAGCTCGTTGCTGAAGGGATTGCTTTCCAGCTTGAGCGGCGCGTGAACTTCCGCCGCGCCATGAAGGAGGCCATCAACCGCGCACAGCGCGTTGGTGCAGAGGGCATTAAGATCCGCATATCGGGCCGCCTGAATGGTGCCGAGATAGCGCGCACTGAGTCGAGCCGCGAGGGTCGAGTTCCGCTTCACACGCTTCGTGCAGATATCGACTACGGCTTGGCCGAGGCGAGCACGACGTATGGCATCATCGGCGTGAAGGTTTGGGTCTTCAAGGGCGAGAAGCTCGCGCCAGGCGAGGAGCAGGCATTAGAGGCTATAAACCTCTAAGTGTTAAGCGTCTGAGAGATAGTTTTTCGTTGGAGTAAGTTATGTTGCAGCCAAAGAAGCCACGTTACCGCAAGCAGATGAAGTTGTACCGTCATCTGAAGATCAAGGAGACTCGTGGTTGCACCCTCGAGTTCGGCGATTACGGCCTGCGCGCCATGGAAGCCGGTTGGGTCACGAACCGCCAGATTGAGGCGGCGCGCCAGACGATGGTTCGCCACATTAAGCGTGGCGGAAAGGTGTGGATCAAGGTCTACCCAGATAAGCCCCTCACGTCGAAGCCGGCTGAGGTGCGTATGGGTAAGGGAAAGGGTGCAGTAGAGCATTGGGTTGCCGAGGTTAAGTCCGGCCGGATCCTTTATGAGATAACGGGCGTGGCAGACAAGGTAGCTCTGGAGGCCCTTGAGCTGGCCGCCGCTAAGCTTCCGATCAAGACAAAGGTTGTCGTTCGGAGCAGCAGCTTGATTTAAGTGCTAGAAGCGGGCATATTGCCCCCTCATTTCGCATGGATGAGCGGGGTGCAGTGGTCGCAGCGAATGGGTAGTAACTATATGAAACGCAAAGAGTTTTTGAAAGAGATCGACGGCTTCGACCGTGGCACGCTGAACGAGAAAGCCAACACTCTGGCTGAGGAGCTCATGCGACTTCGCTTCAAGAAGGCCTCAAAGCAGCTTGAAAAGGGGCACCTTCTGAGTCAGACCCGCAAAGCTCTGGCGCGCGTGAAGACGAAGCTGGCCCAGAAGGCTGCTAAGGCGTAAGTGCTTACAAGAATTCGAAGATAGGAACGACGTATGGCAGTAACAAAGAAAGCAGAAACGAAGAGCGCGGCACCGAAGACCACCGAGGCGAAGCCTCAGGCTCCGCGCGGTCTGCGCAAGCGGCAGGAAGGCCTGGTAGTGAGCAGCAAGATGGACAAGACCATCGTGGTCGCCGTTGTGCGCCGCGTTCGTCACGCCACCTACGGGAAGTTTATTCGCAAGACCAAGAAGTTCTACGCGCACGACGAGTCAAACCAGTGCGGAGTAGGGGATCGCGTTCGCATCGTTGAGACCCGCCCGCTTAGCAAGCTCAAGTGCTGGAAGGTAGAATCGATTCTCGTGAAGGCGGACTAGTCGATAGAGATCGTTAGAGGCGGTGATATATGATCCAGTTGAAGTCAGTTCTTGATGTTGCCGATAACTCCGGCGCCAAGAAGGTTGTGTGTGTAAAGGTGCTTGGCGGAAGTCGCCGTCGCTACGCGTCCGTAGGGGACGTAGTGGTTGTTGCGGTTCGTGAGGCAATTCCGAACTCCAAGATCGCGAAGGGCTCGGTGCACAAGGCTGTTATTGTGCGCACTGCGCAGCCGGTTTCGCGCGAGGACGGATCGTACATCCGCTTTGACGACAACAGCGCGGTGCTCATCAACGCCAGCCAAGAGCCGATCGGAACGCGTATCTTCGGCCCGGTAGCGCGCGAGCTCCGCGGAAAGAAGTTCATGAAGATCGTCTCGTTGGCGCCAGAAGTGCTGTAGTTAAGAGAAGAGGTGTAACGTGGCTGCGAAGAAGTCTACCAAAATAGTCGAGCGAATTCCGACCGCACTCAAGAAGGGTGATTCGGTCATGGTGATCGCCGGCGGAAACAAGAGCAAGCGCCCGATTAAGGGGCAGGTCGCCAAGATTAGGGCGATTGTTGGGGCAAAGGGCGACAGGGTCATCCTTGAGGGTCTCAACGTATTCACGCGCAATAAGCGCGCAACCCGCCCTGGAGAAGAGGGCGGAAAGATTCAGGTTGAGAAGTCAGTACACATTTCAAACGTGATGTACTACGTCGAGAAACTGAAGAAGCCGGTTCGTCTTTGCAAGGAGACGGCGGCGGATGGAAAGCGTGTTCGCGGCTACAGGGATCCTTCGAGCAATAAGTTCGTCGCTCTGGATTCGTAGTCAAGAACTAAGTAGGGGTGTTATGAGTCGTTTAGCTGAGCACTATAAGCAGACGGTCGTTCCTGCGCTGATGAAGAAGTTTAACTACTCTTCGTCGATGCAGGTGCCAAAGCTCGAGAAGATTGTTCTTAACTCGGGCGTTCGCGATGCAGTCAATAATTCAAAGGCGATAAACTTCGTTGAGTATGCGATGACGCAGATCAGCGGACAGAAGCCAGTTGTTACCCGCTCGAAGAAGTCGATCGCGGCGTTTAAACTGCGCGAGAACCTTCCGATCGGCGTAATGGTAACCATGCGCAAGCGGAAGATGTATGAGTTCCTCGATCGCCTCATCGCCGTCGCGCTACCGCGAGTCCGCGACTTCCGGGGCGTTCCGCGCAAGGGATTCGACGGGCGTGGCAATTACACGATGGGCATCAAGGAGCAGATCGTGTTCCCGGAAATTGAAATCGAGAAGCTCGACGTAGTTCGCGGCCTTGATGTCACATTTGTGACGTCGGCTAGG
This sequence comes from Deltaproteobacteria bacterium, assembly GCA_947467385.1. Classification (GTDB taxonomy): domain Bacteria; phylum Bdellovibrionota_C; class UBA2361; order UBA2361; family OMII01; genus OMII01. Next base: position 17,061 of record CANIHJ010000014.1, on the reverse strand, counting down.
ACCGACGAGGAAGGGATGGAGCTCTTGGAGCTCATGGGGATGCCGTTTCGCAAGGTTGCAGCCAAGGAATAAGCTATGATTAACGACCACATTTCCGACATGATTACGCGTATTCGCAACGGCCAGCGCGCTGGGCACCGCTCGGTTGTCGTGACGAAGGCCAAGCTCAACCAGAGCGTGCTTGAGGTTCTCAAGCGCGAGGGGCTGATCGAGGGTTTCGAGCACGTGCAAGCCGAGGAAGGATTCCCGGGCATTCGTGTTGGCCTAAAGTATTACTCAAGCGGCCGCCCTGTTATCGCAAGGGCAACGCGGGTTTCGCGCCCTGGCTGCCGTAAGTACTCCCAGGCCGAGAAGCTGCCGCGAGTAAGCAGCGGTCTCGGCATCGCAATAGTCTCGACGTCGAGAGGCGTTATGGCTGATCACGAGGCCCGCAAGCTCCGTGTCGGCGGCGAAGTTATTGCGCTCTTCGGATAGTTTGTAGAGGTGTCACATGTCACGTATCGGTAAATTGCCAGTCGTTATACCCCAGGGAGTCAAGTGTGCTCTCACAGGCGACGTGGTTTCAGTAGAGGGCCCCAAGGGCAAGCTGTCGTACCGCATCCGCCCCGGCGTTAAGGTCGACATTTCAGAGGGCGAGGCAGTTGTGTCGATGTCCGGCAGTGACGGCCAGTCGAAGGCGGACTACGGCACGACCCGCGCCACGATAAATAACATGGTGCTGGGCGTGAGCAAGGGCTGGAAGAAGACGCTTGAGCTCGTCGGCGTAGGATTCGCTGCGAAGCTACAGGGCAAGAATCTTGTTCTCGCGGTCGGCTTTTCGCACGAGGTCTCGATGGAGATACCGGCGGAGATTAAGGCCAACGTTCAGAAGAATTCGGTTGAGCTTGAGTCGGCAAATCGCGAGTTGGTTGGAACTTTCGCCGCTAAGATTCGCCAAGTTCAGCCGCCGGAGCCGTACCTCGGCAAGGGCATTAAGTATTCCGACGAGAAGGTCCGGCGCAAGGCGGGCAAGACCGGCAAGAAGTAACGGGTAGGCAGGATTACAGCGAAGTAGGAGTAAGGTGCCGTATGGCAACGCAGAGTAAGAAAGTCGCTTCAACCTCACGAGAGAGAAAGAAGCTCAGGATCCGCAAGAAGCTGTCGGGAACGGTTGAGAGGCCGCGCCTGTCGATCTTCAGGAGCTCAAAGCACACCTATGCTCAGGTGATCGCTGATGACAGCCGAGCAACAATTGCGAGCGCCTCGACCCTCGACAAGGAGGTTCAGGCAGAGGTAGCGAAGCTGTCCAAAGAGGCAAAGGACAGCAAGGCAAGCACAAAGTCAGTGCTCGCTGCACGCGCCGTTGGTATCGTGCTCGCCGGCCGCTCGAAGGAGAAGAAGGTCAGCAAGGTAGTTTTTGACAGAAATGGATTCCTGTACACCGGCCGCATCAAGGCGCTCGCTGATGGTGCTCGGGATGGTGGCTTGGAGTTTTAAGTCGGGGATTATATGGCTTTTAAGGATACGCTCGATAAGCGCAGGGTTACTTCGGATCAGTGTGGTGAGCTGACCGACAAGACGGTCTTCATCAACCGCGTGGCGAAGGTAGTAAAGGGCGGACGCCGCTTCAGCTTCAGCGCTCTCGTTGTAACGGGGGATGGACGCGGTCATGTTGGCTTCGGTCTTGGCAAGTCGGCTGAGGTTCCGGAGGCCATCCGAAAGGCTTCGGAGCAGGCCCGCAAGCGCCTGGTCAAGGTGCCGCTCAAGGGGAGCACTATCCCGCATGACGTGCTCGGCAAGTTCGGCCCGTCTTCGATCGTGATGAGGCCTGGCGCTCCGGGAACCGGAGTTATCGCCGGCGCGACGGTTCGTGCTGTTATGGACGTGTGCGGCATCAAGGATATCCGAACTAAGTGCATCGGATCGACGACCGCACAAAACGTTCTCGCGGCGACCATTGCAGGGCTTCTCGGTCTTGAGGAGCCGGAGGTTGTTGCGGCGGTGCGCGGCGTTAGGCTTGAGGAAATGGGATACCACCCGTACTAGGTGGCCATTGGGTAAGTTGTAGTAAGGCGGAGATGGCTATGAGCAAGGTGATCATCAAGCAGGTTCGCAGCGATATTGGGCGGGCTCCAGAGGTTAGAAGGACCATTAAGGCTCTTGGTCTGGGCCGCATCAACAAGCAGCGTGAGGTTCCGCTCAATGCGGCGACTCAGGGCATGATCAAGAAGGTTGAATACCTCCTTGAGGTTCGTCCAGCGAAGTAGCTAAGAAGTATTAGGATGTAGAAGGGGTCTCGTATGGCCAGCAAGAAATTATCATTAAACACGCTTAAGCCGAATCCAGGTTCACGCAAGCCGCGCACACGCGTCGGGCGCGGAGAGGGTTCAGGACACGGCAAGACATCGGGTCGCGGCGGAAAGGGTCAAACTGCCCGCTCTGGCGGAACGATCCGAGCAGGCTTCGAGGGAGGTCAGACACCGCTCTATCGTCGCATCCCGAAGGTGGGCTTCCGTGCTCGCGTGAGTGTGGAGGGTCTCAACGACTTCAGCGTTGTTCGCCTCTCGGTGCTCGAGCGCCTGGAGAACGGCACAACCGTTGATATCGCAAAGATTCGCGAGCTCGGCTACGCGAAGAAGAGCGCCAAGAAGGCGGGTGTTAAGATTCTCGGGGACAACACCCAGCTCACTAAGAAGCTGCACCTCAAGGTGAACGCCATCTCGGCGGCCGCAAAGGCCTCCGTTGAGGCGGCTGGCGGCAGCGTTGAGCTGCTGACTTCGAAGGCGTAATCAAGCTCTCAACAGCAGAGATGCGCAGCCTCCGTGCAGCGCGAAACGGCCCTCATGAGGGCCGTTTTTAATTTCGGGGTGCCGGCGCGCGAGTGGCGATGTTTTGGCTTTTTCTGCGCGGAGAATTTATTTTGCTAGGGCGTTTTGCCGGGCGAGTGGGTATAGTGCGGGGCGAAACGGCCACAAGCCGTGAGGTGCGTGGCACGTAAAATAGCCCGCACGGAAATGAATGTTCGAGTGAGGATTCGATGAGTGGTATCGCGCAGGTGTTTCAGATCCCGGAGCTGAAGAAGCGCCTCTTGTTCACTATCTCCATGCTGGCCGTGTACCGGTTCGGCGTTTTCGTGTCTACGCCCGGCGTGAACGTCGATGCTATCCGGCGCATGTTCGAGGAGAACGCCAACACGATTTTCGGTCTCATCAACCTCTTCTCTGGTGGGGCGCTCGAGCAGTTCTCGATTTTCACCCTCGGAATATCGCCATATATAACAGTTTCGATCATCATCCAGCTTCTCTCCCCGAGCATCCCGTACCTTGAGAATCTCAAGAAGGAGGGTGAATCGGGGCGGCGCATCATCACGCGCTACACCAGGCGCGGTACGATCCTCCTCGCCATCTTCCAGAGCTACATGATTGCGCGTGCCCTTGAGTCAAAGGGGCTCGCGACACCGGGATTTCAGTTTGAGTTAATCACGGTAATCACGCTCACGGCTGGCACGGCATTCATCATGTGGCTAGGCGAGCAGATCACCGAGCGCGGGCTTGGCAACGGCACGAGCATCATCATCTTTGCTGGCATCGCGGCCCGCATGCCGTCTGTGTTTGGCTCGACGGTTGAACTGGCACGAACGGGTGAGCTGTCGCCCTTCGCGGTGCTGTTCATCCTTCTCTTCTCGCTCTTCACGATCTACGCAATTATTTTCGTGGAGAGGTCGCACCGCAAGATCCCGGTCCAGTATCCGCGCCGCATGGTGGGCAACCGCAGCACGGTGGCCCAGACCCAGTACATGCCGCTCAAGCTCAACATGTCTGGAGTTATTCCGCCGATCTTCGCGTCGGCGATAATGATGCTGCCTGCCACGATAGTGACAGTGGTCCCCAGCCTCAGCATGTCGCAGTTTGGCCAGCTATTTACGCCAGGAGCGTGGGGATACGAAGTTGCATACGTCGCCCTGATCGTTCTTTTCAGTTACTTCTATACCGCGGTGGTCTTCAATCCCGTTGACGTAGCCGACAACCTCAAGAAGAACGGCGGCTTTATCCCTCTTGTAAGGCCCGGCGCCGAGACGGCGGATTATCTTTACACGGTCCTCAACCGCCTTACGCTGTGGGGATCCATCTATATCGCTGCGGTGTGCGTCGTTCCCCAGATCGTCTACCTTGAGATGGGAGCGTCTCAGTTCGCGTATGTGTTTGGCGGAACTGCCGTATTGATTGTGGTGGGAGTGACGCTCGACACGGCGTCACAGATCGAGTCGATGCTCGTTGCCCGAAACTACGAGGCCTTTATGTCCCGCTCGTCAAAGGTGAAGAGCGGAGTCGGATCTGCGAGCTACACGCGGAATCGATTGGCAAGAAGGTAGCCTGGTCGCGTTGTTCATGAGGAGCTCTGGTATGAGGATCGTTCTCTTAGGCCCCCCGGGAGCAGGAAAGGGCACCCAGGCGGTGCTAATCTGCAAGCGGTATGGAATTCCGCATATCTCAACCGGCGACATCTTGCGTGAGCAGGTGGCCTCCGGCTCGGCGCTGGGCAATCAGGTCAAGTCGGTCCTCGATTCGGGGGAGCTGGTGAGCGATGAGCTCGTTATGAAGGTGATTGAGGATCGGTTGCAGCGGGCCGATTGTGCGCAGGGATACCTGCTCGACGGCGTACCGCGCACCGTTGTTCAGGCTGAAATACTTCAGGCCTTCTTGGCCTCAAGTAAGACGCCGCTCACGCGAGTGGTGCAGCTTGAGGTACCGGAGCAGGTGCTGCTTGACCGCATTCGCCACCGCGGCGGGGCAGGCGCCCGCACCGACGATACGGCGGAGGTTGCTGCGCGACGCCTGCAGGTCTACTGGACGCAGACCGCCCCCGTGGCTGAGTTTTATCGCAATCAGGGGGCCCTCAGGGAGGTCGACGGTGTTGGCTCAGTAGAGGACGTCTCCGAGCGCATATTTGCCTCTGTAGACGGTTGAAAAGGGCGTAAAAGCCTGGAAAGGGATCTCCTCGGCTTACCCAGAGTCAGGTCCTTCTTGTCTTACGTAAGGCTACTCCAAAGGGCCAAAAACCCATGAAAAAACGGGGGACTTGTGGACCTGGGGGGGTTGTAATGGTTGTGGAAATATGTAGAATCTGGCGTCCTTGAGCGGGGCCCATTAAGCCTTCGGAATGTTTTACCAGGACGTATCCGGCCGCCGAGGGGTAAGTGCCTGTATAGGCTAGCTTTTTATTCAGGACTTCGGGCTCATTGTAGCTCGTAGAAGCTAGTTTAGAAGCTTTAATTAGGAGAGATGTTGTGAAGGTTAGAGCGTCAGTAAAGCCAATTTGCGCCCACTGCAAGGTCATCAAGCGGAAAGGCAAGGTTTATGTGTTCTGCAGCCGTACGCCTAAGCATAAGCAGCGTCAGGGATAATTGTAGTTAGGAGTTTGGGACATGCCACGTATCGCAGGTGTTGATCTTCCGCGCAACAAGAGAGTCGTTCGCGGCCTCACGTACATTTTCGGAATTGGTCTATCCAAGTCAAAGCAAATCCTCACGGAGGCTGGCATCGCCGAGTCCGTTCGCACGGACAGCCTTACTGAGGAGCAGGTCGACAAGATCCGCAAGGTGATTGAGCGCCACGAGAAGGTAGAGGGAGACCTCCGCCGTGAGGTTGCCGCTTCGATGAAGCGCCTTATGGACCTTGGCTGCTATCGCGGCCTCCGCCACCGCAAGGGCCTCCCGGCTCGCGGTCAGCGCACCCGCACCAACGCCCGCACCCGTAAGGGCCCGCGTCGCGCTCCGATCACCGGAAAGAAGGCGGCAACGAAGACCTAGTTTATTTTTTACTTGATTGCTCTCGAAGGAGAAGTTTGTGGCAGAGGCACGTACAGCTGGTTCGGCAACGGCAGCAAAGAAGAAGAAGGTTAAGCGCAATGTGCCGGTGGGAATCGCCCACGTGCACGCGACGTTCAACAACACCATCGTGACGATTACTGACCCGGCAGGGAACGTAATCGCCTCGTCTAGCTGCGGAGCCAATGGCTTCAAGGGGTCGCGAAAGTCGACGCCGTTCGCAGCACAAGTGGCGGGAGATAACGCGGCTCGCAAGGCTAAGGAAGCCGGCGTTCGCACGGTAAGCGTTCGCGTCAAGGGGCCTGGTTCAGGACGCGAGTCCGCGCTGCGGGCTCTTCACCTTGCAGGTCTGCAAGTGACGTTGATCAAGGATATCACGCCGGTTCCGCACAATGGGTGCCGCGCACGCAAGAGTCGTCGAGTTTAAGGTAGGAGAGGCGTAGGTCATGGCAAGGTATTGCGGAGCAGTTTGTCGCTTGTGTCGTCGTGAGGGGGAGAAGCTCTTCCTCAAGGGTGAGCGTTGCTACACTGGAAAGTGTTCCATCGAGAAGCGCGAGGGAGGTCCGGGCCAGCATGGTCGCGGCCGGCAGTCGTTTTCAAACTTCAAGATTCAGCTTCGCGAGAAGCAGAAGGTTAAGCGCTCGTACGGGCTTCTTGAGAAGCGCTTCCGCGCTATCTTCGAGGAGGCAGCAAGTGCAAAGGGCGTTACCGGCACGGAGCTCCTCGTGCTCCTCGAGCGTCGCCTCGACAATGTTGTGTATCGTATTGGTTTGGGTTCTTCCCGCCGCCAGGCTCGTCAGATCGTCACGCACGGTCACGTCCTTGTGAACGGTAAGCGCGTTTCGGTCCCGTCCTACACGGTTTCCCCTGGAGACGTGGTAGAGGTGGCTGAAAAGAGCAAGAAGAACCCGCTGGTAGTTGCGGCCATGGAGTCGGCTCGTTCGCGAGTGATTCCGGAGTGGCTTGCGCTCGATCAGCAGGCAGTTCGCGGTACGGTTAACTCCGTTCCGACGCGTGAGCAGTTGCCGCCGTCGTTCCGCGAGCAGCTCATCGTTGAATTGTACTCAAGGTAGTAAAAACCCGCCTCGGGGCCCCTTTCCAGGAGGAAAGGGCTGCCGGAGGCGGATAACCGTAATTTGCACATAGGAAGAGAGACATGAAGAAGGTCAGTCTCAAGGACTTAATCAGCCCCAACAGAGTAGAGGTCGAAGGCGCAAGCGGTGACAGCCGCTACGGCAAGTTCATTGCAGAGCCGCTTGAGCGCGGATTCGGCATGACGATCGGCACGGCGCTCCGGCGCGTTGTTCTCTCGTCGCTGCAGGGCGCCGCGATAACATCGATCAGAATCGAGGGCGTTGCGCACGAGTTCTCGACCATCCCAGGCGTTGCTGAGGATGCTACAGAGATATCCCTCAACCTTAAGGAGGTTGTTCTTCGCCTCGAAGACAAGGAGGAGTCGATACTCCACGTAGAGGCTCAGGGACCGTGCAAGCTTACGGCTGGCATGCTTCAGGGCGACCCGGCAGTGGCCGTGCTCAATCCGGAACTAGTTATCGCCACCCTCGGAGAGGGCGCGTCGCTTAAGATGGAAGTGACGGTTAGAGTTGGTCGCGGCTACGTTCCGGCCGACAAGAACAAGGTTGAGGGGACCCCGATGGGGACGATCTTCATCGACTCGATGTTCTCTCCGGTGCGTCGTGTGAACCTGACTGTAACAAATGCACGCGTTGGGCAGCGTACGGACTACGACAAGCTCTCGATGGAGATCTGGACAAACGGGAGCATCGATCCACGCTCCGCGATTGCCCAGGCCGCCCACATTCTTGTTGATCAGCTCGGCATCTTCGTTGGTGAGGACCTGATCGTTGAGCGTGAGGAGCCGAAGAGCGAGGAGCCGTCGAAGAAGTGGAACGACAACCTCTTCCGCCGTATCGACGAGCTTGAGCTCAGCGTTCGCTCGGCTAACTGCCTTGAGAATGCCGACATCAAGTACATCGGCGAGCTCGTTCAGCGCAGCGAGGCAGAGATGCTCCGCACTAAGAACTTCGGCCGCAAGTCGCTCAACGAGATTAAGGAGATCCTGTCTGAGATGGGGCTGTCGCTTGGGCTCAAACTGGAGGAGTTCCCCTCACGCCGCGACCTCGACCAGCTGAAGGAGCAGACGGACCACTAAGCTGGGGCGCTCTCCAGGAGAAGAGGAGAGACGATATCCGTAGAAATAGAGTAAAGGTGTAGTTGTATGAGACATGGAAAGGGCCTTCGTAATCTTAGTAGGACCAGCAGCCACAGGCGTGCCCTGTTGAGGAACATGGCAACCTCGTTTTTCCTTGTGGAGAGCTTTGAGACGACGGTTCCCAAGGCGAAGGAGCTTCGCCCTGTAGTTGAGCGGCTTATCACGCTGGGCAAGAACGATACCCTTGCAGCCCGCCGACAAGCCTACAGCTACCTGCTCAGCAAGTCTGTTGTGGCCAAGCTCTTCACGGAGATTGGCCCACGCTGCAGCACGCGCAACGGCGGCTACACCCGAATCGTTCGCACCCGCGTTCGTCACGGTGATGCGGCTGATATGGCTATCATCGAGCTTGTAGACAAGGCCCCGACCAAGGGTGAGTCGAAGGCAGCTGAGCCGAAGAAGGCAGCCAAGAAGGCACCAGCCAAGAAGGCGGCCACAAAGAAAGCCGACGACAAGGCGGAGAGCGGCAAGAAGGCTCCGGCTAAGAAGACAGCATCAAAGGCGTAAGCCTGTGCTCGGCCCTCCATCGGGGCCATTAAGCTTCAAGACGAGTCTGTATCGATCGTCGTTCAATGCAACTGACAGGGGTACCCACCATGGGAATGTTTGACGGCAAGAAGGTATTGGTTCTTGGAGTTGCTAACGAGCGCAGTATCGCTTGGGGCATCGCAGAGGCCCTGCATCGCGAGGGCGCCGAGCTTGCCTTCAACTACCTTAACGAGGCGCTTGAGCGCCGCGTTCGCCCACTTGCGGAGAGCATCGGGTGCAAGACCGTCCTTCCCTGTGACGTGCAGCACGAGGAGCAGATCGACGCGATGTTCACCGAGCTTGGCAATCGCTGGGGCTCGATCGATGCGGTTGTACACTCTCTCGCCTACGCAGAGAAGGAAGATCTCTCAAAGCGTTTCGTAGAGACGAGTCGGCGCGGGTTCCAGATGGCGCTCGATATCTCGGCGTACTCCCTCATCTCCGTTTCGAAGCGGGCCCTTCCGCTTATGGCGGAGAAGGGCGGATCAATTCTTACCCTCTCGTATCTCGGGGCAGAGCGCGTTGTCCCGAACTACAACGTCATGGGCGTTGCAAAGGCGGCCCTTGAGGCGTCAGTGCGGTACCTTGCGGCTGACCTCGGTCAGAACAATATCCGCGTCAACGCAATTTCAGCAGGCCCGATTAAGACACTTGCAGCGAGCGGCATTCCTGGCCTCCGTGACATGCTTACGGCGTTTGCAGAGAAGGCACCCCTCAAGCGCAACGTAACGCAGGAGGATGTCGGAAACACTAGCCTCTATCTCCTTGGGCCTCTCGGATCGGGAGTCACAGGAGAGGTCGTGTACGTCGACTGCGGCTTCAGCATCATGGGTTTCTAAGGCCCTATGAGTGCGGCTCGGCCTTCCAGTGAGGGCAAAGTCGTCCTTGAGCTCGGCAGAGCTCTGTTAATCTCCCTTGAAGAGGCATCGCCTGCAGCTCTCGATGAGCTGGAGCACTACTGTGACGCCTTCGCAGATTGGGAGAAAAGCTGGAAACGCAGCCTGGATGGCCGTGGCCAGCTTCCCCTAAAGGAGATCGAGCTCGGGAGGCGCATCGTTGCTCAGCATGGTAAGGTAATCGAGCTCGCGGAGGAGATGAGGACGCACGTTGATCGCTCTCTCAAAACCCTGCGGGCGCGCGGCAAGGGGCTCCGGGCCTACACGGACCACCTGCCAAAAAGGATTAGCACCATTAAGACGAGGAAGGGATAGTTATGTCGCAGTGCCTGCAGCGGGTGTTTCTTCCAGTAGCGATTATTCTGCTTTCAGCGTGTGGCTACACGCTGCAGGGAAGCGGGACAATCCTCCCTCCTGACGTAAAGAATATCTACATCCCAAAAGTTGAAAACGATTCCACGGAGCTGGGGCTAGCCGATATCGTTACCGATGCCTTGAGCGACCAGTTTGACAGCTATGGCGCAGTAACTGTCGTCGACAAGCAGATCCAGGCGGATGCCGTGCTCAAGGTGCGTGTTGTTTCCTTGACCCAGTCCACGGACACGGTCTCATCGAACAACACCGCGAGCCAGATGGACAGCACGATGATCCTAGCGGGAGAGCTGCGCCGCGTCACGGGCAAGGTGCTATGGCGTGACGACCAGGTGCGGGTGACCAAAAACTTTGCGACGAACGCCTCGACCGTTGTGACGACATCTCCGGACTTCGCGAGCGGCTCTATTTCGACGCAGGACCTCTCAGGGCTCACGCAGCGTGAACTGGCGCGAGGCCAGCAGGCACAGGCGCTGCTGTCGATGTCGGCAGATGCGGCTGAAATAATATACGAAAAGTCCGTGGCACCGGATTTCTAGGGCTGGGGAAGCTCGAATGTGGACGATCTACCGTCACGTAAAGGGCATGGATTACCTTGGGCTCGGAGAGGCCCTGCACTCCGAGGAGGAAAAGCCCCTGCAGGTGTACCGTTGCCTCTATGACAACGATTGCGCAGCCACGTGGGCCAGGCCGCTCGGCATGTTTCATGAGCAGGTAGCCAGTGGAGAGCCGCGCTTCACCGCGATAGCACGTGTCCGGCCCGTTGTTCCTGAGGATGAGGCGCTCGTCCTCGGATTTGGGTACGAGGCCTGGGGGCAGGGACAGTCGCGCGAGGATTTCATAGCGAGCTACGCATCCGACCGGGATCACCTTCGCGGCAAAGCCTATCTTCTTGAGCTGCCCGACGGCATTGTGGTCACGGCGCTCAACACTCTGCGCTTTTCGCGTGACCGAATCGGGTTGGCGCGAGTTGCAACGGCTCCAGGGCAGCAGCGCAAGGGCGGTGCGACCCTGCTCGTGCGGGCCGTCATGGAGATTTTTCGGCTTGAGAATTCAGGTGTGCGGTTCCTGCTATTTTCGGAGGTCGACCCCGGCTTTTATGCGCGTTTCGGGTTTGTGGAGCTGCCAAAAGCTCACCAGCACTTTCCTCCATCAGTAGGGATGATAAGCGGAAATGAGCCTCTGGAGCCGGCTGACGTTGAGCGGATGCGACAATACTTCTAGGGGCGGGCGGCTCCCATTGGCAGCCAACTACTTGATCATGCAACGCCGTTTTTTGGTGGTGCCCGAGACTAAGCCCTTAAGACCACTAAGACGCATGAGATTTTTGACTCAAGCTATAAAGTAGCAGGTTGCCACGGCCGACCCAACGGTTTGACAGTAGAAGGGCTCTGTCATTTTTGCTGGGGAGGGGTATGTCACTTAATCGTTTTGCTATCGCGTCGCTCATTGTGGGCGTTCAGGGCTGCGTCGGCTTGCCAAGCGTTCCGGGGGTCGATGCGCTCTCGTCAGCCACAGGGGTGAACTCACTTATCGCTCCTGGCAGCGCCTCTTCGGCCCCGCAAGCAGGATCGCAGGGCCAAAGCCAGGCTCAGGACGACGTCAAGGTTGAGGGAATCGAGTCCGATGTGCCGGCGATCCTCAGTGAAGTAGCTTCAGGAAAGAGTTACCCGGTCGAAGACATCCTGGAGGACGATATCGATGGGGGCGATGCAGCGCTCGCGCGCTCCGAGCGCGGGCGCATCGCGCAGATTGAGGGGAACTCCAAGGGGAGCGTCCCAGAGTTCGAGGCGGCCGTTGTCAAGATCAAGGAGTTCGAGGACCGTGCCACGGTAAGCGCGAGTGACGTTGGCTCGCACGCGGCGGCGCTCGTCGTAAATGACACGATGATTCCCTATGAGCCGGCGGGATTTGAGAGGGTTTTTGTTTACCATTTTCAGGCTCTCAATTACCTGATGCAGGGGAACCTTGAGGGAGCGGGTGTTGAGGTACGGCGCGCCAATGCGGAGCAGGAGCGAGCGCTCAAGGAGCACGCAGACGAGGTTGCTGAGGCGGAGAAGGAAGCGCAGTCGAAGGGCTTCAAGGTGTCGGACCTCTCGGACGGCGTGCTGAAGGCTCTCGGGGGCTCGGCCGCAGTGGGAGCACAGGTGAAGAACTCGTTTCAGAATGCGTACACCTTTTATATGTCCGGCGTTGTACATGAGCTTAATGGAGAGCCCAACGATGCCTATATCGACTACAAGAAGGCGCTTGAGATCTATCCCGATAATTCCTCCGTTCAGCGTGATGTGGCGCGCCTTGCGGCTGCCCTTTCCATGACGGACGACATCGCGCGGTTCAAGAAGAGGTACTCGGCTGCTTTTGCGGGGCCCGTTACAACTGATGCCTCGAAGACAGATGTTGTGGTTGTGTTTGAGGACGGCCTCGTTCCTGGCAAGTCTGCCTTCTGGTTCCCCCTTCCGATACCGATCCCGAGCGCTCCGGGACTCACGGCGGTGGCGATCCCGACTTTCAAGACCTCCGTGAATCCGGTCCATCCGCTGACAATCAGCACCAGCACTGCTGTGCTCGGAAAGACCGAGAGAATCTGCGCCACAGACGCACTGGCTGTAAAGGCGTATGAGGAGAGTGCGCCGGCGATGATTGCCCGACAGATTGTGCGCGCTGCCATCAAGGGCACGGCGTCTGCAATGGCGAGCAAGTACGGCGGCGTAGCTGGAGGCCTTGCAGTGGCCGCATACAATACCCTCACCGAGGTGGCGGACACACGCAGCTGGCGCAGCTTGCCGGAGAACGCCCAGGTGCTGAGGATTGCGGCGGAGCCGGGCAGCACGCTGGATCTTGTCCATGACGGGACGGGAGCCAAGGGCTCGGTGGCCCTGCCGGCAGGCGCAGACAAGAGGGTCGTCGTGCGGGCGATCCGGATCGGGTCGACGCTTTTTGTCCAGAATGCGGTGTTTTAGGGCCACAACGATGGCGCCTTACGGGGGAAGGGATATGCAAAAAGGCAGGAAGGAAGCGTTTGTGGTGGCGCTGGCATGCGCACTGGGTGTTTGCGGAGCGGTGCGGGCGGAGGTTGACACGAGTGCGGCGGCCGGAGTTCCGGCCGATGCGGCTGGGGCAGCCGAGAAGGTTGCGCTCAAGGTAGACGATCGCAAAGACACAATGCTTCGCGCGGCGATCTTCATCCAGAACAACGCCAATCCGGTGCTCAACGACTCCATCCCGATGTTTCGTGACATGCTGGACGCAAGGCTTACCGACAAGGGCTTCTCCATCGTCGATTCTGGTGATGTCATCGCCCGCTTTGAGGCCTATAAGGGGCAGGATGAGGGGCTGACGGGCGTACTGACGGAGGTGGCTAAGATTGCAAAGTTTGAGAAGACAGAAGCTGCAGTGGATCAGGTGCTCACGGGAGCCTCGGCGCTGCGGATTGCACAGATGCTTGACGTTAACTACGTCATCATCGCAACGCTCTCGTCGCTCGGCGAGGAGCGCAAGGTATTCAAGGGCGACGGCTCGCTCTACAAGTCCAATAACGAGGCTGTCATCCGCACGCTGCGCACGAGCATCCGTGTGCTTGAGGGCAACCAGGGCGGCTCGGTGTACGGCGACACGGTGACTGTGCAGAAGAAGCTCGGCGGGCTTGATCGGCTTGAGATTGTGACGGATGACGCGAATAACCAGCTCATTGACGAGGCTGCCGCCGTAATTGCCGACAACATCGCCAAGAAGATTAGCAAGATTAGGGACGCAAAAGTTGAGACCCTCTCGATGGCGGAGCTTACCCTTACCTCAAACGTTGAGGGCGCAACGGTTGAGATCGATGGCGCGGTTCTTGGGACGGTGCCGGGAAGCTATGCGGTGAAGCCCGGGCTGCACCAGATCTCAGTCTCAAAGGAGTGGTACTCGACGTGGCGGCGGACCATTAATGTGGTGCCCAACCAGGTCATCAACGTGGCGCTTGAGCGCTCAAAGGAGGGCGAGGCTCGCCATGCGGAGACGCTGCGGGTGCAGCGCGAGGATGAGTACTCGCGCAAAAAAGGGGATGCCGAGATTGCAATCGCCAAGGAGCAGAGCGAGGCCGAAGCATACGCGAAGAAGAAGGTTGCTGAGGGCGAGAAGGAGTTCCGGGGCAACAGCTACACAAAGATTGAGGGGCCGGTTGACAAGCTTGAAATCGAGTCGAGGCCGGATGCCGTTGTTAAAGTTGAGCGGGAGTAGGGGGAGAGTATGAGGCATAACGCGATTCTTTCATTTGGCGTGGCGGCAGCGTCTGCCCTTTTTGCAGAGACGACTGCAGCTCAGCTGTCGCAGGGCGAAAAGGACACGATCTTTGTTGGCCCGGTGAAGGTACAGCAGGCAGTCCTTGACGCGGCAAAAAAGGCTGGGCGGACGGGCGAGCTTGACCAGATAAGTCAGGCTCTGCGAAGCCAGTTGGTAACGGAGATCAACCAGACCCGCGTCTTTCAGATCGTCGAGCGCGAGCGCAAGGACGACATCGAGCTTGAGCAGGCGTTCGCCGAAGTGGCTGTTGACCCAAATGACAAGAACCGGGCGCAGACTCTCAAGATGGCGGGCGCCAAGTACGCCTTTCTGCCCCAGATTGATGGCTTTGAGGACCGCCGCGCGACTACCCGCTACGAGGCCATTGGGCGTAGCTCGATGTCGCGCGCAGTGTGGGTATCAGCTGTGGTTTCGATCGTGGACACGACAACGGGCGCGCTGCTGCCTGAGTCGCCAAGCGTGACGGTCAAGAGCGGAAGCTCAGCTGAATACGTCCGCCAGGGGGCGTCCCTGGGGGGTGATGAGCTCATATCTGCGATGACAAAGGACTTGGCGAGCAAGCTTGCGCGGGAAACGGTGACGCTTATGCGCCCGGCCAAGGTGCTCTCGGTAACGGGCACGCAGATCCAGATTAACCGCGGCACGGAGGCAGGGTTCGAAGTTGGTTCGGAGCTTCAGTTCTTCGCCACAGAAGACGTCAAGGACGAGGACACCGGCGAGATCTTCAAGAACGAGGTGCCGGTCGGGCAGGGGGTCGTTAAGCGATCGGACGCCAAGCAGAGCTTCGCTGAGCCGAAGGGCGAGAATCTTGGCATCGCGAAGGGGTGCGTCGTGAAGATTGCCAAGAATGCGGCCCCGGACAAACCCGTGGCCGTAGCCCGCAAGAAGCCTGTTGAGCCGGTCAACTCGGGCTCCGGCGAGAAGCCGCTTCAGTTCAACTAGGAGGAATAGCCATGAAACGTTTTGCTGCCCTGGCCCTTTCACTGCTCTGTATCGGCTGCGCCCCCACTGCCGGGACAGAGGCTGGTACGATCTCGATGACCGGCCTCAATGGCGAGAAAACGTACAGCTCATACGTCAACGCCAACAACAGCAGGCTCGCCCGCAGGATCGCTGTCGTAAGGCTCGATCGCGCCGATAGTGGGGGGCTGCTCAAGGCCGCCGTCACGATTCAGTCCCGGAGTGACGACACGGAGGCGCTGCAGTACAAGTGGACGTGGTTCGACTCAAAGGGGTTCGAGGTAAACAGTTCCTCGCAGCCATGGCAGCCCGTGCTGGTCTACGGCATGCAGACAACTTCAATTCAGGGGCTTGCGCCAAATCCGAGCGCGAAAGATTTTAAGCTGCATCTGCGGTTTCAAGAGTAATTGAGAAGGGGGAAAGAGTCATGAAGCGACTTATTCTTGTAGCACCGGTTTGTGCCCTTGTGGCGTCGCTCAGTGCGTGCGGCGCACAGGTCGTGCGCTACGGCGATGCCCAGGCGGTGAGCACCGTGTCCACCGACTTTGGCTCGTCGGACCTGCAGCAGATTGCGCAGTCCATGGTCGACTCGATGCTTACCTTCCCTCCCATAGTGGAGGAGACGAGTCGCCGCCGGCCGGTGGTTGCGATCGACCGCGTCAAGAACAAGACGATGCAGCACATCGACACTGAGTCGATTACCGACTCAATACGGGCGCGGCTTCTCAAGTCGGGCAAGTTCCGCTTTATTGACCGCACGACGGATTCCCAGGCCATCGACGAGGTTCGTTATCAACAGGAGAGCGGCCTGACGCAGGCCGGTGGAGCTGTGAAGTTCGGCCGCCAGCTTGCCCCAGAGTACATGGTGACCGCGAACTTCTCTGAGATTGAGCAGAGAAACAGCGATACCAAGGACGTGTACTACAAGTTCACGATGAGCCTTAAGAACCTCTCAACCGGCATCCTGGAGTGGTCAGACGAGAAGGAGATCCGCAAGACAGCGACCCGGTCGTTCTTTGGGCAGTAGCTCGGGCCGGCATCGGGGACGGCTGTAGTTGCCCGAACAGTTGTGGTACTCTTCGAGAGTTACTGAGCTGAATTTACGGACGGACTGCCATGTTGCCAACCACTATCGACGAAATAGAGCAGGGCTTCTGCAAAGCCAAAAACCTTAACTCTGCCCTGAAGGGCTTCCTCAAGCGTGAGGGAAGTGCCAATCCCCAGGCGGCCTCGTTCGCCAAGGATTTCCGTGCTGCCGCGGGATCCGGCAAGGCGCCGGCCATCCGGGCCTTCGTTGAGCGGAACTACCCAAAGCGCGAGATCTTCTTCGTGGGGCTGGCGCGGTACGCGCACCCGGAGCTCGTCGAGTCTGTGGTCGGCCGCATTATTGACACCCACGCCGATGCGTTCAACGCCACCTACGACCGCGGCGAGGACGGCATCAAGGTTACGGACGCCGCCACCTTTAAGAAGATCGTGAAGGAAGTCGACTCGATTATTGAGCAGGGTCTCAAGGGCGCTGAGCTGCCTCCCTCTAACTTTATGAAGAGCGTGCTGCTCGCATCGGTGTTTGAGCCGGATGTTCTTGGGGAGGCGCTGAAGGTTCTGGGGGCTCGTTAGCGGCTATCCTGCGCCCCTAGCGTTTACCTTTTCCATTCCCTTACCCGTGAACGTTCTGGTTCAGGGGAACGGGGAGGGGAAAGGAGAGGGGGACGTACGGATTGTGAAACTGGAATTTCCCTAGCACAGCCCCCAAGCAAAAAACCCGGCGCCCCCAAAAAGTGGACACCGGGTTTTCCATTCGGGATTCGCTATCGCGATCCCGCTGACGTCTAGCGTCTTACTTGGAAACCTTAGCAGCCTTGCTCTGAAGGCGGCTGATCTTCCTGGCGAGGGTTGCCTTGTGGAAGAGCCGCTTCTTGGAGGCCTTCGACATGAGTGACTCCGCCTGGCGGGCGAGCTTCTGGGCCTCGGCTTTG
>CANIHJ010000013.1 GCA_947467385.1 Deltaproteobacteria bacterium | reverse complement strand
GACCATGTTTGCGCTGCCGGCGAATTTCCCGATTGTCGAGGATGGGGGAGTTCAGGCCCTCTCTGGAATGGGCACACCCGATCTTCTCGGGACATATGGCACGTTCACCCTAATCTCAGAGGTCAACGCCCCAGGCTCGGAGGACTGGAACGGCGGACGGCTCGTGCGAGTCAGGCCCGTTAACAACGTCTTTAACGCCTCGATCCAGGGGCCCACCAACTCTTTCAGGAATGATGGCTCAGCGGTCTCCGTACCGGTGTCGATTGCGCGAGACCCATGGGATCCGACCGTAAAGATCGACGTGTGCGGCAAGCAGCTCGTCCTCAAGCAGGGAGAATGGTCCGAATGGGTCCCTCTGACGTTTGAGTTCGTGCCTCTTTTCGCCTCGGTGGGCGGCATGGTGCGCTTCTTCGTTAAGCAGGTGCACCCCACGCTCAAGGTGTACGTCTCGCCGATCAATATAGACCCGATGGATCCGACGCTTCCGATCGGATCGCCCTCGCACTACTCGAAAGAGATCGCGCAGGCCGCAGGGCGCTTCTACACCCAGGGATTCCCTGCTGACCAGAAGGCGCTGGCTATGGGAGTGCTCTCAGACGAGGAGTACTTTCAACAGGCCAACATCGTCATCGATGAGAACTTCAAGATCCTGGACTACCAGCTCTCGCGGTTCGATGACGGCTTCTTCTTTTACTACTTCTCGTGCATCGACCAGAACTGCCACATGCTGTGGCGGCTGTGCGACCCGAAGCATCCCCTCTACAAGCCTGACGCCCCTGAGTACCTGAAAAACTCTGTAAAGCTGCTCTATCAACGAATGGACGAGGCGCTCAGGCTTGTGCTCACAAAGGTTGACGCGAACACGACCTTCTTTATCCTGTCAGACCACGGATTCGGGACCTTTGAGCGCGAGTTCCATCTCAGCCGATGGCTCGTCCAGGAGGGCTTCACTGTCCTCAAGGACCCCTCCTCGAAAGAGCCAGGAGATCTCTTCGACCAGGTCGACTGGTCGCAGTCTAAGGCGTACGCCCTCGGCATCAACGGCATTTACCTCAACATGAGGGACCGCGAGCCAAACGGCATCGTTACGCCGGATCAGGCGCAGTCGATTAAGGACCAGATCATCGCCAGGCTTCCAAAGGCTATGGACCCCGCCCGAAACCAGCAGGTCGTCCGCACCGCATACGACTCTAGCAAGATCTACTCAGGCCCCTTCATGGCGCTCGCGCCTGATGTGCTCGTCGGCTACAACCGCGGGTACCGGGTGTCGGATGAGGCTGTGCTCGGCAAGTTCCCGATGGAGGTCATCGGCGACCGCACAAACCTCTGGTCGGCAGATCACTGCTTTGAGCCGGGCCTTGTTCCTGGGGTGCTGCTGTCAAACAAGACAGACTGGAAGCAGGGCTCGCACGGCATCTGGGACCTCGCGCCGAGCATCCTTGCAAGCTTCGGCCTCGAAGTTCCTGCCGAGATGGATGGGAAGCCAATTCAAAAGGCGTAGCAGACCAGCCGGGGTGGCGCGCCAAAGAGGACTGATTGTGGCTCCCGAGGGCATCCGATATCCTCGACAGGCAGCCCATGCACAAGAAAAGCTCTCTAACCATTATTAATCAGTACTTCTTCCCGATGGAAAGCGCCGCGGGCGTTCTCTTGCGTGAGCTTGCTGAAGACCTCTCGACTGACTTTGAAGTGACTGTTGTGTGTCAGCCCGAAGCTCAAAAGGGCGATGAGAGTGCGCCGCACGCCGAGTACCGTATCGTGCGCTTGCCCCCTCCGCGTTGGATGTCGAAGGCGACGACCCCGTCCTCCCTCGTTCTGCGATGGATCGGGGCGGGGCTCTTTCTGCTGCGGAGCGCGTTGTGGCTCATCTTCAGCAAAAAGCAGTCGCTGGTGCTCCTTGCGTCCGAGCCGCCATTCGTCGACACCGTGCTCGGGGTCGTATGCTGGATGTCGCGCCAGCCGTACGGCCTTTTGATTCAGGACCTCTATCCAGAGCTGGCAGAGGCTGTTCGCCTTAAGCCAATATGCTTTGCGTCGAGGCCCCTGAAATGGCTCCACACCCGAGTCACACGTGCCGCGCGAGTGGTCGTCACTATCTCTCCTGACCACCAGCGCTCCCTAGAGTCGAGGCATGCGAAAGTTACTCATGTGCTTCCTAATTGGGCTCCGGTCTCAAGCACCGAGCCACCCGAACCCGCTGCAGCTCCTGGAGAGCTTCCGCCCGAGCGCACTAGGCTTATCGTTCACTATGCCGGGAATCTTGGGCTCGCGTGCGACCTCACCACCCTTGGTGGCGCCCTCGAGATCCTGCGGCGCTCGGGCCAGCTCGACAACTTCTCTATTGTGATTCGGGGCGATGGGCTTAAGGTGCACCAAGCCAAAGAGCTCGCCCACCGATATCCGCAGGTGCAGCTTCACAAGAGGCTTCCCCTCAATCAGGTCGGGCGCAGCATGGGGCAGTGTCACGCACACCTCGTACTTATGCCGACTGAGCTCCTTGGATGCGTTTACCCTTCCAAGGCGAGCTCGATCATGGCATACGGCAGGCCCATGATTGCCTGCATGCCGGCCGGCTCTGGTCTCGAGCAGTTCGTGCTTGAGCGGCAACTGGGGTATGTCAGCAGGGCAGGGGACCCTCAGTCGCTTGCGGCAGCCATGCTTGCCTGCCTGCATGACCTCCGTGCCTCTCCAGAGATTCTGCGCGATATGGGGCTCAATGGCTGGCGCTACGCCCGTCACGAATGGACGCGGCAACAGGCCTCCGCTCGATACCGAGATCTATTAAAGGAGGCTGTAGGCGATGTCGATTAGGGTCTGGTGCAATAAAATGGGCCTCATCCCGTCGGTACTGTGCGGATTGGTCCTCTTGGCGATTTATCCAGCAGTGACGCCCCTGTCCCAAATTGACCCGCAACTGGCGCTCGCCGGGTATGCCTGGATCGTGGCGCTCTATGTGGCTCTCTGTGTAGAGGCAGGATTCTGCGGCTACAAGCTTCTCTCTCAAGCTAAGGAGGAGGGACGCTGGCTGACCGTGTCGGTCACCGGGCTGTGGCTTCTGGCGGTCTGCGCGTCCGTCTTACCTGCCTACCTCGTTGGCTCGGAAAACTCCTTTCAGATTAGTTGCGCCCTTTCGCAAATTCACAAGAACCACTCATGGGGATTCAACTCCGCTTGCTTTATCGGGTATCCAACCCGCGCCTACTTTCTTCAAAGCCTGCCGGCAAAGCTTTTCGGCATGTCTCACATAACCGCAAACGCTGGTACCGTCCTGATCCTGATTCCAGGGCTGATTATCTTTTCGCGTGGGCTAAGGCTCTTTCTTCGGGGAAGTGCGATGAGCGACACTATCGCCGCGACTGTGCTTGGGGCTTTCTTCCAGAGCACCACACTGTTTCGGACGATCGCTTATCACGACCAGACCATTCAGCCGTTCGCAATAACGCTAAGCCTCGTGGGATTATTTGCCTCCGCCACAATCGACAAGCGCCGCGGCGCGCTGGTTCTCCTCCTCGGATGGATGATTCTTGGAACCTCGTATTACCCGCCTATCCTGGCGGCGCTCTTGCTTGCTGGATGCTGTTTGACCTGGACTGCCGTCGCCGGCCGGCTTCCAGTGGGTGGAGCAATCCTTGTTGTCGCAGGCATCATTTTCGCCGCCGTCGCATTCCTTGAAACGCTCCCATTTCGGGATGACTTGCGGCTTGCAGTCGCTCCGGAGGTGATCGCCGAGCCCTCGTACCGCCTTCACCGAGTCTTTTCCTTCTTGGCTCTTCAGCGAGGCGGATATCCGTATGCGCAGCTGCCACTGCGGCTCATTTCCTTTGTTGTTTTGGCGATCGGCCTCTCCGGCCTTCGTGGGTGGAAGGTTTCATTCTTGTCGCTATGGATTACCACCCTCGTTATTGTCTCTTTTTTCCCCTCGGGATTTAGTCCTGGCTTGGCGTGGTATGCAATGCGTGGAGCTCATCGCGCCCTGCCAGCGCTGCCGGTTTTAGGCATCCTCTTGGCGATTGAACTCCGGCGATGGTGGGGGCCGCGGCCATTCAACACGATCGCATCTACCGCGGCACTGACGATTGCTTTGGCTCCCTCGGTCGAGACATTCGTTACGTATCCGTACCAAGACAACCCCCTATTCGCGTATTTCCTCGCCCGCGCGCATAAGGAGAATGTGCCATTTGGCGTGAGGATTCACCCGGCGTATTTCTACCGATCGGACGTGTATTTGTTCGATGCGCTGCAACGCTCGGTGCAGCCGTGGGACAGAAGCATGCAAGGCGCCCAGTTTTCCGGCCGCTGCGTGCCGGAGCCTCCGCCTCCTCCGAATTCAATCGTTTTGACGGTCATCAAGGGGCCTTGCGAGGAGAATCCTGCGCCTCCGGGTTATATTGAGTTGCAGCGTTTTTCTAACCTCCCATTCAAGGGCGTGCTGATGTATCTGTACACGGAAGGTGCGGCGACAGCAGGCTCAGCATCATCACAAGCACCTTCAGCGGCTAACCCGAGCTAGAGAGAGGCCCGGTTCACAACAAGCGCCACTACCTCTTCAACGCTGTTCTCAACCGATTTTGCTGCAGTATCTATCCTTAGGGCAGGACTCTCCGGAACCTCATACGGGTCATTAACTCCCGTAAAGTTTTTAATCTCTCCCGCACGAGCCTTCCTGTAGAGGCCATGCGGATCTCGCTCCTCGCATACTGATACCGGCGTGCTTAGGTACACCTCAAGGAAGCGCTCCTTGCCGATGATCTCGCGCGAGCGCTCACGATCCGCCGCATACGGCGAGATAAAGGCGCATATGACGGTTACGCCAGCCTCGTTCATGAGCGCAGCAACCTCAGCAGCCCGGCGCAGGTTCTCGGAGCGATCCTCACGCGAAAAACCAAGCCCCTTGTTAAGGCCTGTGCGGAGATTGTCCCCGTCAACGAAGTAGACCGGGACACCGTCGTCAAAAATGCTTCGCTCAACGGCCTTGGCTATAGTCGACTTGCCCGAACCGGACAGCCCCGTCAGCCACACGGTGACCGCCTTGCGCCCGCTGCGAAGCTCACGCTCGCGCTGCGTCACCAGGGCAACTTCGTGGTGCAGGTTGGGGGCAGCCTCGCCGTCCTCAAGCTCCGCACCTTCCGAGCGCCCACGATCGATTATCATGCCGGCCCCGACCGTCAAGAACGATACGGGATCGATCAGGATAAAGTTACCGGTCGAGCGATTCTTCTGGTACGGGTCGACAAAGAGCGGCGTGGTTGTTGAGATTGAGACTCGGCCGATCTCGTTGGACGCCAACGGGGCAGGGTCCATCCTGCCAAGGGTATGGATGTCGATCTTGTAGTCGATGCCGCTGATGTACGCCTTTGATTCGCGCGCCGTGTGGCGGATTATGTAGCGGGTCGCCGTGTCCATCGGGACATCGCCCATCCACACCAGCATGGCGTCGAACTGGGTCGTGACTCGAGGCACGTTCTTGGGCCGCACGATCATGTCGCCGCGCGAGATGTCGATTTGGTGCTCAAGCTGAATAACTACCGCGTCCCTGCTCGTGGCCTCCGGAATCTGCGCTCCCTTCACACCCTTGCCCGGGACAGCGATGCTTTTGACCTTCGACTTTGCCAGAGACGGGAGAACAACAACCTCCTCGCCAACACGGACAAGCCCGGACGCAACCGTTCCCGCATACCCACGGAAGTTCTGGTTTGGGTTGAGCACGTACTGCACCGGAAAGCGGAAGTCGACCAGGTTCTGGTCTCCCGCAATGTAGACGCTCTCAAGGTGCTCAAGCACCGTCTCGCCGCCGTACCACGGCATCTTGCCGCTTCGCTCGACGACGTTGTCGCCCTCGAGGGCGGACACCGGGATAAACTTTATCTCGCGCACGCCGAGCTTGGCCGAAAACTCGGTGAAGTCCGCGACGATCTCCTCGAACCTGTCCTGCGAGTAGCCAACGAGGTCCATCTTGTTTACTGCAAGCACGATGCGCGGGACGCCCAGCAGGGCCGTGATGAACGCATGACGCTTGGTTTGCTCTATCACGCCGGTGCGCGCATCGACCAGTATAATCGTTAGGTCTACCGTCGACGCTCCGGTGGCCATATTGCGCGTGTACTGAACATGCCCGGGAGAGTCAGCTAAGATGAAGCGCCGGCGAGGCGTGGCGAAGTACCGGTAGGCGACGTCGATTGTGATGCCCTGCTCACGCTCGGCCTTGAGGCCGTCGGTCAGGAGCGCAAGCGACACACGCGTCGAGCCTGCCTTCTTTGCGGTGGCCTCAAGAGCCGCGAGGTGATCCTCATAGACGTTGCCCGAATCGTGCAGGAGGCGCCCGATGAGGGTTGACTTGCCGTCATCGACGCTACCCGCGGTCGAGAAGCGCAGGATTGAGAGGTGAGAACCGTTCTGGTCTGCTGCAGGTGCTGGGGACATCATTAGAAGTATCCCTCCCGTTTCTTGAGCTCCATAGAGCCGTCCGTGTCAAAGTCAATAATTCGAGTGGCGCGCTCAGACGTCTTAACGGACGTCATCTCATCCACTATCTTCTCAAGGGTGTCCGCATCCGAGCGCACCGCCCCGGTGCAGTGGTAGCACCCAAGGCTTCGGTAGCGGCACAGGACTTCCTCTACCTTGTGGCCCTGGTAGGTGCGAGGGTCAGAGTCGATGACTGGGATGAGCATGTTGCCACGCACGACGACCTTGCGCTTCTTTGCGTAATAGAGCGGGACGATCGGGATCTCCTCCTGAAGGATGTAGTTCCAGATGTCCTGCTCAGTCCAGTTAGACAGGGGGAATACTCGCATCGACTCGCCCTTGGCGAGCTTGCCGTTGTAGAGGTTCCATAGCTCCGGCCGCTGCGAACGGGGGTCCCACTGGCCGTGCTTGTCGCGGAACGAGAAAACACGCTCCTTCGCCCGGCTTCGCTCCTCCTCACGGCGGGCCCCGCCGATGGCGGCGTCGAACTCGTGCTTCTTGAGCGCCTCAAGCAGGGCGCCGGTCTTGAGCAGTGCACAACATCGCTGAGTCCCAAGCTCATAGGGATTGGCGTTGTCCTTGAGCGCCGGCTCGTTACGGTGAACGATCAAGTTGAGCCCAACTTCCTTCGCCATGCGGTCGCGAAAGTCGTACATCTCGGCGAACTTGTACGAGGTGTCGACATGAAGCGCGGTGAAAGGGATCTTGCCCGGGTAGAACGCCTTCTGAGCCAGGCGCAGCAGGCAGGAGGAGTCCTTGCCCACCGAATACATGAGCACGGGCCGCTCAAACTGAGCCGCTACCTCGCGCATGATATAGATACTTTCAGCCTCTAGCTGTTCAAGGTGCGATGGTAAATGCATAGAGCGAGATTTCTATCATGGAACGCAACGCCGTAACAGCCGAGAAAGACGGTTTTTTCCCATCGTTTTCAGGTGCTTGCTAACTTTACTCTCCAAATTCGCCTAGCCAGGCATAGGGCCGTGGTGCATACTTTCAGGCATGAAAATCACCATCATCTCAGGCAGTCACCGCGAGAACTCGCAATCAGACAAAGTCGCAAACTACTTGGCCTCTGACCTTGCGTCGCTCAAAGTCGAGGCAGGCGTGGTTTCGCTGGCCAAGAACCCCCTACCCCTATGGGACGAGGGGGTGTGGGGCGATGATCCCAAGTGGGAAGCGGCGTGGTCGCCTATCTCGAAGACCCTCCAGCAAAGCGATGGCTTTGTCATCGTGTCACCTGAGTGGTCCGGGATGGTCCCGGCAGGCCTCAAGAACTTTCTGCTGCTGTGCGACTCGAGCGAGCTTGGCCACAAGCCGGCGCTGATCGTGGCGGTCTCAAGCGGAATAGGGGGCAGCTACCCGGTGGCCGAACTGCGCATGTCCTCGTACAAGAACACGCGCCTCGTCTACGTCCCAGATCACGTCATCGTGCGCGAGGCAGAAGGGATGCTAAACGGCACCACTGCAGCCAATGACCGCGATACGGAGCTGCGGAAGCGGATCCACTACTCGCTTGAAATGCTCATTGAGTACGCCAAGGCTTTCCAGCATGTGCGCTCAAGCGGAAAGATAAACCTTAAGGAATTCCCCTACGGAATGTAGCGGAAACCTCCATCCTATCGGCTTTGGAGCGACTTCCTGAAAAAACGGAAGCAGCGGAACGTCTGAGCGCGACAAGGGGAGTGAAGGCGCACGGCGCCTGTCGCTCTGAGGGAAACACTGCACCATCACGTTTACTTCAGGGCGTATTGCTCCCAGATACGGTCACGGACCAGGTCGCTCGTACCAGGCGACCTGGTCCTTTTTTTGCCTGAGGCCGCGACGCAGCAGGGGCACCTGACGCCCCTACATGATTCCCACGCTCAACATCACTCCGGCAAAACCCCTAACGTTGGTCATATGGCCGCCCAGAAGCTATGTGCGACCGTGCACCCTCGCCACTTTCGCTTGGAGGCCTCGCCACATGCTCCGCATCCGCTCCCTCATCTTATCAGCCCTGGTTGTGCTCGCCGCACCCATCGCAAGCGCCCAGGCACAGTCCGTCTTCGCCCCGGGAGAGAATTTCACGGAGGAGGTGGTGTTCAAGGGTCTGCCGATTGCGACGGCTATGGCGTTTGCCCCGGGAGAGCGGATTTACCTCGCCCTGAAAAATGGGCCTGTGCAGATAGCGCGCAACGGCTCGGTTCTCGCGGCCCCGTTCGTTGACCTCTCGGCCGAGGTGAACAAGGCAACTGACCGAGGCCTACTCGGCATCGCTGTTGACCCCGATTTTCCCCAAAAGCCTTATATTTACCTCTCATACGTGTACGATCCTCCGGGCAGCACGCCGGATTCCCACGATCCCCGCGTCCTACGGGTGGT
Organism: Deltaproteobacteria bacterium; assembly: GCA_947467385.1. Classification (GTDB taxonomy): domain Bacteria; phylum Bdellovibrionota_C; class UBA2361; order UBA2361; family OMII01; genus OMII01. The sequence continues at coordinate 28,418 of CANIHJ010000013.1, read as the reverse complement.
GAGATTTACCGCGGATGCGGCCCAGGACTACAACGTCGCCCTGCCCGGCAGCATGAAGGTGATCCTCGGCAAAAACTCAACGCTTGAGAACATGGCTCCGGCCGTTCTTGCGGGAGAGCCAAACGACCCGGAAAAAGCATCCTGCATGACCGGGCTCACTATGGCAGGCACTCCCGTTAACGACTGCATACCGTGCGATGCCACCTCGCACACCGCCGGAACGCTCCTCTTCGGCCCCGATCGCACCCTGATCGCGTCGTTTGGTGACGGATCGAGCTACGATCGCCCCTCAACCCTCTCGTTCCGTTCGCTCGATCTCGATGCCATGTCCGGCCGCGTGGTGCGGGTGAATCCCGACACGGGAGCAGGGGTTCCGGGTAACCCCTTTTATGACAGCAACGACCCGTTCTCAAATCGCTCAAAGGTGTGGCACCTCGGGATGCGCAACCCGTTCCGGATCGGCCTTAATCCCGACAACGGACAGATCTACTCCGGCGACGTGGGCACCTCGTACTACGAGGAGATAAACGTAGGAAAGGGGGCGTACTTCGGCTGGCCATGCTACGAGGGGGGCTTCCTGCTCAAGGCAACCCAGGACGGCCCAGCCGACGAGAACATTCGGCAGGTCGGCTTTAAGAGCGCGCCCACCACGGCCGAGACCTGCAACGCTTGGTACGCACAGGGGCAGTCATTTGTGACGAAGCCGCTCTTCAACTACAGGCACCCATACGACAGCACCGGCAAGGATCTCGGCTCATCCATAACGGGCCTCGCATTCTATCACGGCTCGTCGTATCCGGAGGCCTACCACGGCGCTCTCTTTTATGCCGACTACGCCCAGCGCTTTATTCGCTACCTCACGTTTGATGCGATGGGCCGCCCAACGAGGCACAACTTCGCGCAGGAAACATCGGCGCTCGGCGCAGTTCAGCTTATTGCGGGCCCCGACACAAACATTTACGCCGTGCACCTCGACCTTAAGAGCCGCACGAGTGAGGTCAGGCGCTTCAAGTACCGCGAAGGGGACAACGCCTCCCCGCTTGTGAAACTATCTGCGTCACCGATAGCAGGTGACATCCCCCTAACGGTCTCCTTCTCAAGCATAGGCTCGTACGATCCCGACGGCCAGCCCGTCACGCTGCGCTGGGATTTCGGCGACGGCTCCCCAACCTCAGCCGCTCTCAACCCCACACACACCTTCCAGAGCGTTGGGACGTTTGAAGTAAGGCTCACCGTTTCCGAGAATACATCGCCGTTTGCTGCCTCAAGCGACACGCTTACGATCCGGACCGGAGTAACGCCGCCGATCGCGTTCATCGACAGCCCTGCGCCTGGAACCACCTTTCGCATCGGCCAACGATTCTCCTTTTCAGGCCACGCGACCACTCCCGATGGCTCACCCTCGGAGCTAACGTGGTCGCTGCTTCAGAAGCACAACCTGCATGAGCACCTCGTTGGGGAGTTCCTCGGGTCGACCGGTTCGTTTGAGCCTACAGAGCACACCGACACCACCTCCTACGAACTTTGTTTGAGGGCATCTGCAGGGGAGGGGCTTCTTGACCAGAAATGCGTTTCCATTGCTCCTGAGACCACAACCTACAGGATCGCAAGCGTCCCTCGTGGCGCGCTCATCTCATATGTAGACGACGAGCGAGAGCTCATCGCGCCGATGACCATCCAGCCGATTCTCGGCGCCCGTCAAACGATCGCCGCCGCGCCGATCCACGCTGGCCGCAGCTTCGACCGCTGGCTGGATGGCCTAAAAACGCTCGGCCGGACCTTCGTTGTTGAGCGGCCCGAGAAGACCTTCACGGCCGTTTACGTCAACCGAAAGCCGATCGCAAAAGTTACAGTTCGTCCCACCAAGCGCCGCGACGTCTTTACGCTCAATGCCTCGGCGTCGCGCGACCCAGAGGGCGAGCCCGTTTCGGTCGCATGGCGCTTCTCGGACGGCTCCCAAAAGCTCGGAAAGGTCGTTACGAAGCGTTTTAACGGCCTGGGCAGGCACACGGGCACGGTTACTGTGCGCGACCCCTTGGGCGGGCTTGCCAGGCAGAGCTTCGAAGTGCGCGTAAGGCGCGCGCGGTGATACCTGGAGGCAATCCCCATATTGCCCGATAACTTTACTTATCGGTCACTTTAGAGAGCGCTTGCAATGAGCCCTTAAAATCGCTTTAAACTATTAGACTTAGGGTTTTTAGCCGTTCCCGCAGAGGCTCTGTAGAGAGGCCTGCCCCCTGCTGGCCATTAGGCCCACTCAGACGCCTGCTAGCGCCGTCAGGCACTACTCGGGAGCCCTACGCATCAGGCGCCCTTATCCGACCCGGCGAAGACCAGCGCACCGCCCGGGATGCCGCCGACCAACGCGGCGCACGACCGGGCGCCTTGGCACGAGCTGCACTGGCTCGCCACCATCGGGGTCGCCATCCGGGTAAAATACCGGCGTCTCTTCCGGTGTGGTTCCCCGAGCTTCCGCGCGCGTTTGCCCGGCGATTGCCCAGACAAGCGCCACGCCATAGCCCCAGATCATCCAGCCACAACCGACGTTGAAGCAGAAGAGCAGTCCCGCGCTGTTGTGTCCTCGCGCCGCTGCAATCACAGTTGGCAAAAGATAGAGCCCTACGATCGCTGTCGCAAACCCAAACATTGCCAGTTCCATGCTTTCCCTCTCGGTTGTGGCAGACGACTCTCTCAGCCGCTAAAATCTCGGCTGTCGCCGGCAGCAGGCAGTTACTCTCCAAGCATAGCATGTCGGCGACCTCATGTAGGCCCTCCAAAAGCACCTTACTCACCCAGTGAGCTACCTGCTCTGTGCGCCCATACGAGAAACTCCTTGTTGCCATCGCCGCCCAGAATCGGCGAGTCCACAACCCCGCGAAAATCAAAGCCCCATCCGGGCAGCGCCTCGGTAATGGCAGCAACAACCCGCGCATGCACGGCTGGATCTCGCACTATCCCCCCCTCGCCGATCTCGGCGCGCTCGGCCTCAAACTGTGGCTTAACCAGCGCGATGACCGTACCACCCTCGACCATCCATCTGGCCACTACAGGCAGGATCTTTGAGAGAGAGATGAATGACACATCTATCGAAACGAATGACACCGGCTCAGGCAGCTCCGTCAGGTGCCGTGCGTTAGTGCGCTCCATTACCACCACTCGCGGGTCCGAACGAATGCTCCAATTGAGGTCTCCGTACCCAACGTCTATGGCAAAAACTTTCGATGCGCCCTGCTTGAGCAGGATCTCGGTGAACCCTCCTGTGCACGCCCCAACATCTGCGCACACCGCTCCGGCACACGACACCGGAAAGCGCGCAAAGGCCTCCTGCAGCTTGAGGGCACCGCGGCCGACATGCTGCCGCCGCCCCTCAATTGACACAACCGCGGAATCGGCAACGAGGGTTCCCGCCTTGTCGACTCGCTCACCGTCTACCCGCACCAAGCCGGCCAAGATCTCGCGCTCAGCCGCAGTGCGGTCGGTAGCGAGTCCGTCGGAGACGAGCCGCTCATGAAGGGGGCGCTTTTTGTTCTGTCGTGGGGGCATCTTTTAAGTATCTCATAAATGCCCCCACCGGCACATCCAACCTTGCGGCCTAAAATAAGAGCTCGGCAGATCGGCAACATCTGCTATCATCCCCGGCATGGATCTCAGCCCCTCGCCAGGGACACCCGAACACTCCCGGGGCCCCGCTCCCAACATGCCGCCTCTTATGGTTGACCTGTCCACGGTTGATTCAGTGCTGTTTGTGCTTGAGCGCGGACGGTACGGATCGGCGCTACCGAACCTATTAGCCGCCGCAGCGCTCTATCGCGCTATCGCCCTGGAGCGCCGCGGTGAGCCATGTCTCAACGTCGTGGGCGAAACGCAGCTCACAAATTGGGCGAATCGGCATGGGCAGATCGCGTTTCTCGAGAACCTGCACCCCAACGCGACCACCCTCTTTCTCTCAGCTTCCGCATTCTCCCGGCGGGACTATGCGGCTATCGCCGGCATGTACCAGGCGAGCGATGCCATCCTCGTCGGAAAGCCACAGCTCATCGACGACTCGATCCCGATCGGCAAGCGGCCCGACTCACGCCGCCCCCTGAATACAATCGCTCGGGCGCTTATCGGTCCGCGCGCAGACGAGATAGTCACAGAGCTGCTCGATCAGGCTGATGGCATAGCCCCGAATGCGGCCGCATTTCATGAGATGCTACAGCAAAGTCTCTCGGCGCTGCAGGTTCGAACCGGATTTCTGGCACGCCGCGGGGCATCGCCCATCGCCGACCCGCACCTTGCAATCGAGAGGTTTATCGTTGAACTGGCAGCAGGCTCGAGAAGCCCGGAGCTGCTGCGCGAGTATGGCCCCGACTACCTGGATGCGCGTGAGCTCGCGCAATCGATCTGGGACGAAGCGGCGGAGCTTACCCCAGGAGTTTTTGAGCTTAGCAGCCCCGGCCACAGGGAGCGGGACCACCTTGTGCGCAACTGCCTGAGCGGCATCTACGAGGCCGATCCTCGCGCCCGTTTCGTACTTGAGCGCCACGATGACGTCGCCCCTACTGCCCTCACGCCTGAAGAGGGCCGCGACTTCTCGCTGCGGCTTAAGATGGGAGAGCCGCCGCGGGAGATCCTCGATGATGTTGCGCAGCTTGTGCGGGAGCGCAGGGACAATGCCACTGCCATGCACATTTCGCTTCTTGAGGGGCGCGGCAGGGATGAGCGCTCGATTCTTGAGCCGATTCTTGAGCGCTCGCAGTACAGGCCCGACCCGGGCGGCGTGTTTACGATTCTAAAATCCCCGCGCGAATTTAGCTTAAGCACCCTCGTCGAGCGGCGAGGATTTGAAGTCGTTGAGCACAACACCCTGTGGCTGGTTGACGCGCAAACGGGGCGGCCGCACCCGATGGCGATTACATTCCAGGCGAGTCAGCTGGCGCGGTTTCTCCGCTGCGTCTCTTAACCTATGCGTCGCTTAACCAGGCACTGAGTCTCTGGGCTGGACGAGCCCCTACATCAGCGCTGGCTTGTGGGCACCCCCCTCGCTCGCAAGCATCATCACCGAGTTACATGAGAGCTCGAGACAGAGAAGGTCGCGGGGTCCAAGCTTAATTCGGCGGCGCTCCTCTTCAGTGCGCCCCGTCACGATGCGGAGCCAACACGTTTCCTCGCCGCTCAGCTTGCCCTGCTGGCCACGCGGCTTGTCACGATACAGCTTAATAAGGGTATCAGAGTCGCTCTCACTCTCGCCGCTTTGGAGAATCACGTTTTCATCGAGCGACTCAACGCCATACAGGAATGCGCGAGTGGTTGCCCAAAGCCCGCCGATGGCGTCTATCGGCAATATCATATCGAGGCTTCCAGGAGCGCCCGGAGCCTCTGCCCCGTCAATAATCGGTGTGTAGAAGAGCCTCAGACCTTGAGGTTCGGGAATGAGCTGCAGGCGACCGAAGGACTTGCTGATCGAAAAAGTTACTCCGCCACGGTACATAGAACCTTCACCTTTCTTAAAACCTGTGCGTCTCGCTTGAGCGCCCTACTGCCGGACCAACAGCGCCTCTTTACCGGCGCTCTCGGCTCAAGCGTCCACACAGTCGCCACTTTCATCGGGCGATCGGTTACACTTGAGAGGTTGCGGAATGAGCACTCAACTGAGCCGCGAGCGCCTCACTATCCCCCCCTTCCCCTTTACTATCTCTCGGCCTCTCCGCCCAGCAACTGAAGGGATTGGGGTGCAACTTCTCGTTGGACCGACGATACTTCTCAACAGGGCCAATTGCAATAATTCCCTACGCTTACCCGAAGACGGCATCTCAGCGACGGACCGCTACGGTGCTCTATCCCCTGTTATTTTCGGAGTTTAAGGGGCCCGAACTTAGGACCTCCTTTGGGGGGTGGATCCTTGGGTGGTGTAGAGCTGCCCTTCCCCTTCTCTGCTTGGGGAGCGGTGGCTTTTGCTGGCTCGGGCGGCGCAGGCGGCGGCTCCGGCGCGGGCGGAGGCGCAGCAGAGGGCTTCATGAGCGCGGTCACGCTTCCTCTTGGCCGCGCCGACCCCCTCGGCATAAGCCCCAACTTAAACGCCCCCGACTGTGGCTGATCGGCCGAGGCGGAGCTTGAGCCGCCCGCCGCCGGGGGTCTCCTCTCTGGAGTTGGCGGGACCTCCTGCGCGCGCGGCTTTGGAGCAAACTTCTGTGAAGTTTCCTCCTGCTCCTGCGAGAGGATCTGCTCGTCGACCCAATCGGCCAGGCCAATCTCGTCGACCTCAAGCTTCTCCGGATAAACGATAAACTCTCGCCCCTCCCACGTGTCAGGCAGGTTAGCGTTGAACCAGAAGGCGCGGCCCTTGACGATCTTGCCGTTGCCAAGGTCGAACCACGCGAGCCCCTTCTCTGCCGACATCTCGTGCTTGAGCTCCTCAGCGCTGACGAGATCCTCTTCCGCCTCCTGGTAGCTTACGCTCTGCGACTCTCCGCCCGAGCGCCTTGCGCTCAGGTCCAGCGAGCCCTTCAGGAGCGTGCTTGAGAGGCCCGTGGTTATGCCCGCACCCACAGACCTTTTGGTCGATGTTATCTTGCCGAACCACTCAGTCATGTCAGCCGCGGTGCGGTTGTCTCCGATGCGCATCATGACCTTAAGGTTTACGTTCGCCATGACGCGCTCGTAAAACGCCTCGCTGAGGCCCGCCGCAGCATCGGTGAGGCCACCGGTCGACTGTGCCCCGAAGAGCAGCGCAAACCGTCCGCGGCGGGCAAGCTCGAAGAGGTTGGCCCATGTTGGCCCAAAGGTCGAAGAGCCCTCATCAATGATAACGAGGTGCGGATCCTCAAGGTTGTGGATGCGCGAGGACGTTATCTCTCCTATGGAAACCTCAAGGTCCTCGCGAAAAACCTTGACCATGCGGGCTGCGCTCTCGGCTTCCTCAAGCCGAGGCAGCATAAAGTAGATGATTTTGCCCCGCAGTATCGCGTCCGTGAGAACGAGGTCCGTGTACTTGGTGCAGAAGATCTCCCCTGCCTCGCTGCCCGAGATGGCATGGAGCTCGGATGCGATGCCGCGGAGGTTGTCCGTGATACGGGCCGTGTCGAGCACCCCCTTCACGCTGCGGTAGCTCGACGCAAGGTGCCCCAGCTCAACCATCGCCTGCCGGGCACCGATCTTGTTGAGCATATTTCTTAGGTGCGGGTATGCAAGCTGGAAGGCAGAGAGCGCCACGGCGATGTCGCGAATAGACCAGGCAAGGCCGAAGCTCTCCATGGCACGCACCATGCGGTAAATGGAGTCAGCTGCGAGGCGGTCGTAGTGCTTGGTTGTGCTCTGGTCGGAGGTTGGCGGGAGGCCCGCGCGTAGAACCTTTCTGGCCTTCACGTCGGCGCGCTGGTTCGTCATCACAAAGTTGTATGCATGCACGCTCTCGAACGGGTCGACAATGATCAGGTCCTCAATGCGGCCCGTCACCATCGCCATGAGAATAATGTGGGCCAGGGTGGCCGAGTCGCGCTTGGCATCGATGAAGGTGCAGCCGCTTGCGCGCCCGCGCGCCATCTGTTGAAAGATGAGCGACTCAAGCCACAGCGTCTTTCCCACTCCGGTCTTGGCAAACACCGCACCGTGCGTGCAAATCTCGTCGTCATCAACCCACAGTGGCTTCCCTGAATCCAGCTCAAATCCAACCAAGTAGCGATCGAGCATCTTCTTGTTCTTTGCCCGGGCGTCCTCAATTGCATGGCCGAGGGCATCACGCTCGGGCGGCATCCCAAGCACCTCGCGTCCGCCGCGGAATGCCGACTCCTTCGCGCGCTCAATCTCAAGCGAACGCTGTTTTCCCCACTCAAAGGCGGAGCGCCCGAAGGCAGCCGCGGGCAGGAGCCCCAGGCCGAAGAGAATCGTCGGATCAACAGAAGAAAACATCGGTGACAGCGCCGCGCCTAGCGCGCCCAGCGACGTCAGTCCCGACGTCAGAAGCGACTGGCGCATCTGCTCTTCGCGGATGGCGGTGTAATCGAACCGCTTATAGTTTCGAGCCATGCAAATCCTTTACGCACTAACCGGCGAGTTCGTGCTGGCCAGGTCATCCTCAATCTTCTCCTCGAAGCCCTTCATCAGCTTCTCGAAGTCCTCTGTTGCCTCTGCCATCGTCGCCTTGTCAGCATACGCGAACCGCGCGCTCCACGAGCCGCCCCAGCGCGCCTCAAGCTTGGCCCCACGGAACGGCACCATGCCAGCCTTGCCCACGAGCCCAAGCGAATTGGCCCCGGGCAGCGGCTCTCTCGACTTGAACACGGCGAAGATGATTGAGCTCTCCGGCACGGTGTAGTCGCCAACGCGCCGCGCAAGCCAGCCGAATGAGGTCAGCACGATGCGAAGCGCCGACCAGTCGCGAACATCAACCTCAGCCAGCGCATGCAGGTTGGCCAACTCGGCGGTCTCCTTGTCCCGCAGCGGCGGGAAGATGCGGTCGAATGAGAGAGGATCCGGGGCTTCTCCCTCCCGCTTCGCAAGCTCCGCCGCCTGAAGCCGCTGACGGGCACTGACCACCTCAAGCAACTCAGCCATGCGGGCGATCGACGGCGCGTCTACCGACCGGCGGAGGGCCTGCACAATCTGCGTGAGCGGGACGAGGAGCAGGCCGGATGCGGTGGCGTAGCTCGCTCCGGATATCTCGGGCGCAAGCACCCCTGATGCGCCCAGGAAGTCCATGACCCATGCCTCGTGTGCAGCGCGCACCAGGCCCACAAGCTCAACCTCGTCGGCTGCTCCGGAGAGCTCGTGCGGATTAGCCATGAGCACCTCCATCCATTGGCGCAGCACCCACACGTCGGGCGGAAGCCCTATCGGCATCCTCACTGGGGCAAAGGAGCTGGACCTCGAGGCATAGATGAGCGCACGACGGATGCGAGAGCGCGAGTAGAAGTCGTAGTCCTCGGGATATGCCAGCACAGAGTGGAGCACGGCCCGCGCGCTAAGGTTAGGGAATTGAGATCGCTTGATCCACCTGCCGCCCTCGTATGAGTGGGCCATGACCTTGCCGCACTGAAGCGCAAGCACAGCCGTTGCCACCTCGCTCGCCGGAATCTGCCCCAGCTGCTGCCGGTCTGTCGGCGAAAGCACTCGGTTCATCGCCGATCTCACTGCGAGCGCGTACTCGTCGGAGTCAAATGGACGGTCGATTGCCTGTTCCGGAATCTCCCTAAGCCCCGCCCTGACCTCGCCCGCAGCGAAGAGGGCATGCAGCGAAAGCGCAGCCTCAAGAAGCGCCGGCGTGTGCTCAAGAAGCGAGCTTCCCTTGAAGGCTTTTGCGAATATGGCATCCTCCTCAAACGGCACCACATAAGGGGCTATTGCGCCGTTTTTCACGAGGATCGCAACGAGCGCCTCGTTCGTGACGTTCTGGGCCCCGTACTCGCCAAGAACGCGCCACATAGACGAGGCTCGAGCCTCGACTGAGCTGCCATGCTGTGGGCATGCGAACCCCCGAACCTGCACGTCGGGAGCCCCCTCAGCAGTAATTTTTTCGAGGCCAGCGCGCAAGCCCGAGTAAAAGAGCCGCCCGTTTCCCATCTGCCCGAGCGCATCCTCCCCGTGGTAAGGCCTGTAGCTCCTGAGGCCCCACATCACCGCGCCGATTACAACCACGAACCAGGCGCGAGCGGATGCAATGATTAGGAAGGAGAGCCGGATCAAGCCGGTCTGGAGCGAGAACAGGACCCTTGAGAAGAATCCCTCCCTCCCCTGAGAGTCCTCATCAAGAAAGGTGGCAAGGACTCCCTGAATGAGCAGGGTGGATATCTCGTTAAATATCTCATACTCAGTCCGGGTGCCGTGAGCTACGAGCCAATCCTGGTATTCTTGGACTTGCGTGGAGAGCTCCTGTCCCCAGGGCGCGTTGACGGCGACAAGCCGCTGATGCGCCACCTGGCTAGCCTCGGTGACAGCATGCTCGTCCCGCAAAAGGTGCACTGTGATTAGTATGCCGGCGAGGCCGCCTAATACCGCGACCACAGAGCGAATAATAAAGCTCGAGTAGCTGCGCCGACCCGTTGAGCGGAGAAGCTCAAGGTCTTTTGCGTCTGGTGCGGGAAGCCCCTCTACCACCGATACCCCTTACGATAAAACCGACTATACAACCGAACGTGCCCACCTGCCGGGAGCGAACCGAAGTCTAAGTCCCCAACCCAGCCTAAATCAAGGAAATCCATAGGGACTAACCACCTTAAAACCGCCCGTATCGACCCGATCGGAACGGATCCATGCCGTTAGGCAACAGGGAGCGCAATCCTGACCATACCCCGAGAGAAGGGAGATACCGCCGGAGGAGGATACAGTTCCTCTCCGCCCCCTATCAGAGTCTTTCGGATGATTATCCGGATTACAGAATAGCTGGGTTTCCTCCAGTAGTTTGGGGGATCCTGGCGATAGATAGTCAGGGAAAGGTGATGGCCCTAATTCATTGGGTACAAACGTTGAGGGATCAAATGGTTACCAGGGCTCTAGCAGGTTTAGCACTTGCGGCAGTTTTTTGCTCGAACGGCATTTCAAATAGTTACGCTGAGGGTAAAACCGTTTTGCTAGGCCAGGCGAGCCAAGAGACCAGCGTTGACGCGGTAGCCCACTACGCCCGCGCCCGTGCGCTGCTCATAGCGGCACTGAACGAGTTCGACACTGCCCGCAAAATAGCCCGTCCTGACGAGCTGTTAGACCCGGTCAAGTGGCGTAACACCCTGATCGACCGGGCGGAGGACCTGGAGCGGGTGCTCGACCCCCAACCACGGGCGACGAGGGGAGGAATCAGATTTTCAGCCGATCCCAGACTTTTACCTGAAGCAAAGAAGTAGGGAGAGGTGATTACAGAAAGAGGCTCAATCGAACTATGGACAGCGGCGACGTAATACCCTGCTTGAATGAGGACTGGACCTTCGGTGGCTGCAAAGCCATGGAGTGGATGGCCGGCCTGACGATGGCTCTCATGGTCGGTTCGGCTATGCACAAGCCGGCCAACGCGATGCCGATGCTCGTGCTGATGATGATCGGCACGACACTATCGCTTGCAACTCTCCGCAAGAAATTCCCTGACGAGGAGCGTGGGGTGAGAAACCTGTGCATGGTGACGTGCGGGTTTGAGCCGATCGGAATCCCCGCCCCCTCCCGCCTCCAGCCGCTGTGGAGTGGCGCGCCGTTGCGACAGCTAAATAACAGATGTCTCTATTCGCAGCTTGAGTTGGATCAGGTGATTTTCAGGGATCGCAGCGCTGACCGCGAGCGGTAAGAGAGAGGAATTGAACGAGGTTTTTGCATGAGCAAAATTAAGGACGCAGCTCAAGGGGTTCGGGAAAAAGTTGCTGACACGCAGCTCACGGCTGCCCGCAGCAAGAACGACACGATCCGCCTTTGGGAGAACTACAAGGACCAGGCGCTCATGTGGCGCGCGCTCTCGCTTATACAGCTTCCGACCACCTTCATCGCTATCATCTTTGCTCTCGTCATGTGGTCGACGAGGGAGATCACCCTCTCAGTTCCCTCAAAGCCCATGCCGGGCATGTACGCCGCACAAGATATTCCGGACACGGAGTTCGTCAATGTGGCTAACGACTATGTCAACCTGGTCGCAACCTACCAGCCCAACACCGCCCGAAAGCAGTTTGAGGTTGCACGCGCCATGCTCAAGGAACCGCTCCTCACCAAGTTTAATGACGAGAACATGAGCTCCGAGCTGCCGGCAATCGAGACGACGCTGCGCACGCAGGTGTTTTTCATCGACCCGCTCCAGACACGCGTTGAGCGCGAGGGGCAGCGCGTTCTCGTTTCGATCGCCGGAGAGCGCTGGAAGGTAATAGCTGGCGCGGAGATCCCGACGGTCTCGAGCCGCTACCGCGTCGAGATGACCACCATCCCTCGCAACCCGGTCAACCCGTACGGAATTGTAATTACGAATGTGCTCTTCACGCCCAACACGCGCAACGAGCGCCCGGAGCCGGCGAAGGGGTAATGGAAGAGATTTACAGAGGAAGGTATGACTCGGAATAAACTGCAAGCACTCCTCGGAATCACGGCGGCCCTTCTCGGCGCTCCGGACACTTCATTTGCTCGCGACGTGCTTTACCAAGCCGGCGACCCGGAGATCGACGTGTACGTCAATATCGGCGAGCCCACCGAAATTAACTTTGAGGGTGGACAGATAAAGGACGGCTTTAAGAACTCAAACGCCGGCGTTGCCATCGAGAACAAGGGAAACGCGCTCATCGTGTTCGGCAAGTCCAACCTTGAGAATGAGGGCGCCGCCCTCCTTGTGCGCCTTGAGGACGGCCGCTCGTACCCGATCCGCATCATGAAGTCGAGCCCAGAGAACCCGCGCGACGCAACCATCCTGATCGAGGACGGTAAGGGCCCCATGGGAGCCGAGGAAGAGGCGGTGCCGCCATACAAGGAACGTAACTACGACTACGCCCCGGCCAGCAAGGTCTCAGGTCTCATGCGCGAGATGGTGCTGTGCGCGGAGTTCGGCAAGAGCTCAATTCCAGGCTATACCGAGAGCGATCGCTTTAAGGGCCAAACGGTCGTCAGCGACGGGGCCGTGCTGGCCAAAATCGACAAGATCTTCATCGGGTCTAATCTGTGGGGCTATGTGCTCGACACGACAAATCTCCTGGACCAGTCCCAGAAGCTCAATCCCGCAACGTTCCGCATCGACGGCACGCGCGCGATATCGGCTTCGACGTGGGAGCTTGCGGCCCGGCCGCTCAACGTCGAGGAGCAGATTGCAAACAAGCACAATTCAAAGGTGTACATCGTTACGCGCTCGCGCTAGCGAAAAGGTGAAGTATGTCACAGTTTCTTAAGGATCTTACCCTCAGGCTTCGCAGCGACAGAAAGACCCAGGTTATTGCGGGCCTTGTCGTCGTTTCGATCCTGTTCCTTATGTTTTCCGAGAACGGCACGCGGCGCCCACGGGCCCCCAAGCAGACCGAAGCAGCCTCCGGTGCGGGAGATCCGGATGAGCGCTGGGGAGATCTCGTTCAGCGCTTCCGCGGAGATCTGCAGAGCATTCAGCAGCAGACGAGCGTGCTCCAGGAGGAGATGGCAACTCAGAAGAAGGCCCTGCAGGACTACGAGGCAACGACGGCCGAGATCTTCAAGAAGATCCTTGAGCGCCTGCACGAGATTCAGTCTACCCAAAACACAGGCACAAATGATCCGGCCCCACGTCCCGTTGGTGATGACCCACTCCTTACCGAGCCGGTGAACGATCCGGAGCTTGAGCCTATCTCCTCAGGCCCGATCGCGGTTCAGCCTCCGCCTCCCCCCCAGAAGCCTCGGCTCGCGGCAGTCATGCCGGGTGACTCTGTGCGGGTGAAGCTCCTCGCCGGCGTAAACGCGCCGACGGACGGCACGCCGTATCCGGTCGTTCTTAAGCTTCTCGGATCAATCATGGGCCCAGACGGAAATTCGATCCCCCTCGGCGAAGCCCGCATCATCGCTGCGGCCCAGGGCTCACTTACCGACTCGCGCGTGCTCTTCCGCCTGACGCGCCTGAGCATCAGGCTTCCGAACGGCCGCCGCAAGGAGTTCTCGATCGACGGGTGGATCGTCGGCGAGGACGGCATCCGTGGCTTGTCCGGCGTCCTGATTGATCCGATCGGCAAGGCGATCGCCGGAGCCGGCATGGCGGGTGCTCTGGCCGGCCTCGGGCAGGGAATCGCTGCTGCCAACCAGCAGTACACCCTCTATAGCAACGGCACTGGATCAAGCAGCGTTGATTCAAGCCAGATTCCGGCATACGCGGGCGGCGTGGCCCTCTCGTCAGCAGCGCTTGAGTGGCAGCAGCTGATTCGGCAGCGCATTTCGCAGCTCGTGCCGGTCGTGCAGGTGCTGTCTGGTCGTGAAGCGACGGCAGTGTTCTCGCAATCCCTGGCGATTCCGGATCTGCTCGAGGCTCTCGACGACGAAAATCCGACTATGGTGTACACGTCTCTCGACTAGGAAGTGAAGGTTATGGTCACGAAAACGTATCTTCGCATCGGTTGCACGCTGGCGGTGGCATCGCTGGTTTCAGGGTGCGGCTACCTTGGAAACATATTAAATCCGTTCTACGCGGATCCCCCTCCCGAGGCATATCTCGGCGAGAAGAACGATGCTGCCATCAACGCAGATGGCGGCGGCGGAGTTAAGGCTCGCGAGGCCTTGACCGCCATGGGTACATACCAGCGGGCTCTTGCGCCCCAGCCCAACAACCCAGTCATTCAGCCGGCAGTTGTGCGCCTCATGTGGGTGCCAGACCACCTTAACAGCCATGGAGACCTCGTTCCCGCCCACTACTATTACCTGAAGGTTAAGAAGGACCAATGGGCGGTCACCGACTCGTTTGAGCTGGAGGCCCAGCTCGGCGAGGGCTCGGGCGACGGTTCTGCAATCGGCTACGTAAATCCGGAGGATATTCGGTAATGAAGCTGTGTAGGGGAATCCTCTTAGCATCGCTGGTATTCGCTTCGGCGGCCTGTCAGAAGGGGCCGAAGCCATGGGAGCCGGATGCAGCCGCCCGCACGCTATTCCTTCCATCCGTGCGCCCGGTCGGACCTGCGCCGGTATACAGCCGCACGCGTTGGACGCAGCCCCCTGAAGTGCTTCCAAACCGCGAACGGCCCGGCTCTCGCGACTCTGATATGGCGAGCTCGGCGCCTCCCCTCCGTCCCGTGTTTCAGCTCTCGCTTAAAGCTACCCCGCTCGCTGAGGCGGCCCGCGTGCTCGCGGCCACATCGCGCTACACCAGCTACACGGATCCCTCAATCGCAAGCCAAAAGCTGACGATAGAGAGCCTTGGGACGATCGATGAGCTCGGCCAAACGATCGAGCAAAAGGCCCAGGTTCAAGTTGTAATTGATCACAGGAACAGGGAGGTGCGCTTTCTGCCGCCAACCGGAGAACAGCCCCGACTTTTTAGTGAGTAGATGCCATGAGCATTAATAGGTTAACTCGACAAAGGTTGTTTCAAGATGAGCAGGTTTTTAACAAGCTCCTGCCATTTTGCCGATGGGACGCGGAGAACGAGATCTTCGTCCATACCGACGCCTCGCTCTGGTCGATGTGGGAGCTCCAGCCAAAGTGGATAACCAAGGTCTCCGACGCAGACGCGTTTCAGCTCACCGAGCGCGTGCAGGAGCTTCTGGACTCCCTTGAGCACACCGTTTCCGCCCAGATCTCATGGATCACCACCTTCGACGTTGAGGATCTTCTCAGGGACTGCATTTCCAAGTATCCCCTGAGCGGCCCGGCCGGCTGGATGACCCGCCGCTGGATCCGCTCGATCCGCCTCGCAAGCCAGAGCCGTGCGCTCCAGCGCCGGCCCCGCCGGCTGCGTCTCTATATAGCCTTCCGTTATGACCCGCCTTGGCAGGCAAAGGGGCTCCTAAACCAGATCGCCCGCTCGATGAAGATGCTCATGTACGGCGCCGTCGGAATGAGCGCCGATCAGCGAGAAGCTGAGTACATGGGGTTTGCCAACAAGTTCAAGGGCCTTATGGACGGCTCGGCCGCCAAGCTCGCCGACCTCGGATTCGCCCCGAAACGCGTTGACGGCCAGGGCCTGATCAACCTGCTCTATCCCATCCTCAACCGCCGCAGCGTCAAGCCCGGCAAGCATCGCCGCGGCAGGACCACGGCTATCCCGGTTCCGGAGTACGATCCCGAGGATCTGCTCGCTAATCAGGTGTCGGAAACCCACGTCGATCATCCGAAAGACGGCATCATCCGCAAGGACGGGCGCGTGTTCCGCTCAGTTTCAATGGTGAAGCCGCCGAAGTCGTGCATGCCGCTCATGATAGCGCCGCTGCAGTCGGCCCCGTACGAGAACATCATAAGCGTTACCTTCTCGAAGGATCCAAAAGAGAGGCAGCTTGAGCGCCTCGACCGGCTCGACAGCACCCTCGGCATGCGCGAGCGCGCCTGGGGAGGCCGCTCGAACCAGAAGGTGATTCACCAGATCCAGGCGATTAGAAACGCACGCCAGGAGCTCTATGACTCCCGCGAGCAGATCGTGCGCGTGGGGGTGCACCAGACCTTCATCTGCCAAACCGACGATGAGGCTATCCGTGCGACCTCGGAGGCTGTGGCAACATTCCCGCAGCTCAACGGAGCACGCGGTATGGTGCATGAGATCTCGGACATGGCGGTTCTCATCAACAGCCTCCCATGCGCGTACGATCCGGCAACGGACGGCTCAGGCTGGACGACGGTACTACAGTCATCGCGCGGCGTGCGGATGTTCCCGCTGTGGGGCAACTGGCGCGGAAGCGCCGGAGCGCAGATCCTTCTCCCGAGCCTTTGGAACCGCGAGCTCATTGGGTTCGACCTGTTCGACTCCAATATCGCCCCGAACGTCCTCATCAGCGGAGTGTCGGGAGCTGGAAAGAGCTACCTCATGTGCTTCCTCATTACCATGCTCAACCGCGGCCACTACGCGACGCTCTCTGACGGGCGCATAGTGGAGCGCGCGCCGATCACCTTCATCTTCGACAAGGGGATGACGGGCCAGCCGTGCGGCTTCGAGAAGATCGCCAAGCTGTTCGGTGGTCGCGTGTATGAGGCGACTCCATCTAAGGCTCCTGCCATGAACTTCCTGGCGCGCCTCGGTGAGCTCACTCCCGACTCGCGCAACGACGACTACAAGGACCTGATCGACATGTGCGCGGACGTGATCTGCGATATGGCGACTGACGGCAGCAACCAGCCTGACCGCCTTGAGCGCGGAAGTGTTGCAGAGTCTCTGAGCGAGGCGCACCGCATTTACCGCAGCGGCCCGATGCGCCGTGAGTTCATCCTGAGCGACGTCGTAAGCGTGCTGCGCGCGCCGCGGCGTGTCGACGAGACCGAAGATACAGCCCGCCGCCGGCAGCGCATCGCCCTCCTCATCGCTGACTACTACGGCGAGGGAACCTATGCCCGTTTCTTCGACAGGCCGGGCTCGCTCAAGCTCAAGGAGCGCTTCATCGTGTTTGACCTCAAGGCACTCAGCAGGAACCCGGACCTGCAGCGCGTGTTCCTCAAGATATCGATGGTGTGGGCCGACACGGTGATGAACGATCCGAAGGAGCTCGACACGAGAAAGGTTCTCGTGTTCGACGAGGCGCATGAGCTTATCGGAAAGACGCAGGCCAATACGATCGAGACCGCATTCCGCCTCTACCGCAAGCGCAAAGGTATCGTGATCGCGGCGTCGCAATCCGGAGAGGACTTCTACGTCGGCTCCGGCGGGCAGGCGATCGTCCAGAACAGCGCGCACAAGATCTTCCTGCGGCAAGACCCGAACAAGTTCCACTTGACCGCGCAAGCGTTCAACCTCACTCCACAGCAGGCTGACGTCATCATGCGCCTGCGCACGGTTAAGGGCCTTGAGTCCCAGTTCTACCTCCTCTCGGACATCGGGGAAGGGGCTCTTGTTCTGCCTGTAGAGCCGGCTTTTTACTGGGTCAGTACCAACAACGGAGACGACAATCAGCTCTTTAGCGACTCCCTGACCCGCCACAATAACGACTTCAGCAAGGCCTTAGAGGAGGTCGTCCTCATAGCCCCGTACGGCGCAAAGGACCTCCAGGATCGGATGATGGGCGGCGCTGGGTTCCAGCCTGACGACGCGGCAGGCGTGACAGGCTCAATTAATTCCATGATGGACACCGGTTTTAGAGATTCCGGTGTTTAGGAGAAATGAGTATGAATAAGACCTATGCGATGCAGGTATTCGGGGCGCTCATGGCGCTCGGCTCTCTACTGTCCGGCTGCTCAAGCGAGCCGCCGCCTCCCCCTCCGGTTCCGCCGGTCATCAACTATGAGGTAAGGAATGTGCCGGGCGTGGTAGAGTACATCTGGGAGGAGCCCATGGTCGACGTGATAGACGTTCCGCCAGGACTTGACCCGGAGGGACACTATTACCGGCCTGGCCACCAGGAGGTTGTCGAGATTCGGCAGGGACGGTGGCAGTACTACAAGCCTGCCAAGAAGAAGAAAGAAGAGTAGCCCCATATGAGCCTTATTAGCGTCCGCAATTTTTTGTCTCCTTTCCGCAGCAAGGTGCAGATCGGCGCGCTTCTTGTGCTGGCCTTTCTCGCATTCGTGGTTCGGTATGGCTCTAACGGCCCCGAAAACCGAGCGTCGGAGCCAAACCTGCGGGTTGCAACGGAGGAATCGCGCCGATCATCGAGCGCGCTCACAGACCTCATGGCCGACCAGGAAGCGCAGCTTAACGGCGCCAAGCGCAAGCCGGTCGCCGGAGACGCCCGCCTCGACGACCTGATGGCGGGCGGTGGCACGCAGCGTGAGCAGCCGGAACAAGATTCAGACTCGACCAAACCCAAGAAGCTCGGCGATATCGCAAGAGATCTCGGTTTGGAGTAGCGCTGGCTAGGAGATACCCGCAGGAAGTTACGAGTTTTTCGCAGGCCTGGTCCCCTATGTGAGAAAAGGTGAAGCATGACGCCCGCCCCGGCGGAACAGGGGTAGATGGACCAGAAGGTTTCTATGGTTTTGGCGCTTCAGAGGACCCCCACACACGGATGGGGCTTCGGTGCTACCCTCCTACGGGTGGCAATGCCGGTGTGCGCCGCAATCCTGATTCCTCTTCAATCCGGGCACGCCCAATCGGGCTCCTCAAGTTCAGACGAGTACAATCAGACCCTTCTCAACGCCGAGCGCGCGATCATGGAGGATCTCGCCTCGCAGCCTTTCATCACCGAAGCTCGACCGATCCGCGCCAGCGCAGGACAGAAGGCTCCCGCTGCGGAACCGCAACCGCGACCCGCACCGGCTAAGGCGGCCATACCAGCCAAGGTGGCCGTGCCGGTTAAGGCTGCTCCCCCTCCGAAGAAGTCCCCCCAAGCCGCACAATCTGAGGCCAAGCGAGCCCCAGCCCCTCCTCTGCAGGTCAAGGCGCCCGCGAGCCACGAGGCATCCCCCGAAACTGTTGCTCTCTCCCGAGAAAACGCCTCGCTTCGCAAGGAGGTGGACGCTCTGAAGTCCCAGGTGACGAAGCTTGAGGGCGACCTGCGCGATACTCAGCAGCAGCTCTCAGTCGCTGAGACCGAGGCTAGTCGACTCTCCAGCATGGTCGATGCCAAAGCTCGCGCGAGCCTGCGCCAGTACAACGTTCCGCCGCCGCCGGCCGCTCGCGCCCCCGTTTCGGCGCTGACACAGCCGGCAGCCATCGCTCCAGCCCCAAAGGCTGCTGCGGACGTCAAGCCGCCAAAGCCCAATGTCGCTCTCGAAATTGCGACTATTACCGTTGAGAAAGCGGAGCTTCGCGCCGGCCCGGGCAAGAACAACTCCTCCCTCATGACGCTGCGGCGCGGTTCTCGCCTCGCGGTGGAAGAGCGCAGCGGCGAATGGTACCGAGTTTTTGCGCCAAACGGCGAGCGGGCTTGGATCCATGCAAGCCTCGTCTCATTCGGCGATGGGGCGGCCGACATGAATGACGGCAGCGCAGTAAGGGTCAAGGGCTTC
This sequence comes from Deltaproteobacteria bacterium, assembly GCA_947467385.1. Classification (GTDB taxonomy): domain Bacteria; phylum Bdellovibrionota_C; class UBA2361; order UBA2361; family OMII01; genus OMII01. The sequence continues at coordinate 8,957 of CANIHJ010000013.1, read as the reverse complement.
TCGACGAACTCGGAGGAGGAGGCGTTCCGCCGACTCCAGAAGCTTTCAGGAAAGGAGTAGCCAGGCATGAGGTGCCCTTCCCTGACATCAGTGCTTGCGGCGGTGGCAGTTACAGTCTCGGGCATCGCTGCCGGCGAAGCATGTGCGCTTCCGGAGGCAACCCTCATCGCATTTCTTGAGTCGCCGAATTCAAGCGCAATGGTCTACCCGGTCATGGGACCGCGCATATCAAGTGATTACGGCACCCGACGGCACCCGATTAAACGATTCTCTCACCACCACAACGGGATCGATCTTGCCGCCCCGAAGGGTGCCCCAATAAGGGCGATCGCCGAAGGGCACGTGGTGTATGCAGATCCATATGCGGGGTACGGAAAGCTGATCGTTGTGCGCCACAAGAACGGTCTTACGAGCCACTACGGCCATTGCGCCAAGATCGAAGTCCAGCCGGGCCAATCAGTGCGGGCCGGGGACCTCATCGGGACGGTTGGGAGCACGGGCAACTCAACGGGCCCCCACCTACACTTTGAGATCCGCAAGTCCGGCAAGCCTCTCGATCCGGAGAAGGTGCTTCCAGGCATCGCCGATTCCGCCCAGGGCTAACCCCCTTCTCCACCAAACCACCGAGCCCCAACAGCAATCCCCGTGGCGCAGGCCCCCAAACGCCGCTCCTAGCTTTCGCACCAGAGATCCCAGGTCGCCGAATGAGCCTGCGAGCACACGTTTTGACTCGAAAAATGATGCGCCTAGCCCAAAAACACACCTAAGCAACGGGTAGCATTGGACATTTATTCTGGTTTGGCACCTGTCCCTTATGCAACACACCTGTTCGAATCTGCTATAACCTTCAATGAAACTGGGGCGCGCTAGTCGCGCCGTTTGAAGAAAGAAACGTAAAGATAATTAAGATTAGGCAATTCAAAGAGGTATTATGAAAAAGTCAATTACGGTTGTTAGTAACAAGATTACGGCGCTCTGCCAGCGCGTTTCGGCTGCATTCGTTGCGCCGACCGAGAAGCAGGCCCGTGCAGTGCTGTTCGTTGCAGGTCTCGGACTTATAGCTCTGAGCTTTTCGTTCGACGCCATCGCCCAGAACAGCATGACTCAGACGAAGTACAACGACTCGAAGGTAGCAAACGCGGTTAACGCAGTTCTTACCTACCTGGAAGGAAGCTTCGGAGCGTTGGTGATGGCCGCTGCCGGCATCGGCTCGATCATGAGCGCCGCGTTCGGCCAGTACAAGGCCGCGCTGAGCTTGATGATCGTCGCCGTCGGCGCGTTCATCCTCCGCTCGTTCATGTCGACGTTCTTCAACGACCTGAACATTCAGGACTAACGGTAGCCCCACAACGTGGGATATCGGAGAAGCCGAGGGAGAAATCCCTCGGCTTTTTTTATTTCCCCTTGGGCGGCGCTGCTGGTGGGGGCTGCTGGTCAGCCGCTGGAGTAGCAGCCGGCGCCCCAGAGGGCAGGTCAGATGAGAGCTTCGCCATTACCATCTTAAGCAGCCCCTTGTCCTTCTCGGCCGATATGCGGGCCTGAAGGATCTTTCGCTGCTCGTCGTCTTTGGGGTCCAGGCGCACGTATGCAAGGGTCCTCGCTAGGGGCTCAGGGTGCTGCGCGAGCAGCTTCAGCATGTCGGTGGTGGCGCTCCACTGGGAGCGCCGCAAGTATCGCGCAGCCTCAAGATTAAACGTGTCGGTGCTGTCGTAGCCACCTCGGGCCAGGAGAAGCAGGAGCACCGTGTCGGGTGCTGGCTTGAGGCCAAACCACGCGGCGATGAACGGCACTTGCTTGCTCGGCTCAAGGGTGAGCGCAGAGACGATAGCTATCGTTTGCTCTCGCGTCAGGCGATTTCCCTCTCCCGAGAGCGTCAAGAGCAAGTTTGTGTCCGCGTCCTTAAAGAAGCGCTGCTTGAGGGCCGCCGCCGCCTGCTCCCGCACTCCTGGAAGGGGGAAGGTCAGAAGGTCTGCGTACTGCGCCTGGGACAGATCCCTCGGCAGCTGGTTGAGCACGATCGAAAGCTTGTCCTGGCTCGGCAAGCGGGACCACTTAGCGAGATCCTCGATATCGAACCAGCTCAGAACCTGCCCAAACTCTCCACCGCGATCCCGGAGCGTCACGAGGAGCTGCGTTGCGGCCGCATCGTTTTTTGAGATTATCGGCCGAATGATCGCCACCTTCGCGATAACGATCTTAGGGTTGCTGTCGCTGCCGATAAAGGCGTCAAATGCGGCGGGCTCAAAAGCTCCGGTGACGATGCTCGCCAGCCCGATCGCCTCCGGGGACCCAACGGAGCTTACGCCCAGCTCACCAAGCTGCCGAAACGCCCCGCCCACAACATCCGGAAGGCGGGCGAAAGTTGAAAGCGGAATCTTTTTCAGCGGATCACCGGGATTTGCCGGTGACATCTCGGCAGCCACCGCTAACACAACGGCCGGGTGCAGAGAGCTCAGTGGGGGGATCTCGTCGAGCCCCTGCCGCAGCATCGGCGCAACCGTCAGGGCGATCACCGCCTCCTGGTCGCCCCTGGCTAGGGAGTCCCTCCACACGGCGTTGAATGCAACCCGCATCAGCCTCGGAGACGTTTCGGGCGGATTTGCACCCGCCAAGATTGAGTCGATTATGGCGTTCTCGGCAGCAGGATTGTTGTCAAGCACCGCCGCGCGAGCAACCGTCAGCATCCGAGCACGGTCGCCGCTCTCCCAATCCCTCTCAAAGTCCTCGCTTCGCTGCGAGGCGAGGACCGGAATGTTGCGAGCGAGCGCAAAGTAAGCCTTGGGGTACCGAAGCCTCACGAAATATCCGGCTGCAGCGACGAGGACAGCCAAGAGAAATAGCGTGAAGAGCGGGCTTCGGCGCTGGACGAAAACTGGCGCGGGCGGAAGCGGAGCCCTGCCCGCACGGCTGTCAGATACAGAGGCCGAGGGACGTTTTACGAGCTTGCCGGAGCTGCTAGCGCCCTTCGCGCTGGACGGCCCCCCAAAGGCTTCCTCCACCTCCTCCAGCGACGGGCGCTGCTTGGGGGACGGCAGAAGGAGGCGCTTGAGCACCTGCCCCTGCTCTTCCGGCAGCGCCGTTCCCAGCAACGCGCGCAGGACCACGCCGAGCCCGTACAGGTCGCTCGGATGAGACAGCTCCTGGTCGGCGCTAATCTCCGGCGCTAGCGTGCCGCCGGTAGCGCCACTTGCGGCGCCGAAGATAGGATCGAGGAGCCGCAACTCTCCGTGCACCCATGCGATGTTCTCCGGGCACAGGTGCCCGTGCACTAAGTTTCGAGAACGCATATCTCGCACGCACCGGATCACCTGCTGGACAAGGGGCAGGTTGCCGGGCCCCGCCTCACGTGCGCCACTCTCTAGTTCAATGGCGAGAGTCGCCTGCTCATAGGGCCGCACCGCCAGGAACTGAGCGGCGGGATGAGGGCTCACAACGGATATGGAGCAAGCAGGCAGCACCGAAAATCCTTCAAGCTCTGCCGCATACGTCCTGCAGCGCAGCTCGGGCAGGTGCCGCGAAAACCGGTAGAGCGAAACCTGGCTTCCGGAAAGCACAAGAAGCCGGATATCCCACGGCTCGGTTCCGACCATCACGTTGACGCACACCGCCCCCGGGGGAAGCCACGGCCGGTACGAGTCGAGCATCTGCCTCTGGTCGTCTCGCAGTGCGTCAGGAGCCAGTAGCCGCATACGAAGCCTCTCGCGATATCAGTTATGCCTGGCTCGGCCTAGACGAGAGCACCGCATCTATCTCGGCCTTCAGCCGGGGAATGATCTCGTCGTACGAGAACTGCCCCAGGAGCTCCTTGCCGCGCTTGAGGTTCACGTGGGTCGGGGCACACCACAGCCCCAGATCCGCGTCATCTGTTTCGCCTGGGCCGTTAACTCGGCAGCCCATTACAGCGATCGTAAGCTTCTTGTCGGCAAACTCCTGCGTCATGGCCCGAACCTGCTGGGCGAGATCAACAAAAGCCTCATTCTCAACCCGTGAGCACGATGGGCACGAGATGATGTTGAGTCCGTCATGCTCAAATCGCGGCACCGAGCGGAATCGCCCGGCATTCACGTCGGCAATTATCTTCTTGGCGACGAGCACCTCCTGAAACTTCTCCGCATACGGAAGGGTGAGCGACACGCGCAGCGTGTCGCCGATGCCCTGCGCTAAAAGGTTCTCAAAAGCAACGCGGGTCTTTATTTCGCCCAACGGAAGCATCCCTGCTTCTGTCACGCCGAGGTGCAGCGGTATCTCCGGAAACTGTTTAGAGAATCGCAGGTTGATATCCATCACATCATTCGGGTCCGAGCTCTTGAGCGACACGACGTAGTTGGTGAACCCCAAATCCTCGAGGTAGCCGATGTGCTCGCGCGCCGACTCGAGTGCTACGTCGAAGCGGTCCTGGCCCGACGCGGCCTGAGCCGGGTCTAGCGAGCCGAAATTAACTCCAACGCGCAACGCCAGGTCATGCTCACGGGCCACCCCCACGATGTACTTCACCTTCTCGAAAACCGGCGTGTCCTTCTCATGGTGGTAGAGATGCCCCGGGTTATATCGAATCTTTTGAACGTACGGCGCGACGCTCTTTGCCAGCTTGTAGCTCTCCTGAAGGTCGACCACGAGCCGTGCGGAGGTCCCCTTGCGAAGCTCAACCAGCGCCTCGACATCGCGGCGGCTGTCGATTGCCACACGAATAATGTCAGCCCCATGCTCCTGCAGGAGCGCTATCTGGCCAGCCGTCGCCTTGATGTCCTGCGTTTTGGTTGCGCACATCGACTGGACCGAGATGTGCGACTCACTCCCGATAACGAGGTCTCCGACGCGAACCGAGCGGGTCTTGCGGCGGGTGATCTTTGGACCTGAGGAACCTATTTGAGACAACTTTTCGACCATGGGCACTACCGAACTTCGCGATTTTTCTGACTAAAACAGCGACGATTCTAGCTTTTTACCTCTTCCGTGGCTATACGGCGAGGGCTAATGTTTAAGCTCCGGCGCAGCTTCTACCGCCAATAAAACCCCCTGTTAAGACACGATAATTATTGTATCCTCCTTGGGCTGCCGACTCTAGGGCGCATTGCAGCCAACAGCATGCGCAACGAGGCAGCCTGAGTGGAGACATGGCGATGCCGCAAAGGAATCGGTACCCGTTTGGAGGTGCCCAGCGGACCGCTCGGAGCGCGTCCTTGGACGCTTAGGAATAAAACAACCCGTAGGAAAGAGATGGCCAGTATCAAAGAGCTTGAGGAGATCTTTAGCCGCATCACCGAGGAGTACGAGGAGCCGGTTCCGATCGGAGGGCGGTGCGAAAGCCGCATCTTCTATCGGGTTGGCGACCTGAGCGATGCTGATCTGGATGCGTGCGCGGAATACGTCGCGGAGCGTATTAAGAACGTCGTGTCCCCGAGCAAGCCCCAGCTTTTTCTGAAGCTGCCGGGAGGTTATTCGTTCTTTGCGGAGCGCCTCTGTGCCGTCTACTCGGAGCTCTACAACAAGGGCAAGGATGTCCCGCTTGAGCAGTACCTTGAGAGCAAGATGTCAAACGGCCACGGCGAGAAGTACAAGGGCCATTCTGCGATACTCGTCACGGACGTAATCACGACTGCCCGATCCAGCCTTGAAGCGCACACGCGCGCCACGCTCAAGGGCATTCCAGTCCTGTGTTGGGCTACACTTATCGATCGCACCTTCGGCCCTGGGCCGGTGCCAGTAGTGTCGGCATTTACGGGCGCGCCGGTGCGAGTGCTCACCCAGGTCGGGTAGCGCTCCTAAAGCACCCCGAAAAAACGTGTGCGCCAAAAACTTTGTCGCCAGAAACCTAGCGGGAGTCGCCAAAGACATCGAGTGAATCGCCAAAGACCTAGCGTGTATCGAACGAGCGCTAACTTTTGCGCTTCAGCGGAATGACCTTGCCTGCGCCCACCGCAAGCTTGAGCTGCGGTACACCGCGCTGATCCTTGCCGTCATCCGCAAGCTCATCAATCGCCTGCTCATCCAGCAGCTCAAGGGTCGAGAGAACCGTTGCGCCATCCTCAGAGAGCTCCGCTGCCGGGCGTACCACCCTGCTCTTCTTGATAAGCATGTCCAGCTCGTGATGAGCCGCCTGCCCGGCCTGAACCCTCGCCTTGAGGCTCACCAGCACAGTCGCAAGCGATGTAGCCTTGATGAAGTCTCCGCGCTCTGCGCACGCGATCAGCTCGCGCTGGGACGTGACGAGCTCGCTCTCGCTGGAACGCCACAGGGACTGGAACTCGTTGCGAAGCGCAAAGATGTCGTAAATGAGCTTCTTAGTGTTGGGCGAGTCTGCCGCCTCAGTAAGCTTGCGAAGCAGAAGCCCGTTTATTTCGCGCCACTCGGCCACCTGCGCACCCGACAGCTCTGCCGTCGCACCCTCAAGCCGCACGAAAGAAGCGCTGCCAGCGCTGTTGTACAGGCGCAACGCCCTGCGGCTCTTTTGAATGAGCGCCATTACTCGTGAGCGGAAGGACTCTGATTCCATAGGGAGAAACGAAAAAGCCGGGGTTGTTTATCAGCCGCGTAGGACAATATCAAGAGCTCGTTGTCATACGCCGTTATGGCAGTGATTGAGATCTTTCAATGTCACCACAAAAGCGGCTCAGAACCTAGAAAAATCGCCCAAGCGGCGAGATTTTTATGCCAACTCATGCAGGTCGAGCGAAGCCCAGCGGGCCTTCAGCGAAGCGTAGAGCGCCGGAAAGCTTTCGTCCTCTATAGAGGCCCGGATGCGGCCCATAAGACTCAGATAGTGGGCCAGGTTGTGGATGCTGGCAAGCTGCGGGCCGAGCATCTCGCCCACCTTAAAGAGGTGGTGAACGTAGGCTCGAGTGTACCTCCGGCACGCAACACAAGCACACCCCGCATCAAGCGGACGTGTGTCTTCAGCGAATCGGGCGTTCTTGATGTTTATGAAGGGAGGATCGCTGTCGATGAAAACGCGCCCAAAGCGACCCGAGCGCGTGGGCATGACGCAGTCGAATATGTCCACTCCCTGAGACACCGCCTCGATAATGTCCTCAGGCGTGCCCACGCCCATAAGGTAATGGATGTGATCGGCCGGGAGCTGATCCACATGGTAACTGAGCACCTCATACATAGACGCTTTCGGCTCACCGACACTCAGGCCCCCGATGGCGAAGCCGTCGAAAGGCAAGCTCGATATCTGCTGCGCCGCCCTCGTGCGGAGCTCTCGGTGGCATCCGCCCTGCGTAATCCCGAACATGCACATCTCAGGATCAGTTCGCGCATCTAGAGACCGCTTCGCCCAGCGAAAAGTCAGGTCAAGCGAGCGCTCAAACTCATCCCTGCTTATGTCGCTTGCTGGGCACTCATCGAGTACCATCGCAATGTCCACGCCTAAGGTCTGCTGAACACCGATCGAGACCTCCGGAGAGAGAAACTGCTTTGAACCGTCGAGGTGCGAGCGAAACTCCACTCCCTGCTCCGAGAGCGCGCGCATTCCCTTGAGGCTGAACACCTGGAAGCCGCCCGAGTCGCTCAGGATGGGCCCCTTCCATCCAGTGAAGGCGTGAATGCCTCCCAGCCGGCTGATGCGATCTGCGCCAGGACGGAGCCAAAGGTGGTACGTGTTCACGAGCATAACCGAGGCTCCGCACTCAGCGAGCCTCTCGACATCGACACCTTTCACGGATGCCTTCGTGCCGACCGGCATGAAGGTCGGTGTCTGAAACTCTCCGCTCCGCGCGCGAAACGATCCTCTCCGCGCTTTGCCGACGCGCTTAATCAGGGTGTACCGGCTGCTCATAGTATCAACATTCCGTCTCCGTAACTAAGGAAGCGATATCCCTCGCGGAGCGCCTCCTCGTAGCACTTCGCTACCAACGACCTTCCCAGCAGCGCTTCGACCAGCAGCAGGTGTGTCGTTCCCGGCTGATGAAAATTCGTCACCAAGACGTCCACCAACGTAAACTCAAAACCAGGCTTAATAAAGAGCTCCGTGCCACCCTTTTCAATGGATGACGAGGAGCCGGCCGCCGTCTCAAGCGCCCGGGTTACCGTTGTGCCCACCGCAATGACTCGGTGCCCCCGCGCCTTGCTCTCTTTGAGGCCCTGTAGCACCTCTCCTCGCACTTCAAAATGCTCCCGAGCCGGTGCCCGTAGCGCGCCATCCATCAGCACCGGCTGGAAACTCGCCGTCCCGACGTGGAGCGTCACCGTTGACACGTCAGCGCCAGGATCAGTGCGGAGCTGCGCCACGAGAGATTCCGTAAAATGGAGCGATGCAGTTGGGGCGGCGATAGACCCCTCATGCCGCGCAAAGACGCTCTGGTAATCCTTTCGGTCCTGCTCGTCGCCGTGACCAGACCGGATGTACGGTGGGATCGGCATCGTACCAACTTCGTGCATGAGACCGGCTACCGACGAGCTGCCGTCGCACGCCTCAAAATCGAGCACTACCCGATCAACGTGCCCTGAGGGCACAACCACGGCCCGAAGCTTGTCCCCAAAGACGAGGCGGCCCTCGGCTTTTATCTTGCGCAGCGGCCGCCCGAGGCACAGCCAGCGCTGCGGCCCCTGCTGCTCAACGAGCAGCACATCCACCTCGCTTCCAGGCTGCGAGGCAAGCGCTCCGAAGAGCCGTGCCGGGAGAACCTTTGTCTCGTTAAAGACGAGGTGGTCTCCCCGCCGCAGGAAGCAGGCGATGCGTGAGAAATCCGAGTGCTGCACCTCTCCGCTGCGCCTGTCGACGACAAGCATTCGGGCCGACTCAGGCGGATGCGCAGGCCGCTGCGCTATGCGGTCTCGCGGGAGGTCATACGTGTATGGAACGAGCGCGTCATCCATGCCGGCACTGCCTAAAAGCCCTAGCTTTTTGGCTTTGAGAACGCATCAAGGAGGTTTATTGGCATTGGAAACAGTATCGTAGAGCTGTTCTCCGCTGCGATCTGCTTGAGAGTTTCCAGGTACCGCAGCTGCAGCGACAT
>CANIHJ010000012.1 GCA_947467385.1 Deltaproteobacteria bacterium | reverse complement strand
GATTCGGGTCAGGCCACCGCCACCGTGCCCCCCGTTAGCGTCCGTTCGTGACCACTCGTCACTGAGGAATAGAGCTGAGCCATCGACCGTTTCGAGCGCAGAGCAGATGTGAGACTGAATTTCCTTGAATAGGGCAGATGCGCGTTCGTGAAGCGATGTCATGCGTCGAGCTCCTTAAGGCATTCGGCGAGGGCGTCGCCTGCCTGCACTGGGGCCCCCATCGACTTGAGCGAGAGTCCGAGCGCTGAAATCGTTGCGGTGACATCGAAGGGGTCCACGTATCCCATGTGGCCGATGCGTATGACCTTGCCCTTAAACTTTCCTTGGCCTCCGGCGAGGCGGATTCCGAAACGGGAGCGCACGGCAGAGCGGAGAGCGTCTGCGTCAATAGATGGTGGCGGAACGAAGCCCGTAACGCTCGGGCACGGGGCGTCAGGAGCAAGCACCTCGCATCCGAGGGCCCGCACGCCACGTCGTGCCATGCGCGAGAGGAGCTCGTGACGCCTGTAGATCGGCTCAAGGCCCTCCGCCTTGAACATGTCAATCGCCGCATTGAGGCCCACGATGATGGTTGATGCAGGGGTCCAGGATGTTTCTCCTCCCTTGAGGGATTTGCGTTCTCCGGCGAGGTCAAAATAGAGCGAGCGCTTTGGGCCAGCCTCAACCGAATCCCACGCGAGTTGGGAGAGAACCATAATCGAGAGCCCCGGGGGAAGCATGAGCGCCTTCTGCGACCCAGCGATGTACATGTCGACCGTGGACGGGTTGCCCGGAAACGGGGTGGTTGCGCATGATGAGATGCCGTCAACGATCGTGAGCATCTTTGGAGCAGCGGCCTTTACTGCGCACAGAACCTCCGCGACGGGATGGAGCACAGTCGTGCTCGTTTCGCTGTGCTGGATGCAAAAAGCCTTTGCGTGCGGGTTGGCAAGAACCGCCTGCTGCGCCTGTTCAACCGTCACCGGGGATCCCCACGAAACTTCGATCTCCTTTGCCTGGAGCTGCAGCCGCTCCGCGATCTTGCCCCATCGCGCGCCGAACACTCCGCCATTTACCGTGATAATCGTGTCGCCTGGCGCGCAGGTGTTGAGCAACGAGGCCTCCATGGCTCCGGTGCCTGAGCACGCCAGAAAGATCGGATCGCTGTCCCAGCCCAGGAGCCAGCGGGTTCCTTCGCATGCCTTTATGAGCTCTTTCTTAAAAACGTCGCTTCGGTGATGGAGCATGGGTAGGTCCATAGCCTGCAGCACCCGCTGTGGGATCGGAGTTGGGCCAGGGGTTAGGAGTCTCTCTTTGTACATAGGGGCACCGTGATGGGGTTGCTTGCGTCACTCCGTCATCGGCGGTGGCAAGGGACTTGCCATTGCTATAGGCAGAAGCCTCCGGTGCTGAGTGGAGCAAAGCCAGGTCGATGTTAATTCAACTGGTTAGCTCTAGCAAGGAATCGTGCTGAGTCAAGCCTATGACGGGTGATCCCCGTTTCGGCCTTGGTTTTTGACACGTCACCAGTGGCCCAAAAAGGTAAAAACTATGATCAATCAGCTCTCTCTTTGGCAGTTGGCGGTCGACCTCGGTCTCATAACCGCGGTATTCACGATTGCGTTCCGGTCCATTAAGGCGTCGCGAGCGCAAGCCCTCCTGCCGCAGACCCTTGAGCTTGAGGCTGCCCTGAAGAGCCTCATGGCGGACGCCGAGATTGCGGGTAAGCACCTGAATGACCAGCTCTTGCGTCGGGAGAGTGCCATACAGAAATACCTAACAGAGCTTGAGGAATCCGAGCGGCGGGTAAGCCGCTCAGTTCTTGAGGGAGAAGAGGTTGGCAAGCGCATAGAGTCAATTGCGGCAACAGCCCAGGCTCGGCTCAATGAGCTCCTCGCAGCCCGGGGCACCCAGGCGCAGAGGCCGCGGCAGCAAGCGGCTTCCGAGGCATCTGCGGACGATATCTTTGTTTCGGAGGGCGAGCCAGCGACTGCCCCCCAGCGGCCGACGCAAGCCCAGAAAGCTCCGGCACGGCCGACGCCTGAAAGGCCTTCCCAGCAAGATCCTCGTCGGCCGCAAGCGCCGCAACGATCAGCTTCAGAGGCAGCTTCCGCCCGCGAGCCCAGCCGGGCATCGGCCAGCGCGCCGGCCGCACGCTCCGCCTCAGCATATGCGAAAGCGGCTTCCACGGAGGGCTCAGAGGTTCAGAAGGTGTACGCCGCCGCAGAGAAGATGCTGCGGGAGGGCGTTGAGCTTGAGCGTGTGGCCGCTCGTACAAAGCTCCCCGTTGAGGGCGTGAAGATGCTGTCCCAGATGATTGAAGTGGATAGGGGAAACGATGAGTCGAAGGGCTCGGAAACCTCCAGCGTAATGCTCGGGGATCCGCGGCTCGGCGCTCTGGGTACTACGAGACGTCAACCGAACGCGTAAGCAAGGCGTAGCGCATGGATATCGGAACCTACACAGCCCTGTCAGCCGGTCTTTTTCAAATGAAAAAGCTCGAGGTGCAGAACAACAATTTGGCCAACAGCAATACGGTTGGGTTCAAGCGCCAGTATCTTATCCCTGAGATGAAGGAGTTTTCCGACACCCTCTCGGGACAGATGGGAAGCAGCGCGCTCGCGGAAGGAGATCTCAAGCGGGCCCCGATCGTCACGGCGTACAGGTCCGTGATCGACTTCACTCAAGGCGCTATCCGGTACACAGGCAATCCGTTCGACGTGGCGCTTAGGAATGAGAACGACTTTTTCGTCATTAACACGCCGGAGGGGCAGCGGTACACCCGAGCAGGCAACTTCACTGTTTCCCAGAATGGCGAGCTCGTGACGCAGGATGGGATGCGAGTGGTGGGAGATGGCGGAAATATCCAGATTGGCGCTCCAGGCGCCGTCATCACGCAGGATGGCAGCGTGCAGATACAGGGCATAAATGTTGGGCGCCTTCAGGTAGTGCATTTTGATAAAACTGACGGTCTTGAGGCTGTTGCCGGGGCCCGATTCAAGCGCACCGGAGCGGCTCCGGTGCAGGTTGATCCATTTGTGGAGCCGCGCGCTGTTGAGCTGTCTAATGCTTCGGTAGTGACCGGGATGATCGACCTGATTTCGACGAATCGCGCCTTCGATGCCTATTCGAAGGCCGCGCAGACGATCGACGGCCTGAATCAGGCCGCCATATCGCAAGTGGGCAAACGAAGTTCATAGGCACTAGGGAGACACTATGATTAGGGCACTCTATTCAGCAGCGACTGGCATGAATGCACAGGAGACGAACATCGACGTCATCTCCAACAACTTGGCGAACGTCAACACGACCGGGTTCAAGAAGAGCCGGGCAGAGTTCCAGGACCTCATCTACCAGTATGTTCAGGAGCCTGGATCCCCGAGCTCCCAGACGACGACGAAGCCGTCCGGCGTGCAGGTGGGATTAGGAGTGAAGACCGTCTCCGTACAGAAGATATTTACGCAGGGAGACCTTGCTTCGACGGGCAACCAGCTTGACATCGCGATTGAGGGCGACGGGTTCTTCCAGGTCACCCGCCCCGATGGAAATCTTGTGTACTCCCGGGCAGGCTCCTTCCAGCTCAACCAGAATGGGCAGATCGTGACCCCCGATGGGTTCCTGGTAGCGCCCGGACTCTCGGTTCCTCTCGACTCCTTGGGGATCAGCGTCGCCCAAGACGGTACGGTGAGCGTCAAGCAGCCAAATAACGTCAACCCGGTGCAAATAGGGCAGCTTACGGCCGTGCGGTTCCCAAACAACTCAGGCCTAAAGGCGGTCGGGCAGAGCTTTTACGAGGAGACATTGGCTTCCGGAGCTCCAGTAACCGGAATTTTCAGCGAGAACGGCTTCGGCCGCCTCAACCAAGGGTTCCTTGAGAGCAGTAACGTGAGCGTCGTGGAGCAGGTCGTGAACATGATCACAGCCCAGCGCGCGTACGAGGCGTCCTCAAAAGGCATAACGACGGCGGATGAGATGCTGTCACAGGCAATTAACTTGAAGAGGTAATGACATGAAGCATCTGGCGTTTCTCATAGCAGCAGCTGTTTTCTGCGTGTGCGAGCCCCTCGCGGCTGAGGCGCCGCAGACCCCAGCCTTCAGCGGCATTTCGGTGCACGGGCGCTCCACCGTCGTAGCAACCGGCCCGATGGTAACGCTTGGTGAGGTTGCTGATATTATCTCTCCTCGGGTGGAGGATGACTCCCAGATTATTCGGCTCAAGGGCATCCCAATCGTGTCGAGCCCGAAGGCGGGAGAGTCGGCCCAGATCGAGGGGACGCAGATCTTGGCAAAAATTCAGGACGCAGGAGTGGACCTGTCCAGCATTCGGTACACTATTCCGCGTGATGTCTCTGTTACGCGCTCGTTCCGGGAGGTCTCACTCAACGAGCTAGAGAGCGCCTTGTCATCTTTTCTGGGGAAGAATCCGCAGCAGGTTGACGTAAAAAAGCTCGTCATTGACCGGCCGATCCGGATCCCCGCTGACAGCGGCGGAGTTGAGGTAGTTGCCTTGTCGACGACGAATCCAGGCCATCTTGGCATCGACTACCGCAGCCTTGCGAGCTCCGATGAGGCTCGGTTTCAGCTCAAGGCCTTCGCGGACAGGTGGCGCATGATGCCCGTCGCGACGAAGCCCCTGAAGCGGGGCGCAGTAGTGGAGGCCATGGATGTTCAGCTCGCAAAAACAGTCGACTCAAATTCTTCGCGAGAAGGCGTCGAGAACCTTGGCGACATCCTTGGGCACGTACTCTCCCGGGACGTAGGGCAAGGTGAACTGTTTAAGGCGAGCACCCTGTCTATTCCGCCAGTCATAACTGCCGGGTCTCCAGTTATGATCGTGGTCAGAAGCGGGCGTCTTGAGGTGACCGCGACCGGCACCGCCATTGACTCTGGTGCCATTGGCCAGGAGATAAAGGTTCGCAATGAGGGCTCGAAGAAGGTTGTGAGCGGCAAAGTTGAGGGGCCGGGGATTGTGGTCGTGGGAGCGTACTAGCTATGACAGATAAATCTCGCATCTTGTGGGCCGGCATCTTGTTTTCGGCTTTGGGCTGCATGTCAGCCCCGAAGACTGAGCCGTATGTTCCGGCTATGCGCTACTCGTCCCCCACAGCAGGAGTGAAGGCCCGCGGATTGGCGTGGCAGGGGGCTGTGTACGAGGAAAAGACGCCGGATGGCCGCGCGCAGCTTAGGCTCGCAGAAGCGCCGCCGCCTGAGCCTCCGGTTCCCCAAATCAAGCCCGAGATGGCGGCTACCCAGGCCGCTATGGTTACCCAAGTGGCGGCAGTCAGCCCAGTCGCGTCCGAGATTGGAGGAGGGGTTCGAGTCATTCCGAGCGCCGACCAGCGCGGTCAGGCGTACCGAAGCATGCTTTCGGAGGGCGATCCCGGCATGACCTCATCGCTCTACCGTGAGGACCGCAGCAACACAGATATCTATCGTGACTTCCGTCCGTTCAACCCGATGGATCTTATCACCATCGTGATCACGGAACGGGCGCTTGGCCGCCAAAATGCGATCACCGAGGTCAAGTCCAAGAGCGAGTTTTTGGCCGGAATCACGAACTTCTTCGGCCTTGAGAACCGCCCGGCAGAGCAGTGGACATACCCGCCAGACATGTCGAGCCTGATCAATGCAAACACCAAAAACGACTTCAAGGGTGAAGGAAACACAAATCGGCAGTCTGAGTTAACGGCGCGGATGTCGGCAGTAGTTGTCGAAGTGCTTCCGTCGGGTCTTCTCCGCATTGAGGGCGAGAAGATTCTTGCTGTCAACAACGAAGAGCAGGTTATGGTGGTCTCAGGCCTCGTTCGGCAGAGGGACATCTCGTCAGACAATGAGGTTAACTCGTCGAAGATTGCGCAGATGCGAATCGATTACTACGGAAAGGGCACCGTTGGCGAAGCGCAGTACGGCGGATGGTTTGCCCGGACGATGAGAATCCTGTGGCCTTTCTAAGGAAGCGTATGAAAAAGCTCATTCTTGGCATAGCAGCGGTGGTAGGCCTCAGCCTCCCGAGCGTTGCGGGCGCAGCGCGCCTCAAAGACATCGCCGATGTCGAAGGCGTTCGCGCAAACCAGCTGCTCGGGTACGGCCTCGTCGTGGGATTGAACGGAACCGGGGATGGCCGCGTCGACTTCACCCTCAAGACGATGTCAAACATGCTCGAGCGAATGGGCATCAGGACAGATCCTCAGCTTATCAAGGTCAAAAACGTTGCTGCAGTCTCCATAACCGCGGAGCTTCCGTCATTTGCCCGGCCGGGAACCAGAATACCGATCACGGTCTCGTCGATGGGCGACGCTAAGAGCCTCTTCGGAGGAATACTGCTCTATACCCAGCTCAAGGCTGGCGACGGCAACACGTATGCTGTTGCGCAGGGCCCGATTGACCTTGGCGGCTTTGCGGTGAACGACTCGGGCGATTCCGCGCAAAAGAACCACCCGACGGTTGGAACGGTTCCAGGGGGCGCCACCGTGGAGCGTGCAATTTCGTTTGATCTCTTTCAGTCGAACAAGGTGCGAGTCGTTCTTCGCAACGCAGACTTCACCACGATGACCCATGTCGTTTCTGCCCTTAACCGCCGCATGGGCCGGCCTGCAGCTGTTGCGATTGACTCGGGGGTTGCGGAGGTAGAGCTCGATGAGACCGCCAAGAAGAACCCCGTCGCCCTCGTGGCTTCACTCGAGCAGCTCGAGGTGCGCCAGGACATCGACGCGCGAGTTGTCATCAATGAGCGCACCGGCACGATTATCATGGGTGCTAACGTTACCGTCGGGCAAGTTGCGCTAGCCCACGGCAACCTCAACGTCTCGATACGCCGGGAGAACGACATATCGCAGCCGAACGCATTCGCTGGCGGAACAACCGCAGAGGTTACCAACGTCGACATCAACGTGGGTGAAGATGTGGAAGCCCTTAGGATTGTGGGGGGTGACGTGACTCTTGGCCAGCTCGTCAAGGTCCTCAACACGCTTGGCGCAACGCCGCGTGATTTGATGGCGATTTTTACGGCGCTTCAGCAGGCGGGAGCGCTCAACGCAGAGCTTGTGGTGATGTAATCGTATGGACGGAATTAAGCCACCCTCAAAATCGCTCGCTGCCGCGCCCCTGCCTTCCGCAGAGAAGCCGCTGCCGCTTACGCAGGATCCGAAGGCTGCGGCGGAGCAGTTCGAGGCGATGCTGCTAAAGGAGATGCTGAAGTCGATGTGGAGCACCGTTCCTCAAGAAGGCATGCTCTCTGGAAGTTACGAGGAGGGAATGTACCGCGACATGCTTAATGAAGCCTTGGCCCAATCGATATCGGAGGGCCAAGGGATGGGAATTAAGGATGTTATTCTTAAGGATATTAGTCAGTTAAGCAAAAAGAAGTGACCTTTCACCGGAAGTCGGCATCTTACATGATAGTGTCCACGGATGGGACCATTTTGCGCAGAGGATAACGTATGAAGGTACCAGGTTCAGAAGCCAAAGACGCAATCATTGCTCGCGTTACGGAAGCTCGAGCTGACAAGGCGGCAGCGCGTGACGCAGCTGAGAAGAGGGGAGGCCTCGCTACTGAGCTGGCGGCATCGGATGCTGGCGCTGGAGACAGGGTTGAATTCTCCTCGCTCGGAGCAATCCTGAAGTCTGAGCTTAATCCCTCCAAGATGGCGGACGAGCGCCGGGCCAAGATTGAGGCCCTCAAGGCGCAGATTAAGAACGGCACGTACCAGCCCCCGCTTGAGAATGTTGCGCAGGCAGTTGGCGAAGAGATCTCTCTTGAAGTGCTCCTCAGCGGCGGGGCGCTGCGTAAAGCTGAGTAACCGCGATGAAGCTAGAAGCTGAAACGATCAAGGCGATTGAAAAGCTTCTGGCGGCAGAGCTGTCGGAATACGACCAGTACCTCTTACTGCTGAAGCAGGAGCAGGAGGCTGTGGTTAAGCTCGACTCAGATCAAGTCGTAATGCTGGGCGCAAAGCGCGGAGAGATCGTAGACAGGCTTTCACAAATTAAGGATGAGCGGAGCAAGACGATAGCGTCTGCTATCGGGAATGATGCATACCGCGCGTCTGAAGTCATTCAGCAGGGATGCACCGCCGGCGATCGCAAGCGCCTCATGGCCCTCGTGGAGAAAATTCGGGTAAAAATTAAAGACGTTGAGGCCAAGAGCAGGGAATTCAACCAGGTCCTAGGCTTCTCGCTGGGGCTGGTCAACGGCGAGCTCTCTCTTCTCTGGTCAGCCAGCCAGCCCGTCACTCGCGTCTACAACGCCTTCGGATCGATCAGCCAGGGCGTGCAGCCGACCCCTCCCCGGAATGGTTCTCTCCTCGGAGAAGCGTAGTTTTTTCCCACGCAAGCGCCCCAGCAGCCCTAAAGCCCCGACAACTCGTTAAGGCACACCTCTTGCTCCGGTATTTGGTAGTAAGGAGTGTTCGGCATTTTTTGCCGGCTGAGGACGATAACCGCTATGGCGAATTTTGGGGCAAAGATTCTTGGCTCTTCGATCAGCTCGCTGACGGCGCAGCAGGCCCTCATTGCCAACACGTCCAATAATATCGCAAACGTCAATACGCCTGGGTATACGCGCCGGCAGATCGACATTGAAAGCCGGGGTGATGTAGCCAACATCGGCAACATCCTCCAGATTGGCGCGGGCGTACAGCTTGGCGACATCAAGCGATCAACCAATGAGTTTCTTGAGTACCAGCTGCGCCAGGCGGCAAGCCGCACGGGTTATGCCGACGTTCGGAACGACTATCTTGCTGCGGTCGAGCCCGCATTTGCCCTGGATGGCCCCCAAAACGTGATCGGTGCGGCGATCAATAACTTCTTCTCCTCGATTAACCAGCTTGGCGTCAATCCCACTAACATCGATTTGCGCATCAACGTCATGCAGCGCGGAGAGGATCTCATCTCGACCATCAAGTCCAGCTTCAACACGGTGGCGGGTATCCAGTCGGAGCTCAACAATCGAGTCGGGCTTGAGGTGGACGTGGTCAATGAGGTGACCTCGCAGATCGCTCTCCTCAATGGGCAGATCGGGTCTCGGGAAGCGTCGGGAGTCGGAGCCATTGACGAGCGCGACCAGCGCGATGTGCTGCTTGCGAAGCTGGCAGAAAAGATATCCTTCACGACTCTGCAGACGAGCAACGGGATGATTAACCTCTACCTCGACAACGGGTTCCCCATCGTGAACCAGGAGACCTCGAGGGACCTTTCGGTTACTACGTCGCCGAGCTTTGCGACGGCGACCCTTCCGAGGTCTCTTTCGGGCGACATCCTCAGCTATGTCACATATGATTTCGGATCTGCTTCTGCCCCTTCCCACCTCGACCTGACGCAGCTGATCAAGAATGGTTCGGGCTCCCTCGCTGGTATCCTTCAGCTGCGTGGTACCACCAATCCGACCGCCAGCTCGCCGTACGAGGCGGAAGGGGATCTCGTGGCGATTGCAGCCAGAATTGAGTCGATCACGCGCACTCTGCTGACCTCGGTCAACCAGACCTATCTTGGGGCAGATGAGGACCCCGGAACGGCCGGACTTCAGTCGAGCAGTGGCGATCTTTTCGGCAACTCTCCTGGCGTGTTCGGCCTATTTGACTTTGACTTCTCAGGCACCAAGGATGTGGACGGGGACGGGATACCGACTAACTCCGATCTTCTGGGCTTGACGCCGAGCGTGCCGAGCTTCTCAACCATCCTGAAGCTTGGCTTCTCGGATCCCATGGCGTTTGCGGCGGCCCGCGACAATGAGTCGACAGCTGGGCTTAAAGTTTTTCCGCCGGGAGACGGACAGAATGCCGCTGCTGTTGCCGCGCTGCGGTCTCAGGCTTTCTCTTTTTCGCTTGGCGGTTTCTCGTTTACCGGCACGCTTGAGGAGGCCTACAACGCGACCGTCAGCTACGTGGGAAATGCCAAGTCCGCAGCCCAGCTTGAGGTTGATGTGGCAAATGCCATGCAGTCGAGCGCCGCAAACAAGCGCGACGAATTCTCTGCAGTGAGCCTTGATGAGGAGTTTGCCAACCTTATTAAGTACCAGAAGGCGTTCCAGGCATCGGCGCGGATGATTAAGACGGCGGGCGAGCTGCTCGACCAGATAGTGAGCCTCATATGACCAGAATCTCAGAGATGCAGTCACAGCGGAACCTGGTGGCGCAGACCCTTGAGAACCGGCGCAGGGTCGGCGTGTTTGCAAATCAGGTGGCAAGCGGCGTAAAGGCAGCTCTTCCTAGTGACACGGTCGATGCCGCAACGATCGCACGGTACAAGCAGACCCTGGACAAGATCGACGCATACACGACCACGATTGCGGGAACAAAGAACCTCCTGACGTTCCAGGACGATGTCCTGGCCCAGGCTAATGACCTCCTGATCCGGGCGAAAGAGATAGCCCAGCAGGGCGCCAACGAGTCGGTTAACGCCGTAGCGCGGACGCACCTGGCAGAGGAGGTGTACCAGATCCGCGATCATATGGTGAGCCTTGCTAACTCAACCTATCAGGGCCGCTACGTCTTCGGCGGAGCTGACGACGATGACCCGCCGTACGACCAGACGGCGTATGCGGTTCCTGCGTCGGGCGAGGCGGCAAAGCGCTATGCCTTCGACAATGAGCTTGGCACGTCGACAACGAGGACGCTTGCAGTCACCGATGATCTGGTCATCTCAGTCACAACGCCCGCGAACCAGGTTTTTGGGACGGCGATAGAGGCTCTTGAGCGGCTCGGCCGGGCGCTTGGCGGCTACGGCACCACTCCAGCGAGCGGGGCTCCTAATGGGGGTGGGGCTGCCTACACATTCCCTGCGGACTACAAGCAGCAGACGGCCGATATCCTCAGCACGATAAACCTCATCAACGACTCGCGGGACACCGACATAATGCCTGAGCGGGTAAGCGTGGGAGGGCGGCTCCGTCGCCTTGAAACCGGTGAGTCGCTCCTGGCCCTCACAAAGAACAGCACGCTTGAGGTGCTGTCCCGAATTCAGGACGCCGACGAGACCGAGTCTGCTGCCAACTTGGCTCAGGCCCAGACGGCCCTTCAAGCCTCGTACTCCGTGACAGCCAAGGTGCTGCGGCTCACAATTCTAGACTACATCTAGGCTCTCCAGAAACCGGAGACTTGCGGGCCATTCGCCCCATCCCTTTGACTTTATTCGCCATTCGCGGAATGCTGTTGTCTGTCTCGCGAAACACGGGGGAGCATGGGAACGCCTCAACTTTTTGACATTAGACAGGAGCTCTGGAGCGCCGGATTCAGCGCGGCCAAGCCGTATGGGGAATTTATTGCGGGCGGTGCTGAAGCGCATCAGCGTCGTTGGGCTGAGTACTACGAGAGGTTCTCCCTCTCCGAGGCCCAGAGAGCGATCCTTGGCAGCTTTACCCGGAAAATTAATGTACTGGTGCTTGCCGGGTCGTGGTGTGGGGATTGTGCACGGCAGTGCCCGATGCTCGCCCACATCGCTGAAGCCTCTCCGAGTATCGATCTTAGGTTCCTTGACAATCAAGCTGACACCAAGCTGCGGGACGAGCTTCGCATTCACGGAGCTGCCCGCGTGCCTGCCGTTGTGGTGCTGTCGGAGGATATGCTCGAGATCGCGCGCGGCGTCGATCGCACGCTGACGGTATACCGGAGGAAGGCGAGAACTGAGCTGGGTGCTGCGTGTGATGCTGGGATTGTTCCTCCCGCGGGCGAAGAGCTTGCGGCAGAGCTGCAGGAGTGGCTTGATATCTTCGAGCGGGCGCACCTCCTCGTTCGAGTTTCGCCGTTCCTGAGGGCGCGCCATAACGACTAAGTTGCATGAGCCGGAGAATCGTCCTCATACCCGTCTTTAACGAGCAGGAGCATCTTGCGGGCCTCCTTCGTCGATTGCGGGAGGTGTATTCCGGGGATGTGCTCTTTGTGGATGACGGTTCCGTTGACTGCTCGCCGCAGGTGCTGCAGCAGCTTCAGTCCGACAACACCCGCATCATCATGCAGCCGGAGAACCGTGGATACGGCGCAACGCTGCTGCGCGGATTCGTTGAGGTTATCAAGGCTGGGTATGACTACGTCATCACCATGGACTCCGATGGGCAGCATCGTCCCGACTGGATACCGGGGTTTTTTGCGGAGGCCGAGAGGGGATGGGACGTCGTGTCAGGCAGCAGGTACAGGCAGGAGATCGATGGCAATGGCGCGGCACCAGCGGACCGGCGCGAGATCAACCTCAAAATAACTGCACTCATCAACGAGATAACCGGCTTCGGCATTACTGATGCCTTCTGTGGATTTAAGGCGTATCGTTGCGCAGCGCTGCTGAAGCTTGACCTCACGTCCACGGGATACTCCATGCCTCTACAGTTCTGGATTCAGGCCAAAAAGTTTGGCCTGAAAGTCACGGAGCTTCCGGTTTCAAGGATTTACGATGACCCGAACCGCAGATTTGGCGGTGACCTTGATGACCCGAAGGCAAGAATGAGTCTCTACCTTGAAACAATCGACAAGGAGCGAGCCCGATGGAACGTGTAGCGCTGGTGGTTGCCCCGCACCCGGATGACGCAGAGATCGCAATGGGTGGCACGATTGCGGCTCTTGTTTCCCAGGGGGTACGGGTGGTTGTGCTGGACCTTACGGACGGCGAGCCTACTCCTCACGGATCGCCAGAAATCCGCGCGAGCGAGACTGCGGAGGCGTCGCGCATTCTGGGGCTGACCGAGCGCCACAATCTCGGCATAACGAACCGCGCCGTTTTTGACTCGGTGGAGACGCGCAGCGCTGTTGCGAATGTTATCCGCGAGGTGCGCCCGGAGCTGCTCTTTGCCCCGTACTGGGAGGATGCTCATCCCGACCACGTCGAGGCGAGCAAGCTCGTAGATGGAGCCCGTTTCTACTCGAAATTTGTGAAGAGTGATCTGCGCTATCAGCCATGGTACCCCCGCAAGGAGCTGTACTTTTTCTCGACGCATCTTAAGGTGCGGTATGCGCCATCGTTCGTGTTCGACATATCCCAGCATCTTGAGACAAAAATTTCGGCGCTCAGTGCCTATGGCTCCCAGTTCCGCGAGAACGCCCGCAACATGGGACGGATTGAGCAGGTCCGCCGTGAGGCCCTCTACTGGGGCGACCAGGTAGGAGTCGCCGCAGGTGAGCCCTTTCTTGCCCGCGAAGCGATTAAGGTGGAGGGTGCGGCAGCGCTCTTCAGCGTATGATGAGCGATCAGCTAGAGACGATTGATACAGTTGAGCCGCCCCTATCCCAATGGTCGGGCGTGCTCGCGGTCAATGTTGCGTTGCGCCGGGCGAGTCCAGACAGTGCAGGGGGCGCGTCGCGGGCTGAAATGCGCAGGCAGCTCCTGGTCGAGGCCGTGTCATACACCGAATCACTCGCGGAAAAGGCGAAACGTGCGAGTGTGGATCTGCCAACCCCCGACGCCTCGCCAGAACCGGACGCCCCAATAGTGATGACCGGTCACCAGCCGGTGGCGTACCACGCTGGACTCCTGCTCAAGGAGGAGCTCCTGAATGCAATCGCGGCTGATGCTGGTGCCGCTGCGGTTAGTGTCACGATAGATACTGATGAGGGTGATGGCGGGCGAATCGTGTGGCCGCTTGTCGAGCATGGAGCGCTCACCCTTAAGGTAGCAGCGATTACAAGCACGACTGGTGGAGTTTTCCGTGAGCAGCGCGTGGCGGACGGAGCTACAGTCCGCAGAGCCTTCGATGAAATGAGCAAGGACTTGCGGAGCAGCGGGTTGAGCCACATGGAGAAGTCGGCCTCACAAGCGGCAACGATCTACGAGGCCCTAGCAGGTGAGCCGCTATCAGAGGCGCACTCCATTGTCAGGCGAGTCTTGCGGGGGCACACTCACCTGGAGGCTCCACTCTCGCGCGTTATGGCACTCCCCGAGGCTCGCCGCTTTGTTGGGGCAATCATGGGTCATGCGCAGGAAGTTCACCGCCTGTACAACGGATGCCTCACGGCATACCGGGCGGAGCACAAGATAAAGAACGCTGCGAATCCCTTTCCGAACTTGAGGGCAGAGGGCGGGGAGATTGAGCTTCCTGTTTGGGTTCTCTCCGCGTCCGGCCGCAGGCCTCTCTGGGTTAAGCCGGGCGAGACCGCCTCAGTCGCCAAGGAGGAGATCGTTGTCCCAAAGGGCAGCTTTGTGACCCTCCTCCTCCGGGGCTTATGCTCAGATCTCTTTATACATGGACTCGGTGGGGCGAGGTACGATCGCTTTGTTGACGCTTTCGGCGCAGCCTATCTTGGGGAGTCCCTTCCGGCGTTTGTTGTTGCGAGCCGAACTCGGTACGTGTTCGCCCAGCGGGTGCAAGAGCTGCGAAGTCTGCTGCTTCTCAAGTCAAGGATAAAGGAGATGATCTCCCATCCCGAGCTTTTTCTTGGCCAAGGACTCTTCTCGGTCGAGGAAGAGCGATACCTGGCGCAGGCATCGAGAGAGCGAAAGGAGCTTCTTGGGGGCCTTGGTGGTGCCTCCATGGAGGAGCGCAAGCCGATTACTGAGCGCCTAAACGGGCTCAACCGGCGTCTTCGGGCCTACGTTGAGCAAACGGATCTCTACCGCAGGTTGCATAGGCCCGAGTGCAGCGAGGCCATACTGGCCAACTGGAGCAACAGGGAGTTGCCGTTCTTCCTTGAGTAGTGCCATATCGGGCTAGGTGGTTGGGAGCCCGGTGGGCGCAAGAGGGAGTTGCCTCCCTACGGTAGTGCGTCGTACATGTATAGGCATGTCCAGAGAACACCCCCTTATCCGGCGGCTTATGCGGTTACTCTCCAGTGCTTTCGTCGCGACAGTGGCGATAGCATGCATGGAGCAGTCATCAACCCCGCGGATGAACATAGCATTCGGATCCTCTATGGGAAGCCCGGTGAGCTCATTTAGGGTTGAGCCGGCAACAACCGAGGCTCAGCGCGAGCTGCACTTAGCGCGCTACTCATCCCTGCCTATGAGTGAGGGAATGCTCTTAGTGTACCGCTCGCAGTCGTATGTCTCACTCAGGACCGAGAACCTGAAGTTTCCGGTGGATGTCGTCTTTATCTCGGGCCAGGGGAATGTCGTTGAGATAGTGGAGAATGCCCAGCCAGGCAGCAGCCAGCCCATTGTAAGCGAGGGAACGGCTCAATTCGTTGTGCTGTTGGCTGCAGGGGCTGTGAAGATGGCTGAAATATCGGTCGGCAACGCTTCCATGTTTCAGGGCAATTTTGCCCCCCCGGAGTGAGGGCCAGCCAAGTAGTGCTACGAGGGAAACAATCGCGCGAGATCTGCATCAGGCTCGCTGAGGCTGCAGCTCCCGATCGAAAAGTGGGCCCGTGAGCGAGCCTCTCGCAGGCCCTCTAGTGGCAGCGAAAAGCTGAGAGCTGAAACTCCCCGCTCAAGCGAAAACGTTGCAACTGAGCTATTTGCCAAGAGCGATGCCAGGGCGCCTTCGGGGGCGGCGGGACCCAGTGCGCGCCTAAGCATGACTGCGACGGTGAGATTCAGGAATCCCATCGGATACGGATGCCTGCCCGGCTCAACAATCGGATGGTGGAATCCCCCTGTCACCTTAAACGGGATGTTCACGTCAGCAGCTGCGCAGAGCGCCGACGAGAGGCGCTCTGCCCCTATTCCAGTCGGCCCGGTGCAGCGGCACTTAAGAGCGACGTTGGGCGAGTTTCGGCACGCGCTAACGGCCTCTCCGAGGCTGGTCCGCCACTCTTGCTGCGATAGAAGGGGCTCAATTGCAAGGAGCGCCGAATGCTTGGCAGCGATGGGGACGAGTGATGATGCGGTGCTATTGCACGAGCCCGGTGACGAGGTGGCCTCAATCGAGCTGAGGCGAATCCCTCGCGCTACAAGCCCGTCCGCAAGCTGCGAGGTCTCATCGGCTCCCGCGGTCGCCAAGAGGCACAGGGATAGAGGCCGAGAGAAGCCAAACTCTGCCAGGTCAAGGGAGAGCAGCTTCCGAGCGTGAGCCACGTCCAGCACGATGTCCGACGAGAGAAGCCACGGCCGCATGAGGACGGCGGGAAGTCGTGCACTCTCCCGGAGTGCATCCTCGAAAGGAAGAGCAGCCGGGGGAAACATGCCGGCGTAATCAAAGAGGTTCTCCAAAAGGATGTCGAGCGGGTTATTTCGATCGAGCGATATCATCGAACTTGTCTAACCCGATGTTCGATCGACCCAAAGACGTTGACCCCGTTCTGTATCATCTTGATTGAGATTGCGTCCCCATCGCGGAGGTACTGGGTCTTAATGGAGCCGGATTCTATCTTCTCGCGCATGCGCTGCTCAACGAGGCAGCTTGCGCCAACGGAGGCATCCTCATTCGAAACCGTGCCGCTTCCGATGATTGTTCCTGGCGATAGTGGGCGCGTTTTAGCCGCATGCTCAATGAGCTGAAAGAACGAGAAGTGCATCAGGCCCGCGTCAGGGAACCCGAATCGTGAGCCATTGAGCCACGTTTCAAGGGGCACATGAACCCTGCCGTCGTGCCATGCGCCACCGAGCTCATCTGGCGTTAGGGCAAATGGCGCCAGTGAAGATGGCGGCTTTCCATGGAAGAACCCGAATCCTGTGCCGAGCTCGCGCGGAATGAGCTCCCGCAAGCTTACGTCGTTGAGGAGCACGAGGAGCTTTACGTGGGACGAAGCTTGAGCCGCAGGCGTGCCCATCGGCACGGCATCGGTTATCACGGCCACTTCAGACTCAAAGTCCATCCCGTGCGCCTGATCTATAAGCGGGAGATCCTCCGTCGGAGAGAGTAGGTTGTCGCTTGCACCCTGGTACATAAGCGGAATGGTGAAGAGGTCGTCCGGAAGCTCTGCTCCGCGGGCCTTACGCACAAGCTTCACATGCTCAATGAATGCGCTGCCATCAAGGAACGCCCACGTGCGCGGAAGAGGAGCGAGAAATGAAACATCGGCGACCGGGCGCATCTCCTTCCACGTGCCGGCCCGCACCTGCGTGTCGATGTCGCGCAGCTTTGGCTCCCGCTCACCCCAAAATGAGAGCGTCTCAAGCAGACAGCCCCACTCTGGTTGCGGAAGGATGGCGATAGAGTCGCGGCTCGGGTGTACGATAACAAGCTCGCCATCGAAGGCGAGCTCCTTGCGGGCGCTTCGGATCGAGGCAAGGATCATAGGTTACCCCGCTCAGCCTGGTCGCGCTCAATCGCCTCAAAGAGCGCCTTAAAGTTTCCAGCACCAAAGCCCTGAGAGCCTTCGCGTTGGATCACCTCAAAGAAGAGGGTAGGACGATCCTGGAGGTTTTTCGTGAAGATTTGAAGCAGGTATCCGTCCTCATCCCGATCCACAAGGATTCCCAGCTCCTGAATCTTTGCGAGGTCCTCCCTGATGGTGCCTACGCGGCTCGGAACCTGCTCGTAGTAGTTCTTTGGCACCCACAGGAACCGCACTCCGCGCGCACGCAGGCGCGACACGACCGATATGATGTCGTTAGTCCGAAAGGCGATGTGCTGGACGCCGGGGCCGCCATTAAACTCAAGGTACTCCTCGATCTGGGACTTTCTCTTGCCCTCAGCGGGCTCGTTGATCGGCATCTTGATCTTGCCGCCCCCGCCGTTCATCACCTTGGACATCAAGGCCGAGTACTCAGTTGAGATGTCCTTGTCTGAGAAGTGCTTGAACTGGGTGAACCCGAGCACCTTCTCGTAGAACGCCACCCACTCATCCATCCTGCCGAGCTCCACGTTGCCGACCACGTGGTCTATCACTGCTAGGCCAGCCTCCTCTATGGCGACATCCCGCGGGAAGATCTGGCTGTATGGCGCAAAGCCCGGGAGGAAGGGCCCCTCGTATCCGGTGTGCTCAATGAAGGAGTGAACTGTGTCCCCGTACGTCTTGATAGAGGCGTGAATAATGCTGCCGTTTTGGTCCCTCCACTCTGCCGGGGCTGACACAGGCTGGGCACCGCGTTTGACGGCCTCGTAAAAGCTTGCGGCACAATTTGGAACCTTGAAAGCGACATCCTTTGCCGAAAAGCCGTGCTTGTGGACGTGCTCTGCGAGTGGGCTCGTGGAGCGCAAGGGGCATGTGATCTGGAGGAGCACGTTACCCTGCTGTAGCGCGATGCTGACCGAGTCCCTGTGGCCCGTTTCCGGGCCGCGATACCCAACAGGCCTAAAGCCAAAGCCGTGAGCGAGGTAGAAGGCGCTCTGTTTCGCCGAGTCCGCGTAGATCTCGATATGGTGAAAGCCGTCGATGGCGAGCGGATCGAGGCTGCCAGCTGAACGCGCTTTGGCGGGATCTATAGGCGAGATAGCGCAAGGATTGAGGTTCTTGCTTGCAGTCATGGGGACCTTCCTTTGAGCGAAAGCTAGAGCACACGCCGGGCCACCGGAGTTGGCCTTTGGCACCCAGAGGCTGAGTATACTCCGATTGGTTGGGGGCAGCAGCAAGAAAGCGCCTAAGATACCGCTTTTACATCGCATGTGCGGCGTCAGCCGCCCGCGCGCGCCACGAGCCTCAACCCAGAAGCCGCTTGGCTGCGCCGAAATAAAGCATGTCGAGGTGCTCATGAGGCAGCTGAAAACCGCGCAAAACCGGGGCATCAAGCGGCGAGTGTCGGTCGGGTGCCACGAGGTGGAGGTCGGGATCCGCGATAGGCGACTCGCCCACATGGGAGGTCTCAAGCAGGGTTCGAAGCGCCCAGTAGCGCGACGCATAGAGATCATACGCCTCCTCAGCGCTCGAAGCCTTTGCCTCCATCTCAGTGGAACTGCGCTGGGAGGAAACGTGGGAGTCAGAGGTGACGATATCCGAGCCAAACAGGATCCGCCCAGACCAGCGGATGAAGAAAGCTTTGGTTTTCTCAGGCGGGTGCTTGCTCAGCTCACGGACTATCCACTTCGTCGCGCTGCAGTCGAGGTACAGGTTTGGGTGCCGAGACAGAAGCCCTGAAAGAAAGTCGAGGTCCTCTGGATATCCGCCCATATGAGCCGCAATCCAAGGCGTAGTGAAGCGCTCCATGACCTCCTCAAAAAGCTCATACTGCTGAGCTTTTGTGCCGTAGCGCGCCGCATCGCTGTACTTGGTGCTGAACCACGTGTCCGGATCCGCTACGTGAGCCATAAAGATCATGCCGAGATCTTGCGCGGCCTTCATCGCCTCGATCCGGAGGGGCGAATTGAGCCTGCACGGGCTTGAGGCGAAGGGCTCAGACGAAGCCTCATAGATGCGCGGAGCGCTCCAGAACTTTGCAATGCGGCTTCCCTGCTTGTGGAACTCTAGTATTCGCGTCACGTAGTCCCGGCCCATAGCGGCGAGGCGATCCTTGCTGGAAAAATCCGGCACGGCGATAAAGCTCACCTGATCGTGCAGTATTCCGCGCACCACTGGAATCTCGGGCAGCGATGTCATCGAGTAGGTCATTCCGATGCCGTAGTGTCGCGCCGCTTCGGCATAGATCTTTGTCGCCGTCTCGCCGTGAATGTGGGAATGCACGTCGATGATGGGTGAGCCCCGTTGCGGGAAATTGGACGCGAGCGCGTTATAGTCGAGGCTTATTCTGTTTGAGGGCTTCATGGCTTGTTTGCACCGCAACTGAGCATTGAGCTGAATGCTAACATCCTGAAATAAGCAGTTAAATACACCAAGGCACAGCCGATCGGAGTATATTTCACGGGACTCGGGCGCAAACACTGTCTTATTGTGGCTGATAGGGGAGAGGGAATGCATGCTGGCAGCATCTAGAAATAGAGAGATCTCATGAAATCGAATCCGGAACTAAAACTCGTAGATCTGCCGGCGGCACCCCTGGCGGCCAGAAACCTGATCGCTGGAGAGTGGTCGAATGGGCAGGCGGCCGCGCGGCCAGTAGTGAGTCCCTACACCGGAGCGAGCATCGGAACGATTTATCCCGCATCCCCCGGGGATGTTAATCGTTGCGTGGAGGAGGCCTCAAAAGCATTTGCCTCATGGAGAGCCGTTCCGATTAAGGAGCGCACGGCGGTGCTGCTTCGCCTAAGGGAGCTCCTGCTTCGTGACGTTGATGCCCTGGCCCACAGCGCTGCCCGGGAGTCGGGGAAGCTCGTTGCTGAGGGGCGCGCGGAGGTCCTTAAGGGCATCGAGGTGCTTGAGTTCGCTGCAAGCCTGCAGAACAGCGACTTGGGGGGAGCGCTTGAAGTGAGCCGCGGCGTCACGTGCGAGTACCGGCGCGAGCCACTCGGGGTTACGGTAGGCATCACTCCCTTTAACTTTCCGACCATGGTGCCGATGTGGATGATCCCGATCTCTCTAGCCTTGGGAAATGCGTTTATCTTGAAGCCCTCTGACAAGGTCCCTTTCACGCCCGTGATGTTGGGCGATCTCATTCGCGAGGCAGGTTTTCCCAACGGCGTCTTCTCCGTGCTCCAGGGCGGAAGGGAGATTGTTGAGGCGCTTGCGGAACATCCAGGGGTTTCTGCCGTCGGGTTTGTTGGGTCATCGGCTGTTGCCAAAAGTGTCTATGCCAGGGCGGGCACAACGGGCAAGCGTGCGCTGTGCCTCGGAGGCGCAAAAAATCACCTGCTTGTTGTGCCGGATGCAGATCCGCTTGTGACGGTCGAGGGCGTCGTTGCCTCCTTCACTGGATGTGCTGGGCAGCGCTGCATGGCGGCCAGCGTCCTTATTGCAGTTGGGCAAGTTGATCTCCTCATTGAAAAGATTGTCGAGGCGGCTTCCAAGGTTGAGCTTGGTCGCGACATGGGTGCGCTTATCGACAGGGCCGCGCATAATCGCCTCGTGAAAGCTATCGAGCGTGCCCAAGCGGAGGGCGCATCGATTCGCCTAGATGGGCGAAAAGCGGCAGCTCCTAAGGGGCATGAGCAGGGCTTCTGGCTTGGGCCGACCATTATCGACCACGCGCGCCCGACGATGGAATGTGGCTGTGTTGAGCTCTTTGGCCCGGTGCTCACGATTGTGCGCGTGAATAACCTCGATGAGGCGCTGCGGCTAGAGCGTGAGAGCCCCTACGGCAACGCCCTCTCGGTTTTTACGACCAGCGGCGCGGTTGCGCAGTACGTGTCTGACAATGCGGCTTCGGGAATGATCGGGATTAACATCGGAGTGCCCGTTCCGCGCGAGCCGTTCTCATTCGGCGGGACTAAGGAGTCGAAGTTCGGCACGGGTGATATAACCGGCGCCGGAGGGGTGGAGCTGTGGTCGCAGCGCAAGAAAATTACTGCCAAGTGGACTGTGCAGCCCGACAAGAACTGGATGTCATAGAAAGCGAGAGAGAACATGACCGCAAAAAAGAAAGCGCTTAAGCCCATCATGCTGACGTCGCATCCCGCCGGGACCGCAGAAGCGGTGGTGCCGATCCACTGGGGTGCCAAGGATCCCCTGACGCGTGGTCCTGTGATTGGCACGTTAACGGATACCGCGCAGAGAAACTGCATGGGGAGCCATTCGGGCGCGTACTCTGTCTATAGGGCGCTCGCAGTCGCGTCGGGCTCTCTCGATCCCGATCATATTCCGGACTTTACCAATACCGCTCCTGCCGTGAGGATAGGACCATTCGATAGCTGGTATGATCCTAGCCGTATTGTGTCGATGGACCCCTGGGGGGCGGATGTGGGGGACATCTTTGGGGATTACATTAAGCAGGGCTATAACATTCAGCCCACTATAGCCATAACTCGCGCCCACATTACTATCCCGGAGATCGTCTCAGAGGTCGAGGAGGGGCGCATCGCTGTTGATGGCGACATCGTCGGACCGACCGGTGACTGCAAGGTAATTAAGGCGGCGATCGAGCCTGTATGGTTCCTTCCGGCCGTGGCGCAGCGGTTCCAGATTCCAGAGAGCGAGCTGCGCAGGGCACTCTTTGAGCACACGGGAGGAATGTTCCCCGAGCTCGTTACCCGCTCCGACCTGCATGTGCTCCTTCCGCCCATCGGCGGCCACACGGTATACTTCTTCGGCGAGGTCTCCTCTATTCCAGATCTCTCGAAGGAGCTGACGGTGCGGGTTCACGACGAGTGCAACGGGTCCGACGTATTCGGGTCGGATATATGCACCTGCCGGCCATACTTGGTGCACGGCATCGAGGAGTGCGTCAAGACGGCGCAGCGTGGCGGATGCGGAGTGATAGTGTACAACCGCAAAGAGGGGCGAGCACTCGGTGAGGTGACAAAGTTTCTTGTGTACAACGCGCGTAAGCGCCAAGAGGGCGGTGACAGGGCAGACCAGTACTTCCGTAGGACAGAGTGCATCGCGGGCGTACAGGATATGCGATTTCAGGAGCTCATGCCGGACGTCCTCCACTGGATGGGGGTTCGTCGCATCGATAAGCTCGTGTCCATGAGCGACATGAAGTACAACGCCATCACCCGTTCCGGAATCGAGGTAATTACTCGGGTTTCGATACCTGAGGGAAGAATTCCAGAGGATGCGAGAGTGGAGATGGATGCCAAAAAGGCAGCCGGGTATTTCTCCGAGAAGGCTCCGCCTTCGGCCCAGGAGCTCAACAACACGCGTGGCCGGAAGCTTGAGGACTAGTAGGGCCGGCCACAGTGGCCAAGAGAGATGTGAGGGATATGGGGGTTGAGGGGGATATGACGACGTCCGGCGCAGGCACCGAGGAGGCGATTTCGTACATCCGCAGCGCAAAGGCGATTCGCGAACGATGCGGCCAGATCCTGTCGCTCGCTGAGAAAGGTGCGCTCGTGCACTTCGCGTTACATGAGGAGCGGCTACCGTCTCTCGTGTCGGCGGTGCAGGAGGAGCTTCAAGCCAATTACCCCGATGGGCGCGTTCCGTTCCACAGCCGCTGGAGGCACTTTGGTGTTGGAGGGGTTGACCGCGAAGCGATTCTCAACTCGAGGCTTGCGGCGCTCCCGGCTCTTGAGCGTGCCAGGGCCAAGCTTGAGCTGGCTTTCGTCAGTGTCCTGCTCGATGCCGGCGCTGGTGACACATGGACCTTCCGCGACGGCGACTGCCGGCGCAGCTTTGGCCGATCGGAGGGGCTTGCAGTCGCATCGCTTGAGGCCTTCACGCAGGGTGCTTTCGGAAGCCAGCCGTATACCGTTACGGCGGATGCGCTTTGTGGCATGAGCCCGGAAAAAGCAGCGCGAATCTTTCAGGTCACGGAAAATAATCCTCTTGCGGGCCTCGAGGGGCGCGTCGCGCTGCTCAATCAGCTCGGTGAGGTAATCGGCAAGCGCGCTGAAGTTTTCGCCGGATCCCCCGGGCGCCTCGGTGGCATGCTTGAGTCGGTTGCTTCCCTCACTGACCGCAACGGCACGGTGCATGCGGATCAGCTCCTGCGCCTCCTCCTCGATACCTTCTCGCCCATTTGGCCCGGAAGGATATCGATTGGTGGGCAGACTTTAGGAGACGTGTGGAGCCACTCGCTCGTGGCTGGGCAGGGCGAAACCGATAAGCTCGTCCCTTTTCACAAGCTCTCGCAGTGGCTTGCATACTCGCTCCTTGAGCCTCTTGAGCAGGGTGGGGTGTCGGTCGGGTACCTCGATGAGCTTACGGGGCTTCCAGAGTACCGAAATGGCGGCCTGCTTATTGATTCAGGAGTGCTTGCCGTCAAGGAACCGGCTGCACTGACGGAGCGGCACAGCCCCGCGTCTGAGCTTATCGTTGAGTGGCGGGCGCTAACGGTAAGCCTGCTCGACCGCATCGCGGATGGCCTGCGCCAGAGGCTAGATCTCACTGCCGAAGAGCTGCCGCTGGCGAAGGTTCTCCAGGGAGGAACGTGGAGCCTTGGCAGGAAGTTCGCCGCCGAGCGGAGAGCCCATGCGGCGCCGCCGATTGCAATAGTGAGTGACGGCACAGTCTTTTAAGCCTACGATATCGAGCGAAAGGCACAAATAGCCAGCCCGGAGACCAGCATGAAAGCATCGCAACCTGTTACTGTCGTGAGCCATCCGCTCGTCCAGCACAAGCTGACGCTTATGCGGATGGAGGAGACGCCCAGCGCCGAGTTTAGGCGCCTCCTGCGAGAGCTCAGCATGCTGATGGCGTACGAGGTGACGCGCGATATTCCCCTCACAAAGGTCGATATTAATACCCCGGTGGCGAAGACGAAGTCGCCGGTCATCGACGGAAAGAAGATCACGCTCGTATCTATCCTTCGTGCCGGAAACGGTATCCTTGACGGCATGCTTGAGCTCATCCCGTCAGCGCGAGTGGGGCACATCGGCATCTACCGCGATCCAACCACCCTTGCGCCGGTGGAGTACTACTTCAAGATGCCGCCGGACATCTCGCAGCGGGATGTTATCGTGGTCGACCCGATGCTCGCCACCGGCAACTCGGCGGCAGCAGCCATATCCCGCATCAAGGGCCTGAAGCCACAGTCGATAAAGTTTGTCTGCCTGATCGCTTCTCCGGAAGGTGTCGATCTCCTTCGTGAAGAGCATCCGGATGTGCCGATCTTCACCGCATCAGTCGACGAGAACCTCGACGAGCACGGCTATATCATCCCAGGACTGGGCGACGCAGGTGATCGCATCTACGGCACTAAGTAGGCCCTAGCGCCGGCGTCGGGCTGCTCGTGACAGGATGCGAAGGCTCTCCTGAGCCTCCAATGAGCGCACGGCGAAACTGGCTCCGGTGTACACCACAATCCCAACCGGAATGCCGACAAGGCAGGCCATTGCCGCAGAGCTGCACAACGCGACAGACGCGTGCAGCGCAGCCATCATCGCCGCAGCTGCCACAAGGGAGCGAACGGTTGAGGATGCGAACGTCCTCCACGGAAACCGGCCAATACGGAGCGAAAAAAGTAGCATCACAAGGCCGAACGAGACAAAGGCAGCCGCCGATGAGGCGGACGCCAGGCCGACGTGGCCGATGCTCCAGTGCCATGGGAATGCGGCATAGATCAGGCCCTGAAGGCGGGCAAGAAGGGATACAATTGCGCTACTAGGATTAGCGATCTCTCCCATGAAAAGCAGCGACACAATAACTGTCACGGCGAGTGCGCACATTCCAATCAGTGTGGGGGTCAGCGTGTCTTTCCGCGCAATGAACGCGCGCACTAGCATCGAGTGGCAGCTTGTGGCCCAGAGCCCTGCCGCCAGGGCTTTGAGCGCGTAGCTGGTCATGATGCTCGACTCATGAGAGAACGCGCCGCGCTCGAAGAGAAGCTCGGTGATGGGCAGGGCCAGTGCCCATATTCCCGCGGCCATTGGGATGATAAAGAAGCTCGTGAAGCGCAGCGAGTCCCCAAGACGGCGCTGGAAGCCGTCGGCATCGTCGGCCGCTGAGGCCGTTGAAAGGGCCGGCAGCAGCACGGAAGCGAGGGCGACCGAGAATATGCCGATCGGAAACTGGGCCACGCGGTCGGCATAGAAGAGCCATGAGACACTACCGGCCGGCAGCAGCGAGGCAAGAAGGGTCGCAACGAAAATCGTGAGCTGATAAACCGACGCTCCAACGGTGGCAGGAAGCATAAGGCGAGCTACCTCAAGCACATCCCGTGACAGGAGAGCGAACTTGGGGATGAGCGAGATACCCGCTCTCCCGCAGGCAGGAAGCTGCGCCACTATCTGGACGCCCCCCCCGATAAGAACCGAGTACGAGAGCACGTACGTGGCAACGTCAGGCCCAAAAGCCATGGCCCCAACCGCTCCGATGATCAGCACGATGTTCATGGTTACCTGCGCCCAGGCAGAGGCTCCAAATATATAGAGCGCGTTTAGTGCAGAGTTGATCATTGCAATCACGCTTACGCACGCGATGTAGGGCATCATGATGCGGGCCAGTGCGACGCATAGCTCGAATTTTTTCGGGTCTTGCGAGAAGCCCGGAGCGAGGAAGTCGACCACTTCTTGGGCGAACCACATGCCAAGAATACTGAGTGGAATCGTGAGGAGGAGCAGGAACCCAAGGACCCGCCTGAAGGACTGGAAAGCCGCATCCTTGTCCTTGGCTAGTGCCGACGAAAATACCGGCACGAACGCCGAGGTCAGGGCCCCCTCGGCCAGGAAGCTACGCAGGAGATTCGGAATGCGAAATGCCACAAAGAACGCGTCGGCGAAGATCGAGGCGCCGAGCAGCCGGGCCACGAGCAGGTCGCGCACGAAGCCGAGGATTCGGCTCAGGAGTGTGAGGAGAGATACGATCGCGGTTCCGCGTAAAAGCACGGGGGCTCCGGGACTTTGGGGTTAGGGGACGTGCCTGTTCACCCCCCAATGTATGCCACGAAGGCGCGAATCGGGCGAGGTGCTTATCGAATCATGAAGCTGCGGGCGACCCGATAGAGGTCAGACGAGAGGTCGACGCCGCGCGACTTGATGATGCCGTCAGCGCCTGCCATCGAGGCGAGCGGGATGAAACCCAGCTTGTCGAAGTCTCGGGTGACCATGATGCCGCTGTTGCCACCGAGCAGGTGCTGGACAGCGCCGTAGCCGAGAAACTTGGTATACTCGACGTCGAACGAAATCGGGTCACAGCAGCGCAGCTCGTATCCGATGTTCTTGGTGATCATGTGCACGTCAAGCTTCGCGCCCTTGAGCATGTCCTTAAGCGGTGGAATGAGCACGTCTCCAAGCTCAACCTGCGAGTAGCGAATGCGACCCATGTCATCGCGGACTGCCCGCTGCAGCACCTCGGTTTGGCTGGTATTCAGGCAGTCGAGAATGCCCTCCGCCAGGACGATAACGCCGTAATTTTTGCCCATCGAGAGGCGCTTGCGGATGGTCGAGAAGAGGATCGCCGCGATATCGGCCGGGGTCGGGGAGAATCCCTGAAACTCCTCCGGAATAAGGGTTGAGGTTGCGCCCGCAGACAATCCGATGCCGAGAGCGAGGAAACCCGCCTTGCGGCCCATCGTGGTTGCAAGGAACCAGCGACGGCAGGTCTTAGCGTCCTCAAGGAGCGTCTCTACGATCTTAGTGCCGGCATGCAGTGCGGTCTCAAATCCGAATGAAGGGTACTTGTTGGGCAGGATGAGGTCGTTGTCGATAGTCTTTGGAACGTGCACGACCGATAGGTCGGGGAAGAGGTGTGAGATCTTTAGACTTAAATACGCCGAACCCTCGCCGCCGATTACAATCAGCTTGTCGATGTTGTTTTGGCGGAGCCCTACAACGAGCTTGTCGAGGTGCTCCTTGTCCTTAAGCGGATTAAAGCGCGAGGTCCCGATGATCGAGCCCCCTTTGTTGTAGATGTTTCCGACCATCTCCGAGGTGAGATCGATGACGGCGTTCGGCTCACTGAGCGTGAGGTCACGAAAGCCATTCACCAGGCCCTTCACAACGTAGCCCTGGTTGTTGGCCTCGATGACGCTTGAGCTGATGACGGAATTGATGCCCGGAGCGGGCCCGCCGCTTACAACGATTCCGAAACTTTTCCTCGACGAGTCACTTCCTGAAGACATGAGCTAGCTCTCTTTATGGGATGCCTCTGCGGGCCCAAGAGGGCCCTTAACTAGCTGGATTTGCCAGTAGAAAATCACAAGAGCCCGAACATTAGCATATTCGCTGAGTCCGGCAAAATCTCGGCCATTTTGGCGCCGCGCCCTACGAGTTTGTGCGAGAAGGGCACGGTTGTAAAAAAAAAGGGAGCGGAAAATCCGCTCCCTTTTCGGCATCGCTAGTGCCGCTCGCAGGCTATTTGCCCGCGGCGTTGTTGAGCCAACGATCAATGATGCCCTTGAAGTGCGACACTGGGTATGCGCCCTTCACCGCAACTCCGTTGACGAAGAACCCAGGGGTTCCCTGGATGCCGTTCTTCTGTCCTACCTCTGCGTCCTCTTCAACGGCCTTCTCGGCGGCTGCGGACTTCCTGTCAGCATCGAACTTTTTCATGTCGAGACCAAGCTTTGTGGCGGTTGCTGTGTAGAAGGCATCCCCCAGCTTGTCCTGGTTCTTGAACAGCTCATCGTGGAATTCCCAGAACTTGCCTTGCTGCTGAGCAGCCCAGGAAGCCTTAGCAGCTGGCGTAGCCTCCTTGTGGAAGGGAAGCGGGTAGTGCTTGAAGACGACCTTCACATCCTTCGGGTACGCCTTCATGACTGCTTCCATCGTCTCGTAGCCCTTGTTGCAGTACGGGCACTCAAAGTCCGAGAACTCGATGATCGTTACCTTGGCGTCCTTCGGGCCCTTCACCGGGCTTGAGCCGATGTCGATCTTCACCGGGTTCTTGAACTGCGTCTCGAAGTCAGCCGCCTCCTGCTCCTGCTGCTTCTTTGCAGAATCAAGCTGCTTCTTCTGGAAGTAGCGCTCAACAGTTGAGCTGATCTTCTCGGCCCCTGAGTCGCTCTGCATGTACTTGTCCATGGCAGCCGAGAAATCCTTGTCTGAGATCTCAGCTGATGCCGGAGTGGCGATGGCCAGCAGGGCTGCGCCGGCAGTTAAAGCGAGGGCTGAAAAACGGTAGTGAATTGTTGTTTTCATACTTGGCGTAGGTCTCATGAATGTAAGTTTACTGACGCTTATGGAACTTAAGGACCCTGCAACACCATGCACTCAAGCCTCACCGGCCGAAAAGGACCGTCTTGAGGGTCGCACATCCCACAGCGATTACAGGGGAATAACAGAAAAAACGGTGGCGGACAAACAGTATTGGAGGAGCCCTGATAATCATGGCGCTTTGGACTTTATTCGGGTATTCACCTTCCGTACCTAAGGGCAGCCGTGCCCGTTTCTTATGAGGTAGCTTATGGAGAAAAGTATGCTTTTATCGATATGTGCGATCGCAGGCGTCTTCTTGGGTTTTGCGTCTGTGGCCGCTGCCGCGGGCGACATGACCGCCGAGATTAAGACCAACAAGGGAACGATCGAGGTTAAGCTCACCCCGGATAAGACTCCGATTACGGTAGCAAACTTCGTAAATTTGGCCCAAAATGGTTTTTATAACGGCATTTCGTTTCATCGCGTCATCCCGGACTTTATGGTTCAGGGTGGTGATCCGACAGGTAGCGGTGCCGGTGGGCCGGGATACCGCTTCGAGGACGAGTTTAATCCGACACTCAGGCACGATGGGCCCGGAGTTCTCTCGATGGCCAACGCTGGTCCGGGAACTAACGGCAGCCAGTTCTTCATCACCCATGTCCCTACCCCGTGGCTTGACGGCAAGCACACAATCTTCGGCCGGGTTGTTCAGGGACAGTCGGTTGTTGACTCGATTAAGCAGGGCGACAAGATCGAGAGCATCACGATCAAGGGCGACACGACTGCGCTCTTCAACGAGCCGG
Source organism: Deltaproteobacteria bacterium (assembly GCA_947467385.1). Classification (GTDB taxonomy): domain Bacteria; phylum Bdellovibrionota_C; class UBA2361; order UBA2361; family OMII01; genus OMII01. The sequence goes on along the minus strand of CANIHJ010000012.1, from coordinate 8,475 downwards.
CTGTGAAGGCCAAGCTTGCGGCTTGGAACGAAGCATTGAGCAAGAACAAGAAGGCATAGGCCTCAGCGCATGCTCGAAAAAAGAGGGTCCGGGGGCACATGCTCCCGGACCCTCTTTTTTTGCCTGTGGTCGAACCGCCGGACTAGTAAGCGCCAGCGCGAAGAGCCTCGATACGCTTCTCAAGCGGGGGGTGTGAGGCAAAGAATCGTCCAACACCGCCGGCAATCTTGAGCGTTGCAAGCGCCGCGTCCTTGTCGTAGCGGCGGTACGCCACGGAGAGTCGCTCAAGAGCCGCAATCATGTCCTCGCGGCCAGCGTACTTTGCGCCGCCAGCATCCGCGCGGAACTCGCGGTGGCGCGAGAATGCAGCTACAACGAGCATGCCCAAAACCCCAAGTACCAGCTCAAGCACCAGGGTTACCGCGAACTGGATCCCGGCACGGTTTTCCTCTCGCATGTTCTGAGATATGGCCCAAGCGGCAACACGGGCGAAGAACATTACAAAGGCATTCACAACGCCCTGAAGGAGGGTCATCGTCACCATATCACCGTTGCTAATATGCGCGATCTCATGCGCGGCGACACCCTCAATTTCATCTCTGCTCATCGTGCCAAGCAGCCCCGTCGAGAACGCAACTAGAGAGTGTCGTTTTGAGGGGCCTGTAGCGAAGGCGTTCACTTCAGGGCTATTCCAAATTCCAACCTCAGGGGTGACCGGTAGCCCTGCTTTGCGGGAGAGGTGCTCAACCATCGAGACCAGCCACCCCAGCTCAGCAGAGTGCTTCTCGACAACCTTCACGCCGAGGCTCATCTTCGCCATCCACTTGGAGATACCCAAAGAAATGAGAGAGCCCGCCATACCCCACACAAGGCAGAACGCCGCGAGCTGCTTGAAATCGATGCCCTGCTGATAGAGGTAGTAATTGACTCCCAGGAGGGACAGGAGAATGTTGATCGTGAGAACGATCAGGATGTTCGTGACAAGAAAAAGAAAGACTCGTTTCATGTATGTTTGCCTAAACGAAGTTATACCTTAGGGAGACCCTATGGGAATCGGCACTATTAAATAGCGGACCCAGAATCCCAGGGCTACTATCTAAGCATCTCTAGCTAAGATATCAAACAAAAAGGGTGCGGTATGAGGTTACTTAAGGAGCTCTCTGAGGCTGGCGGTGTTTCGGGACGGGAGGATGCTATCCGGAAGATAGTGATGCGCGAGCTCAAGGGGCACGTCGACTCGCTGACAGTGGACACGATGGGGAACGTCATCGCCCTCCGCAAGGGCAGCTCAAAGGAGCGGCAGCGAATCATGTTCGCTGCCCACATGGACGAGATCGGCTTTTATGCCAGCTACGTTGATGACGCCGGATTCGTGCGGCTTCAAGAGGTGGGCGGATTCGATACGAGAAACCTCTTCGCCCGCCGTGTTGTGGTGCATTCAAAGAGGGGCCCCTTGCGCGGGGTGCTCACTGCATCCGCCAAGCCGATCCACATGTCGACTCCAGAGGAGCGGCGTGGCTACAAGGAGGTCTCAGACTTTTACGTTGACCTGGGTCTCCCAGGCAAAGAGGTGAAGAAGCGCGTTGAGGTCGGAGACATGGTGACGCTCGATGCGCCCTTCGTCGAGTTTGGAAGCTATGCCAGCGGCAAATGTCTAGACAATCGCGTGCAGGTGTACGTCGGAATACGGGCGTTGCAGGCCTTAAAGAAGCGCCCGAAGGATGACATCTATGGTGTCTTTACGGTGCAGGAGGAGGTTGGACTGCGCGGTGCATTCACGAGCACCTACGGCATCGAGCCCCACATCGGTATCGCGCTCGATACTACGATCGCAGCTGATATCCCAGGTGTCCCCGGAGAGCAGCGGGTTACATCTTTGGGGAAGGGGGTTGGAATCAAAGTCCTAGACGGCAACCTCATAAGCCACCGAGGCCTCGTCGATGAGTTTGTGGCGTTAGCCAAGAGAAATAAGATCACCTACCAGCTTGAGATCCTGCCCCGAGGCGGGACTGATGCGGGCGCTATCCAACGGTCGCGCACGGGAGTCAAAACGATCACTCTCTCCATCCCCACTCGCTATTTACACACAGTGGTGGAGACTGTGCACAAGGATGACGTACTCGCCACCGAGGCCCTGCTCAAGAAGTTCCTTGATAAATAGGGGACCTTTGGCCACGATTGAGACGAGGTTTTGGTGGAAAGCAGCGGGCACCCCCGATTGAGCCGAGCTATTTGCCTGTGATCGCTAGCTTTTTCTGATTGCGGCCCAACATTCAATCAGTTAATCCTAAAGCGGGCGTCACGTCATCTTAAAGCAGTACAACAAGGAAGTTGCGCCAGGGAAGGCATAGCAAATGTTAATTCTGACACGTAAGCCAGGTGAGAGTCTTTACATCGGTGATGAGGTAGTCGTCACCATCGTTGAGATAAAGGGTAATCAGGTGCGGGTCGGCATTAAGGCCCCGGCTGATAGGCGAATTTACCGCGAAGAGATCTACATGCAGATTCTCGAAGAGAACAAGAAAGCTGCAGAGGGAGACATTAGCGGTAGCGTGCTTGATCAGTTGAGCGGGTGGCAGGGGAGCTCTCGGGAGGCCGGTGCTGCAGGCGCAGGGCCGCGAACCTCGAAGATCTCGGCAACGACGCCTAAGGGCCGAAGCCAGGACAAGGCATCACAGGGCTCCACAGGCGCGTCAGGAAAAGTACGTGGCACCCCTCAACATGAGGGAGGCAAGGAATAATGAGCGACGCAAGCGACAACCAAAAAGACCTGATTACCTTCCAGAGCGGGCGCTTTGGCGAGATGCAGGTTCCTGCCGCCAGTATTATTGAGGTGCCGGCTGGCATCATCGGATTTCCGCACGCGACTCGCTACGTTATGCTTGAGCATAAATATCCCGTCTCGTGGCTGCACGCAGTGGACGATCCGAACCTGGCGTTCGTGGTGATCGACGGCTTTGAGATAGGCCAGCAGTTTGACTTCAAGCCGCCGCTCACCGACAAGGAGTGCGACTTCAAGGAGGAGGATGAGTTTGCGATCCTCATCGTCGTTACGGTTCGCCCCGATCCGCGCCTCACAACGGCCAACCTCAAGGCGCCAATCTTCGTCAACATGCGGAACCGACGCGGTGTTCAGGTGATCTTCGACGATCCGCGCTACTCAACTCGCTTTCCGCTCGGCTCCCAAGAGCCACAGCCCCCAGCAGCGGCTGAGGGTGGAGAGGCTGCCCCTGAGGCGCAGGGCGCGCTCAAGACTGGCGACGCCGGAAAGTAGCCCCCCCCCTTGCTATTTCAAGTTTTCGCCGGAACCTCGGTAGATGTTCCAGTGATTTGTTTCAGCCAGCTTTTGCTTGCCCGGCGCGAGCTTTTCAAACTGAGCCTCATTCCTGTCACGAACCACGAAGATATCTGCGTCAGAGGTTGCTATCTCCTCGTCCTTCAGGTGGATGATCTTGAGTGATGGATTCGAGTGGAGCGGCCCATAGAAGTTCACCGAAAAGGGATAGTAGAGCGGGAATGCCACCCGCAGCTCCCTGTCCGGCTTGCCGAAGGTGCTGGCAAGGTCAAGCACCCGGCGCGAGGACCGGCGCCCTGAGAGATGGTTATTCCAGCAGAGGCAGGCGAGAGTGAACACGATCACCGAGCATACGGACAGCCGCGCAATCTCCTTTGGCAGCGACCGCTCGGAGGAGGAGACACGAAGGGATATCCAAAACATTCCGGCGACGACGAAGGCGAGAGCCATGATCGAGGTAGGGGTCTCGTACCAATTCCACCCGATAATTGAGCCTATGATAGGTGCCAGAACAAGGATGACACCGAGCCATCTGCACGCGGTGCGGGTGAACTCCCGCGCGGAATCGACGGGCTCGAGGCGCTTCGCCCACAAGATTGCAGCCAGAAAGGCAAAGCCCGGCACTGACGGCAAGAGGTACGTCGCCGTGTACTGCCGCGCTGGGATTAAGAGCAGCGGACAGCAGACCGCCCACAGGATGGCGTAGAGGAGCTCGGAATCCTCGCTGATCGCTTTCGCGCAAGAGCGGCTGAAGATCCTTTTCCGGGCAGCGACGAGCCAAGCCAGAAGGATCAGCGCCCAAGGGAAGACGGCTGGCACCATCATTAACCACGCGGTGCCGGTAATCTGCCTATGTCCCGAGCCGTACTTGTCCCCGTAGTCCTTGCTCATGAACCGTCCGAAGTTCTCGTTGATAAAGAAGTACTTCAGGAAGCCCGGAGTCTTCATCTCCGCAAGAGCAAACCAGGGAACAACGATCGCGAGGAATACGAGCGATCCGGTGAACCATGGAATCGCCGAAAATTGGCTCGGCCACGATCCTGTCTTAACACGGCGAGCAAGAAGCCAGGGCGCGATCACCATCCCGGGCAGCACGCACGAGATCGGTCCCTTGACTAGGAATCCGATGCCCAGGCCGACGAAGAAGAGGTAGCCCCACGCATTCGAGAACCACGAGCCTGGTTTCCTGGCTGTTTGGTAAAAGCCGGAGATCGCCAAGGTGGTGCCAAGGGTGAGGGTCATGTCGAGAGTAGCCGAGCCCGCGAGGAAGAAGGTCATGGTCGAGCTGGCGAACACGAGTGCGGCTATGTAGCTTGCGGCATTACCAGCCACGCGCCGAGCAAGCTGCATTAAGGCAAACCCAACCCCGAGGGCGCTTAGGACTCCAGGCAGCCTTGCCGCAAATGAGTTAAAGCCCAGCGAGAGAAAGCTTAGCTGCATCAGCCAAAAATGAAGCGGCGGCTTACCGTCGTACGGCTGCTCTACACCGTCGATGACAATCCACGGAGTTACCCAATCATGCTTGTCGAGCATGAGCTTCGCCACGAGGCCGTACCGTCCCTCTGTCGAGTCCACTAGATCGGGGATGGACAGGGATAGGAGTCGCAATAGAACTATGGTTGCGAGAACGGCGAGGGCAACCTTGTTAAACTTATCTGAAGCTGGGCTGTTAGAACTCACAAAACTCCTGAGAATACCTCTTTTTAGCGCCCGCACGTTACCACCCGACACGGAGGATTACGAGGTTTCGAGCTGGTTTAGTTGAGCAAACACGATATTGTTTTTGGGGCTAAGATGGCGGATGAACAGGAAAAAAGAAGGGAGCGACTGACGGATAGTATTGGGGAGGTTGGTGGCTACTATCCGTCAGCGCTCCGCGACTACCCTCGTTGACGCCCCATCATCAACCCTATTCAGCGTCGACTCAGGTTTTTCGACATCTTACCTCTAAGCCGCCAGTTTTATTGCCCCAAGCAAAAAGGTTTTCAAAGGGCTCACTCATGTCTCTTCGCACCAAGCGCTCGGGGCAGCGCATCGCCTCCGCGTCGCTGCTGATGCTCGCTGCCGTGCTCGCGCAGGTGGCCGGATGCATCCGGGTGTCCGGTAACGGCACGTACGACGGGCCTCCGCCGCGGCCGGAGGCGATGAACCTCTACTACTCGCCGGAGGAGTCGTACGGAACCTCTCGCATCGAGATCCAGAAGACCACGGACAACTACACCCTCAAGCACATCACCGTCGACTCATATGCGGGTCCTATCGTGATAGACTTCTTTCAGGCGGCCGAGGGATCCGACTCGCTGATTCTCGTGTTTCCTGTGCTCGGTGGGCAGAACTTTATTGAGCGCCACCTTGCGAGCTACTTCGCCGATGCCGGATTCGACGCTGCGATAGTCAACCGCAGCAACGAGTTCAAGGACCCCGCAAATTTCGACAAGCTGGAGGAGATCTTTCGCCTCAACTTAATTAGGGATCGGCTTGCCCTCGACTACTTCCAGAACGAGTTCGGCAAGGAGAAATTCGGCACCTTCGGCATCAGCCGCGGCGCGATCAACGTGGCGGTCACCGCAGGGGTTGATGAGCGGCTTAAGTACAACGTGTTAGTAATGGGGGGCACCGACCTTGTGGACCTCTTTCGCGACTCAAACCAGCCTCGCATAGCCCAATACATAAAGACGGTGAGCGAGCAGAAAGGCTTTGAGGAGGAGCAGTTCTTTGAGGCGCTGCGCAGGCAGGTTCGCACCGACCCCAAAAACACCGCACAGTACCTCGACGGCCGGGACACGCTTTTGATCCTCGGGATATTCGACAGGACCGTGCCGTTTGCTTACGGCATGAAGCTTCGGGAGCAGATCGGGCGGCCCGAGACGATTTTTCTGTGCGCGGATCACTATGTCGGAGTGCTCTACACCCAGACTGTTTCGCTTGTTCCCCCGAGCAAGGAGGATCCCGGCCTCTTCCCCTTTCCGTACGTCGAGGAGGAGGCGCTCAACTTCTTTGACAAGCACTTTAACGACTCGATCAACTGGAGTGTCGTCCCGTACCGGGTCCTCCAGGCTCCGCTCAATTTAGCCGCTGAGGGGATTGCTGGAGTCGGCTCCTTCTTTGAGTGGGCGTTCGACTTCAGCCGCGATATGCCAGAGGCTGAGGCCAACCAGGAGCGGGAGACTTTTTGGGTGAAGGCGCTTGAGCTCAAAGCCGGAGAGCCATCCCCTCCGCTTGAGGCGCTCGCGCTCGATGAAGCGCCAGTCGTCCAGCCGACAGCACCTCCTGCCGGCCCAACGTAGCGCGTGCGGTGCAGCGGCTACTTCTTGAGCTCCTGCTCAAACTCCGCTAGGCCCTTACCGAAGTTGAAGTAGGTGTACGGCTGGCGGGCAGCCCACTCCTTCGAGCTCTTAGCGTTGTTGAACCAGAGCTGCAAACGAGACGGATCGTAGACCACGTTCTGGAAGTTCGATGGCATGGCGATGTATGGAATCACCTGATCCATGATGTTTTGCGGGGTCATGATGCCCTTCATCGTGAGAAGCGACTTGTTCATCTTCTCGTCGTAGTGGCCGCCGTACACGATGTTCTTGATCCCCGGGAAGTTGCGCGAGTCGTCAGTAAGATCCCGGCCCGGCTCGTGCACCTCGAAGCGGTAGCGGTCGCGGATGTAGAGCTCGGCGGTGTTGTTTTTGCCGTCGCTCATAAGGAAGACGAACGCATTTGTGGGCGGCGCTGACTTGATAATTCGCTGGACGTCCTTGAGGTTCTTGGCATACGTCATGACGTCACGCAGCATGAACGGCATCGGCTCGCCACTCATCGTCTCGCCATCAGGGTCGCCATAACCCATCTCTCCGAGGGTGATCTGCTCTGCATTCATGCCGGACACGGCCCCGAGGAATCCAACCCAGCCGATGTTGGCCGATGGGATGCCCTTGTCAGGAACGTTAATCGTGACGAGCGGGTACTCGTGGAGCTTTGAAATCTTGTGCAGGCCCCAATCGAGGATACGGACAGTGTACATCGCGCCATCGCGAGTGGCTGGCCCCGATGCGGCGAAATTGCTGCACGAAGTGCCATACGCGCCATTCATCATGTCCTTGATGACCTTCTGGAGCTGCTTCTTGCCACCCCATTCTGAGATCTCAGGCAGGGCGTGAATGCCGTGAACGACCTTAAGCGGAAGGCGTGCGCCGTGCGCGAGGCCGTGCATCTCCTGAACATACTCGTCCGGAATGAATGGGCGCTGGCGCTCGTAGGCCTCAAAGAGGAGCTCCTCGAAGTGATACTTCGAGAGCAGCTTGTCATAGAGATAGAGCAGGTTGTCACGAACCTCCTCGCGCAGGAGCACCCCTTGCTGGTATCCGCGCTCGTATGGAGTGCCTGAGACGTACAGCACGCGCACCTTGCCGTCGTCAGTCCATCCGACCTTGGCGCGCGAGACAATCTCCTTCTCCTGCTCCACCGATGTTATGACGTCGCTTCGAATAAGGAAGTGATCGGGGTCGATTCGCAGGTATGCGCAGCCGTGGACCGAGAGGGCGGCTGCTGAGAGGATCGCAAGTCGAGAAAGGGTGCGTCGCATAGTTTAGTTGTTCCAGTATACGGGTCGGCGACGGCGCTTCGAAGCGAAGACTACCGTACAGATACTTTCGTCAGAAACGCCCCGAAGCTAAAGGCAAAGAATGGCACCTGCTACCGGATTTGCCGGGCAGGGGGCGTTGGCGCGCTCCCCGTTAAAACGGAGATTGGAATATGCGGGTCAGGTCAGTTGGATCTCGTCGACAAGCGCTAGCACCTCCGGGGTCTCGACTATTCGGAGGTCGTCATCCCAGGGCACTCGCACCCCCGCACTCTTGGGGATAAGGACCGTCGCTCCGAGGGGAATGCCGCTCACATTGGTCTCCTCGGCGGTATCAGAGTCAAGGGCGCTGGCCACCTCGATAACCTTGGCGACGATGCTCTCCTGCATCGCCTCCTTTGCTCCTTCCGGAAGGTAGAGGCCGCTATCGGTAACGTTAGCATCTCGCTGGATGCAGACCACTACTCGCAGCCCGAGGGGGTGGAGGCGGCGGATCTGGCGCTTCTCTGAATGGTAGCTGAAATCAAACGACGTGTCGGCCGGACCTGCTCGATTGTCAGCGGTTGCGTCCTTGGGTTTTGGCGGCATGGCGAGGTCTCCGTTGGGCTCT
>CANIHJ010000011.1 GCA_947467385.1 Deltaproteobacteria bacterium | reverse complement strand
TCCGGCGGAGGTCTTGAGTACAGCGGAGACTCCGCCCTCTTCGGCCCGGACGGAGCTCCGCTGCTCCAGATGGGCAGCGCCGAGCTAGTTGCGACAGCCGAGGTAGATCCGGGCAAGGTCGCCTCTTGGAGGGAGGTGTTCCCGGCCCTAAAGGATCGGCGAGCGGCTCTCTACGGCACTATTACCACTTAGCATTAAGTTTCGTGAAAGACGAATTCCTATCCGCAACCTTCCCAATAAGGAACACTTACTTGTGAGTAAAGCGCTACCCATATTCAGGACCCCGTACTACTTCTGCGCATATAGCGACTTATCACTTTTATACGAGGCTTATGATTTCAGTTCTCAGTCTGAAGTTTGAGGCGTTCCGCTTGAGTTTTCTGGCATTCGTTTCTCAAGTCCCCGTTAGTACATGCTGAAAAAACACTTGCTAGCTCGTATTTTCATTTTCGCTTTACACGCTCCACCGCTGCTCGCCTTACTCGCAGGCCCCACATGGTGTCTCTTCCTCGAAATTCACCGATGACCCCGAAGCTTGTCGTCTCTCGTTCGAGCGAGTACTCGACGCTATTTTTCAAGGTCCTCAGCAGGAATTATAACTCATCGATAAACGCTACGCTTACTTAGTCGAGCCTCTGCGATATAATGACAGAGCTTGTGAGTAAATTACTGTGTTAAAAATGAGCTGCTAGCTCGCTAGGATCCGTGTATCTCCGACACAAGTAGATTCATTTAGATATAGCTGCGCCCCCAACCTCCAGGGGCCCTTGGAGGACGGCCGATGCGTCACCATGCCTCAATAAATCGCCCAAGGTTTAGCAGCGTTTAGGTGGAGCATTCCGAAAATCCTTATCAGGGGGTGCTTCTTTCTTGTCAAAACACTCGGCCCGAGCGAGCCTTGTTCGCCGTCTGACCAGATACCTGCGTTTTATATGAAGGTGGGCTTTGCCCCGTTTTAGCAACTATCACGAGCCTGGCATGGGAATCCATGCCTCATAGCGGGTGTGCCTCTCAGCTCTGTCAGAAGAGTACGCGAAGACTCTACCCCCCCTAAACCTCATTCCCATATTGGGGGTGCAGAAATTACCCCTTTCGGGCACAATCTATTCTTGTCGGCGCTGGCAATAAGAAGCAAAGAAGCCCTTAAACCAACCTAAAGCAACGGCGCTGACGAAGGATTATGGCTTCAGCCCGGCTCGACCTGCCATAACACACATAGAGGTTATGACCCGACTACGTATTGATTCGCTGCGCATATCAGTTTTGCTAGTTGCGGCCGCGTTAGCATGGCCCACGGCAAGTAGGCCGGGACTTGTTCTCGAGTCGATGGCACAGACGCCGACAGCCTCTTCTCAGACGGATGCCCAAAATTCCGGCAGCGCGGCAACTCGCCCCCCGGTGCTCGATGTTACGGACATAAAAATCGAGATGGCCGAGGCGAGCCTCAGGGTAAACTCCTCGGACCGCAACCTCACCGCCCTCATCGCTGCTCTTGAGGATTACCTTAACGCCCGCTGCTTCGGCACTCTCCGACAGTCACTCTCCTATCAGGGACCGCCGACAGATCCGGACTGCGTAACGCGCATGAACCAGCTGCTCGAAATTAACCCGGACAATCCGGCTGCGACCTGCGTCCGGGATGGGATCGATGCGCCAAGCTGTGCCACTGCTTACAAGGGGCAGAAGCTCGTTCAGTTCTATGACAGCGCTTCTCTGCTTGCAGACCTTCCCGATCCGGCCCTGAAGGTTGGGCTTTCAGCCGCTGACACGGAGCGCGTCAAGGTGCAGCAAGAGATGCTTCACAATATAGACAGCCAGTTCCGCGCAGCCCAAACCGACGAGGAGAAGGCCAAGTGCGTCAACGACGCCGTCGGCATCTACGAGCAGCTCCTCAACACCGCATGCAAGGTGAGCGCCCTGCGGCTGCGCCGCCTGGAGGAGGTAACTGTCAAGGCTGACCCCCCGCGCATCGCTGAAGCTCGTAAGAAGCTGCTCCAGATTCCGGTCAAGCTTCGCCCGGACTACCAGCGGCAGATGCGGACACAGGTGGAGGAGGAGATCGAGGCTTTCCGAGGGGACGAGTCGGGCCGCAAAGAGCTCGCGGAGCTTTTGGCGGTGATCGACCAGCCTGAGGAGACTAAATCACCCGCAATGATGAACCTACAGCGGACCAGGATCGTCCTTCGGTCATGCTACGAGGCGATCGATCAGGCCAAACAATTTATCCCCCTCTTTCCTGCCCCGCTCTGCTACCAAGAAGGATGGTATACCCCCCAATGCACCGTCGCCATTAGGGCATGGCGTAAGGCGAAGGAGCTGGAGCGAAAGCGGGCTTCCGTTAAGCCGGGCGCAACGCCCACTCCGCAAAACGTCATCTCCTCTTTTTAGGGATGCCTGCCCCTAGATTTGAGGGCGCCTTTCCAGACACAACTTCCCCACCCCAGCTCCGAACATCCCTCGAGTTGTTGCGGGGGAGAAGCGCAATGTATATTGAACGAAGGAACAAGGATCGCGGCTTTACGCTGATAGAGCTGCTCGTGGTCATGGGGATTGTGAGCGCCCTAATTGCCGTTGCCCTTCCCCGCTATGCGGCGTACCGGGCAAACGCATTCGATGCCCGCGCCGAGATCGACCTGCGCTCGGTCGCCATGGCGGAGGAAGCATACTTTCTGACGACGGAGCGATACCTGAGCTGCACTGGAGCAAGTTGTTCGCAGCTGCCGGGCATACAAAAGCTCTCCGAGGGAACCCAGCTTACGATCCAGGCCTCGGAGAGCTTTTTTCGGGGAACCGCGTCCCATCCGAAGGGATCCGGCAGGGTTTTCACCTGGGATTCCTCTGCGGGGGGACTCGCCGAGTAGCAGGGCTGTTCTTGCTGCCCCAATCGGCCTAGCGGAATCGAAGCCTCCGCGAGCGGTTGCCGTCCTCGTCCTCGACGTAGCAGGTTATCTTTTGGTTCGGCCTCCTCATAGGGACCTCATAGTAACCTTCCTCATCCGTGGTGCGGCTTGTAACGAGGCGAGACCGGCAACGGAGGTTGACCTTGATTCCTACAACCAGGCCCTCGTTTTCATCACGGACCTCTCCGAAGATGTAGACCATCCGCTTCATGCGCTCCAGCGAGATTGACATCTCGCGGTAAGGCGAGTCGGCTGGCGGCTCAGTCGGCTCCGGCGTCGGGGTCGGCGTCGGCGTGCTCGGGGTCGGCGTCGCTGTCTGTATCGGCGTCGGTGTTGCAGTCGGGGCAGGCGTGGGTGTGGAGCTCCCGTCGCGTGCCGCTAAAGCAGCCTTGTACAGGTTGACGCGGCCTCCGGAGACGATCTTTCCATTCAGCGCAGCGATGGGGTCCACCGTCTGCATAATGATCGTCTTAATCTCGAGGTAGCTCAGACCTGGATTTATGGCCTTCAGAACGGCCGCCATGCCCGCCACATGCGGCGTGGCCATAGAGGTTCCGCTCAGGTAGTCGTACCCGCTGCCAAGGAGCGTGCTGTAGATGCTCACTCCTGGGGCTGCGACGTCAACTGAGAGCGGCCCGTAGTTCGACCACGACGCTGGCGTGTCAGATGAGTCGGTCGCAGCGATCGCCAAGACGTTGTCCGATGGCGAGCTTGCCGGATACGACGGGTAGTAATCCGTGTTCTGGCCCGAATTTCCCGCTGCCGCAACTATGAGCACGCCGCTTGTGCGCGCCGCCGAAATTGCGTTGTCGAGCGTCGCAGAGCTCGACGATCCGCCAAGCGACATGCTCAGGATCTTAGCTCCACGCGCCACCGCGTAGTTGATGCCAGCAGCAACGGACGCAAGGGAGCCCGAGCCCGATGCACTTAGCACCTTCACGGGAAGGATCGAGGCGCGCCAAGACACGCCAACCACACCTACCGAATTGTCGCCCTTGGCACCAATCGTTCCGGCGCAGTGCGTCCCATGGTAATGGTCGTCCATCGGATTGCCGTCGTAGTTGATGAAGTCATAGCCATAGTAGTCATCTACATAGCCATTTCGGTCATCATCAACGCCGTTATTCGGGGTCTCTCCGGTGTTAACGGCGATGTTGGCCGAGAGGTCCGGATGCGTGTACTGAACACCGGTGTCGATCACGGCAACCATCACGCCAGAAGAGCCAGTCGAGATGTCCCACGCAGCCGGCGCCTGAATCTTCGCCAGTCCGTAGAGGGTCGAGTAGTACGGGTCATTTGGCGTTGTGGCGACAGCGTCGAACAGCGTATTCGCTTCGCACACGATCGGGAGGCCCTGGTTTTTTTTGAGGATCTCGTCGCAGCGGTGCGCTATCTCCGCATCGTCCACTGGCACCGGATCCGCATTAGCTGCAAACGCGGCCGAGTCCGAAGACACGACGCCGATTGAGCCAATCCCGTGAACCCGCTTCATGCGAAGTCCGCTCGGGAGCTGAACGTTGCCCACCACGCGCGTGCTCCGCACGACTTGGCCAAATGCGGGCGGCTTGAATGAGACAACGATCTCTTGTCCAGGAATGACCCTCCTCTGAGGAAGGGCAAAGCTGTGTCGTGGAGCAACAGCGGCGAGCGCAGCGCACACGAACAGGGTTGCGTTCAGGACTGAACGCAGAGAACCCCACGCGGGGGAATTTTGGGGGCTAACCATCCTTCGTACCATGATTGCAGTTTGCTCCCCGCTGCGTGCTGCCATAAAGGAAATTTTTGCCTTGGCTGCCTTGCGTCAACGTAGACCGGTGGCGCGGGTACACCGCAAGTGCCGCGATCCAAAGCAAAAAAAGGATTCATGGGATCGTCTACGAGAAAATCGGATTTTGCATTTCCCGAATCGGCGCGCGCTATTGGCGCCCAAGGTCTTCACATCACACAGAGAACCGGTTACGCAGCACGGGAAAAGGTATCGTCGAGCGCCTGCGCGACGCTCCGTGAAGGCGAATATCCAAGATCTCGGCGCGCGTTCTCGATTGAGAAAAAGTGGCTCGTGGACATCTCGGAAACGAGAAACCTCGTCAGAAGGGGCTGAATTTCAATGCCGAACAGCAGCAGGGTCCGCGCAACGCCCTCCATGACCAGCGCAATTGCTTTGGCAAGGCACGTCGGCAGGGAACTCGTCACCCTCGGAACACCTTGGCGCCTGAGGACATCATCGATCCAGCCCCACATGTTGACCGGATCTCCCTGGCTGATGAAATACGGCTTGCCTCCGGCCCGGTCAGGAGCGGTCTCAAGAGTGCGCATCGCGCAGAGATGGGCATTCACGCAATCATCAATATAGGTAACGTCAACCACGTTGCTGCCGTCACCGATGCGGCGCAGCCGACCTGCCTGGGCGCGAGCCACGATGGTAGGAACGAGGTGTGTGTCGCCCGGCCCCCAGATGAGATGGGGCCGAAGCGCAACGGTCCGCAGCGCGCCCGGCGAGTCAGCCGCAAGAACCTCGCGCTCTGCCTGCGCCTTCGTTTCGGGATAGAACGCATCGTAATGCCTCGGGTACGGATAGCTTTCGTCTATGCCCTTAAGGTCTGAGCCGTCGTGAATGACGCTTGGTGAGCTCGTAAAGACGAGATTAGGAACGCCCGCGCGACGGCAGGCCTCAATGACATTCCGCGTCCCTGTCACGTTGGTCCGGTAGAACCCCGCATAGCGGCCCCACATCTCTACGTTGGCAGCCGTGTGGAAAACGCCATGGCATCCCCTGAGTGACTGCCACCACCCGTCTACATTGCTGCCAATATCACCTTGGAGCGACGTGACCCCGAGCGCCTTCAGCTCGGGGTATGCCTTTCGCGATATGCTGATGACCTCATGGCCCGATCGAATCAGAGCTGCTGCAAGCGCCTTACCGACAAATCCCCCGCCCCCGGTGACAACGTAACGGCGTCCCATGGGCGTTATGCCGCTTTTTGACGAGTTAGCTGTCGGTCAGCCCAGTCAGCCAGCTGATCGCGGAAAATCTTGGCATTGTGCCGGGCATCAACAGGAAACGCCCGATGAAAGAGGAAAATGCGGATGTCCTTCGTCAAATCGCTCGTCTGCGCGATGGAGCGCAGCTCCGCAACGAAGTCTTCGTGCTTCTCGGGCGTATCGGGCCAATACTGGGGATAGGGCTCAACGACGATCGCCGCCTCCTGCCCCCCACGAATTCCGACCAGTGCCGACCTGCGGACTCGGCCCGACTTATTGAAAATCTCTTCAAGGGGGACACTGTGAAACGCTCTGTCCCCGGCGTATACCGAGTGGCCTTTGCGCCCGCAATAATAGAGGTTTCCTGCGGCATCGAGATATCCCAGATCCCCAACGCGATGCCAGAATCCATCTCCATCGAGGATCTTTCCGGCCCTATTCGCATCGGGCCGGTGAAGATACTCAGGGCTCACCACCGCGCCGCGCACGATCACCTCGCCAATCTCTCCATCTGGAAGAACGATTGCCTGGTCGGCCGTCTTAATGACGTCCTGCGTGGCTCTAATAATCCTCACCTCAACGTCCGGAATCGGCTTACCTACCGGGGTCCCCTGCTCGCCCGTAGTTGCTCGAGCCCATATACCATCGAGAATCGCAGAGCCGGTGATGTATGTGACGGGCAAGGCCTCGGTGGCTCCATACGGGGTAGCAACCTCGCCATTGGGCACGGTGCGCTTAACAAGCTGGATCGTCGCCGGCGGGACCGAGCACCCGGCCATGAACACCCGCTTGATCGTCGGCAGGGTGGCGCCCGATCGGAGGGCGTACTCGGCGATCTTGTGCCACAGCGTCGGCGACCCAAAGGACGACTCAATGCCGAGGTCCCCTACGAGCTTGACCACTTGAGCCGGATCGAGCGCAAGAGGCTTGCCGGGTGGCATCGTCGGAAACACGCTCGCCACTCCAAGGGCCACATTGAAGAGTGAGAAGATGGGCAGCAGCGTGAGATCCGCGGTGCCCGCCTTCTGGCCGAGCACCTCGCGGATCGCACGAAGCTGCTCAGACATCATCGAGTTGGTTATAACTACCCCCTTGGGGGTTCCCGTCGCGCCCGAGGTGAAAGCAATGAGAGCCGCATCTCGCGCCCGGAGAGAACCGTCATCCCTCAAGACCGGCAGTGGCACCGGAGCAATCGGGGCGTTGGCGAATCGCTTGAAGTATCCCAGCGAGTATCCGCGAGAGAACGCCCATTCGGAGGCGGTGACATGAAACTTGATGCGGTGAAAGAGCGAGCGGCGAAGAAACCTCAGGAGGTGCGCCTTAGGAGAGCCGATGAAGGCTGCGGGGTCCGCATCCTGAATGCAGCGGGAGAGGCGCTCAAGTCCGATGCCCGGGTCCACGAACACCGGCGTAGCCCCGCGACCGGCCACGGCAAGGCTCAAGGCCAGAAAGTCCGCGCCTGGTGTAACGAGCATGAGTACTCGGTCCCCCGGCGCCAGCCCAAGCTCAGCAAATCCTCGCTGGTATTGGTTCACGAGCTTTAGCAGCTCCCCGTAGGTCGTGTGAGAGTAGTGAAGGGCGCTTCCATTGATCGGGTCACGAACCCAGCGCGGCGTTATGACCGCCGACGCGTTAGGGACAGCCTCTGCTATGCGCACAACGTGGTCGTATACCGCGTGGATCTCTCCACTCTCCCGGTTGGGCTCCCCCGCAGGAGGCCGGACCACCCCTTCCGACGCGTTCGTCGCCCGCGAGAGAAACTCCTGTATAGCCGGAATCGCAATGTTCGGGGCGTCGTCGAGCACAAGGTGCGATGCCTCAGGGATCTCCAAGATCTCGGCTTTCGGGAAGTGCGCCGCCACCTTGCTCAACATCTCTCGGTGAAAGCAGGGGTCCTTAAGGCCCCAGATAATCTTCACAGGCTTCTGCGCGACACGCGGCAAACCTGCGGCGATATCGACCATCTGGGTGTATGTTGGGTGATCAGAGTCGAACGGAATGTCAGCAACAAAGTCCCAGATGGCGTCGCGACGCTGCCGTGTTGTGTAGGGGAAACGGTATCCGGCAACGATGTCCGGCGTGAGCCTTTTGTTTGCGCCCATCGAGGTCGTAAGCTTGACGAACATGGCCGTGTGGCGAGTGAGCAGTTTGCCTATGATCGGCATAGCGGCAAGCTTGATGATCGGCGGCAAGCTTTCTGTCTCGGTGAGAGTTGTGTTGAGGTACACGATCCGGTCAATCCGATCGAGATTGCGAAGCATGAAGCCGGTGCCCAGCGGCCCGCCCCAGTCGTGCATCACCATCGAAAACCGGTCTAGGCCAAGCGTCCGCACAAACTCATCGAGCTGGTTGATTCGGTCGATGGCGCGAAAGCGCACCCCGGGTGTGCGGTCTGAGAGGCCACAACCCAGAAAATCCGGAGCAATCAGCCGGAAGCTGCCGCGAAGCTCGCGAATCACATTACGGTAAAAAAAAGACCAGGTCGGATTGCCGTGCAGAAGGAGCACAACCGGCCCGCTACCCTCATCGAGGTAGTGCATCTTGTATCCACCGATGGACACAAAGCGGGACTGAAATGGAAGCACCTGTTCAGCCACCGGAGCTCCCTGCCGCTACCACTCGATTCCAAGGAAGAGCGAATTGAGCCCAGAGCCAAACCCCGTGAGCATGCACTTTTCGCCCTTCTTGATGCCCTTCTCCTCAACCCCAACAGCGAATGCGGTGGGCAAGGCAGCAGACACAAGGTTGCCGCGCGTTGGATAGATCGCAAACTCCTTGGAGTAGTCGAGTCCCATGGTGGCGTAGAACGCCTCGTTAACCTGGCGCCCGACCTGGTGGCAGAAGACATGGTCGATGTCATCCTTGCTCCAGCCGAGCACCTCCGAGGCATCCGCCCACGTCCGGTGGCCCAGAAGGGCCGCAGCAGCCAGGAGCTTGGAAGACTCGGTCTCCATCACTGGGCCAAGCGGAGGGCTATCGACAAGGTGGTAATCGACGTTCCCAGTGCACAGGTCGCAGTGCTCGGTCGCGGAGCGTGTGGCTCCGCCGAGAAGCTTGTGCTTCTTCTTTGAGAGGCTCTCGTGGCAAAGCACGTAGGCAACCGCTCCGGAGCCGATCGTGAAGGTCGGCAGCAGCCTCAGGAGGTGGTCGCGGGATGTTGCCTTGCCCGCAAGGACGTTATCGAACGTGTTGTCGATCATGCAGCGCGTGTGCTCCGCAGAGACCACGACTCCGACCTTCACCATGCCGCTCTCGATCAGGTTGGCCAGAAAAAATATCCCGTCCATAAAGCCAAGGCATGCATTGCTCACGTCGAGCGCGATGCCGTCCTCGGAAAGCTTCAGGTTGCGGTGGATAAGGCAGCCAGTCGCCGGCTCGAAGTAGTCACGGGTAACCGAGCAGCTGAACAGCGCTTTGATGTCTTGAAGATCGAATCCCGAATTCTCTACGGCCCTGCGAGTAACCTCCGTTCCAAGCACGCTTGGGCGCTCAGAGATGTCCCACAGGTTGCGCGAGCGTATGCCCGTCAGGCGCTCAAGGGTTCCGAAAGGAAGCCCGAGATGCCGATAGACCTCAGCGAGGCGATCTTCGATCTCAGTTGAGGTAAGGGTCTGTGGCGGAATCGTTATTGCGTAAGACTCGAGGCAAACGTGCTTGTAGCGAAATGCGACCATAGGAGTAACAAGACTAAATCAGGCGATTGCCGACCCAGGCTCAGCAGAGAGCGGCAGGCATCCGGGCGGAGCGAAACTAAAACGACTCGAGAGACCTGCTTGGTGCTTCACAACAAGGCAGAAACCACTCAAGGTAAACCGTCCTAACCGTATTGAGAGGAGATACCATATCGCTGTTGTCAGGACAAATCTCGGTCGGTGGCTGCAGCTCGCCCCATCCAGATAAATCGCTTCGGGTAAGTGGTCGGATCGGCAGCTGGTTTTGGGGGTGGTGTCCCCACTCTTACGGTATGAGTAGTAATGCGGTCATAGGTGAGAAGTCTGTGATTTTAGTCCAGAAGACGCTGGGCAGTTTCAGCCCTGCGCGGTCCAGAATGAGCGTTTTGGGCCAAAAGCCGATCCCTCAGCCCCTGCTCCGCAAGCTCTTGAGCGAGACGCTCTACCTGCGCTACCTGCTGAGGGGAGAAGCCGGATGCCTCAGAATTAGCCCGCTTAACTTCGCCCGCGCCGCCAAGCGCCTTGTTGAGGGCGGCGGACGACTCCTTTGCCGCTGAAACGGCCTCCTCCAGCCCACTCAGGGCGAGGCTCCACTGCAGCGCCTCTTTGTGCGGACATCCCACTGAAACGTTCAGGAACGGCACCTTGCCGGCCGAAAGCCTCCTAAACGCCGAACCTTTTCGTCCCGCTCCGAGTAACCTGAAGAAGAAGCCATTCATGGATCAACCTCTATTGAAGGTTTGTTAACTACCACCCTTCAAGAGATTTATCGGTCACCCCGGGATAGCCTAAACGACACGGCGCTAAATTATAAACCGACGGTTTAAACTGCAACTACTCGCCCAAAGACACAAAGTGTTGATATTGTTTACGCTTTATTCGCTTCGCCAGCCTCCGTCCCTGTTTTTATCTTCGGTGTCGCGTCCCCAATATAGAGGTATACTCAGGGCTTGGGTCCGATCGCCGTCGGGGGGATAGGCCAAAAGATTAGGTCGCGCTGACGAGCTCTTACTTCTGCTCGCTAACGTCATTCGCAGACGGAAGCTGCACCTCCCCCCGGCACACATCGGCCATCCAAAGGAACATGAACATGTCGGATTCCTCAGCCCAAGCGTTTCCTGCCGTTTTTGTCCGGCAGGTAGAAGATCTTCTCGAGCCCGAGGCCCGGCGAACCCTTGAGAAACTCCGCTACCCTAGCGCTCCGTCATCCGAGAGTCTGGTGGCGTTCTTCCTGAATGAGCTCTTTGCCCGGGCGACCCCCGAAATAATCAGGATCAAAACACCCGGAGAGGTCGCATTCATTGCGAACTCGTGCTGCCGCGTCCTGCGCTCCCTGCCATCGTCTCCAGACCGCATAGCGCTCGACCTTGAGCAGCGCGGCGACCGCTCCTTCCTCTTCATTGCGTCCGACGATCGTCCCTTCATCATCAGCTCGATCGCAGAGCGGCTCTCTGACGCTGGAGCTAGCGTTATCGCGTTCCTCCATCCCATCCTACCGCTGGAAGAGAGAGCTATCGCCTTGTCTTATGTTGAGTTCGGCGACTCCGGGGCGGTGGACACGGCCAGGCTCCTTCCGCGGCTCCAGGAGACGCTTCAGACGCTCAAGCAAGTGGTGCTCGATTTTGATCCGATGGAGTCAAGCGTCTCCCATGCCTCGCTTCTTTTGAGCTCCAGCCCGATGCGCACCGAGTTCGGCGAGATGTCGTCTTCCGAAGTCCAGGCTTTCCTCTCGTGGCTCAACGACGGCAGCTTCTTCTTCGTTGGCTCCAGCATGTGGGACGAGGGCGGAAAGCTGCTCTCCATCGACCAGCTCGGCGCATGGAAAGTGGCCGGCCGGTTCACGGAGCAGCTTCGGAGCGAGTCGGCCGAAGACCTTAAGGCTCTCGTGTCGAAGGGGCAGGCTCTCTCCATACGAAAGCTTCGCCTCACCTCGCCCGTGCACCGGCCCGCCACCCTCCTCAACATCATGCTCAGGCTTCCGAAAAGCCCAGGTCACGTTTTCTCGGTCGTCGGCTACCTCACCTCAAAGGCCTGGACTCATGAGGCGCAGGACATTCCAATCCTGCGTCACAAGGTAAGCTCGTTTCTTGCCCTCGACGGAGCGATACCGAATTCCCACGACTACAAGTACCTCGTGGAGGTTGTCGACAACATGCCAACCGATGAGGCGTTGGCGTGCCCAACTGAGCAGCTCAGGCTGATCACTCGCCTCGCGCTGGGAGTTTTCAGCCATGAGGAGACGCGAACGCTGTCATTTGTGGACGAGCTGCGGCGCCGCGCATTCAGCCTCGTTGTTTTGCCCCCGGAGCGGTTCTCTGCATCGGTCCAGCAGTTAATCCAGGACCGAATCGAGGAGGCCCTTGAGGCTGCGCGAGGCTCCAGCGAAATTCACCTCGACTCAAGCAAGCGCAGGCAGTACAGGCTTTACCTGAGCACGCCGCTTCCCCCGAACCA
The DNA here is from genome assembly GCA_947467385.1 of Deltaproteobacteria bacterium. Lineage (GTDB taxonomy): Bacteria > Bdellovibrionota_C > UBA2361 > UBA2361 > OMII01 > OMII01. The sequence goes on along the minus strand of CANIHJ010000011.1, from coordinate 25,701 downwards.
CTCCGGCATTATTCCGCAGGATGCGCTCCATGCGCAGATTCCGTTCGCCACGCTGACATGGGAAGAAAAGCTCGCGATGCACCTGGCGGCAACCGGCGAAGTTGATTGGCGCCCAGAAGACTTCCCAACAGACTATCAGGCAGGCACCTCAGTGGAGGAGGCCGCCTTCGACGCCCGCCATATCGCCTCTATCTCGGCCGAAAAGCCGGTCACGACTGCTCTCTATCTCGGGGATCGGCCGAATGCCCTGCCAGTCGTCTCAATCTTCTCACGGGGCATTGAGATCTCGATAAGCAAGGCGATCGCCGTCCTTGAGAATATCGGAATTGAGGTGCTGCGCGCCCACTCGTATGCGTGCCGCCTTCAGGTCGGCCGCGTCAACATCCTCAAGCTCATCTCCCGGCCCTACGACGGCCAGCCCCTCAGCCAGGAGCAGTTCCATGATGCGGTGAATCCAGGCCTGAGCGAAATACTCGTTGACCGCGCTGTCAACGACCCCCTCAATCTTCTCTTGCGCCGCATCCCGGTCTCCATCGGCCAGATTTCTCTCTTGCGTTGCTATTGTGCGCTGCTCTGGCAGGTCCAGAAGATGTCCACGAAGCGCACTATGTGGAAAGCCCTTGCCCAGGCGCCTAACGTGGCCCTGCACCTCATACGAATGTTTGAGTTAAAATTCTCTCCGGCTCTTGGCCTCTCGATTGAGGAGAGGAGCGCCCGCTCAGCCGAGGAGGAGGCATTGATGGCTGAAGCCCTTCGGTTCGTTCCGGACATTACGCACGACCGGGTCCTTCGCGCCATTCTCTCGCTCGTCAAGAACACGATTCGGACCAACTTTTACCACAATCCGGCAGCTATCGCGCTCAAGCTTACTCCGCGCAACATCGAGATAATGCCCCATCCCCGGCCGCTCTTTGAGATCTTCGTCTTCTCGCAAAGAATCGAGGGCACCCACCTTCGCAGCGCCAAAGTTGCCCGCGGCGGAATCCGCTGGAGCGAGCGGCTTGAGGACTTCCGGTCCGAAGTCCTCGGGCTCATGAAAACCCAGCGCGTTAAGAACGTCATCATCGTGCCGAGCGGCGCCAAGGGCGGATTCATCCTCAAGAGCCCGCCGAAAGATGCAGAGTCGCTGCCCAAGGCGGTTGAGCATGGCTACCGCGAGTACATTACCGCCCTCCTCACCTTGGCGGACAACAAGCAGGGCGAGGCGGTGGTGCATCCCGCTGGACTCGTGGTGTACGACGAGCCGGACCCCTACTTCGTTGTTGCGGCTGACAAGGGAACCGCCACGTTCAGCGATGTGGCCAATGAGATCGCCCAGCGGGACTTCAAGTATTGGCTCGGAGACGCATTCGCCTCGGGAGGCTCGGCTGGATATGACCACAAGAAATACGGCATCACCGCCAAAGGAGGCTGGGAATGTGTCGAGCGGCATTTCCGCGACCTCGGAATTGACTACATCGGGAAGCCTTTCACGGTCGTGGGCATCGGCGACATGTCCGGCGATGTGTTCGGCAACGCGCTCATCCTCAGCGCGAGCATGAGGCTTGTCGCCGCCTTTAACCACAAGCACATCTTTATTGACCCTAATCCGGATCTTCGCCGAAGCCTTGAAGAGCGCATCAGGCTTTTTAACGCTCCGCGAACGCAGTGGTCCGACTACAGCCCGGCCCTGATCTCAGCCGGAGGCGGCGTCTTCAACCGCTTCGACAAGGAAATTCAGCTTACCCCCGAGATTCGGGCTGCCCTCGGCCTTGGCCAGGATGTCCCCAATACGATCGACGGGGAATCGCTTATCTCTCATATCCTGCGGGCTCCAGTGGAGCTGCTCTGGAACGGCGGCATAGGTACCTACGTCAAGGCCCGGAGCGAGTCCCAGGCGGACGTCAACGACGGCACCAACGACGCCGTGCGCATCAATGCTGACGAGCTACGGGCGCGCGTTGTCGGCGAGGGCGGAAATCTCGGCTTCACCCAGAAGGCCCGCATCGAGTTTTCCCAGCGTGGCGGAAGGATCAACACCGACGCAATCGACAACTCAGGCGGCGTGGATCTCTCTGATCACGAGGTCAACCTCAAGCTCCTCTTCTCGCCCCTCGTTGAGCACAGCAAGCTCACAACAGAGCAGCGCAATTCTGCGCTCAAGGAGATAGCGCCCCAGGTGGTTGAGTCCGTGCTCAAGCAGAACAGAGATCAGTCGCTCCTGCTCTCGATCTCGGCAATCCGATCCAAAACCACGATGGAGCAGTACCGCTATCTTATCCGCGACATGAATCGGCTCGGATTCCTCGACAGGACCCGGGATGCGTTGCCCGACGAGCAGGAGATCGACGAAAGAAACAACTCGCAAGCTGGCCTTACGCGCCCGGAGCTGGCCGTGTGCAGCGCTGCCACCAAGATGTGGGTTAAGGAGGAGATTCGCTCCTCGCGCCTGTGCTCCGACAAGAGCCTTGAGCCCTTTCTCATTTCGTACTTTCCGCCGCAGGTGACGGAGCGATTTCGGGATAGCGTGCTGCAGCACCCGCTGCGGACGGACATCATCGCCAGCTGCGTGGTCAATGAGATTATCCCGGTTGTTGGCATCCCGTTTGTGCACAGCATTACTTCCGGAGGAGGCACCCATGTTCCCGCGGCAGTTAAGTGCATCCTCGCCGCCGACAGCACCCTTGGGGCGAAGGCCCTGCGGGAACGGATACGGGCCCTCGACACGGTGGCGTCGTGCCCAGCATTCACCGAACTCTGGCTCGATGTCGGCTCGGCCCTGCGTGAGGCAAGCGTATGGCTCCTCAATACGCATGGCTCGCAGCTCTCTTTGGTTGAGATGGTTGAGCTCTATGCCGCCTCTTTCGATACGCTGGCAAAAAATGCGCAGCAGGTATTTACCGGCCAAGAGCTCTCCCGATTCAACCGCCGCGTCGAGCAGTACCGAGGGCTGGGGGCAAGCGCCGAGGATAGCATTCAGCTTGCCCTGTACCGGCGAGTGATCTCAGTACTTGAGGTCCTATGGTCATCGAGGGAATTCTCCCAGGACGTTACGGTCGTCGCTGCAGTGTACTCCCAAGTTCTGGAGGAGCTAGCAGTAAACACCCTCTTTAAGTACGAGCAGATCGTGGAGTCAGCGAATAAGTGGGAGTCTGAGCTGGTCGCGGCCTCGTACCAAGACATTCGCCGCAACCTGTCGCTCCTCACCGGCAAGCTTCTCAAGAAGGGGACCGTCTCGGGTGCTGATGTCGCAAAGACCCTTCGATCATCAGCAGGCTTCGACGCTGTACGGGCAACCATGTCGGATGTTGAGGAGGGAGCGCGGCTCAAGCGGGCGTTCCAAGTTGCTGTTCTTCCTGTCATCTCCCGTCAACTTCGCTTGCTATCTGTCTGATTTTTCTCAGGGTGGAAGTTGCGTCGCCCCTTTGCTCCCAGTAGGATACGCCTGTTCGCCCGTGCCGTGTGGTGAACGCACTGTTCGGGCAGCTATGCGGCGGCTCGGCCAACTCCTCGGCAGGTATGGAAAAACAACCTCTCTCGTACAGAGTGCTCTCAGGAAGCCTTGCCCAACACCCCTCTGGGCAGCGCCGCTCAGAGGATCCGTCGAAGCTGATAGCCTTCTACCTGCCCCAGTTCCACCGCATACCCGAAAATTCATCGTGGTGGGGGCCGGGCTTTACCGAGTGGACAAACGTTGCGCAGGCAAAGCCCAACTTTGAGGGCCATCACCAGCCGCACGTGCCGCGCGAGCTCGGTTTTTATGACCTGAGCTCTGTGTCGGTCATGCGGGAGCAGGTTGAGCTTGCCCGCGTCGCCGGCGTTCATGCCTTCTGCTTCTACCACTACTGGTTTAGCGGGCGGCGAATACTGGAGACCCCCGTCAACAACTTCCTCGCGTCGGACATCGACCTCCCCTTCTGTGTATGCTGGGCAAATGAAAACTGGACTCGCACATGGCAAGGTGACGAAAAGTCCGTTCTCCTTGAGCAGCGCTACGAATCGAGTGACAACGAGAAGCTCATAGAATCCCTCCTCCCAGCCTTTCGGGATCCTCGCTATATCCGCGTCGACGGAAAGCCACTCTTCCTTGTCTATCGCATTAAGCAAGTGCCGAACCCTGCGGACGCCATACGCGCATGGCGTGCGGCTGCCCAGCGGGCGGGCCTCCCGGGCCTGCACGTAGCAGTCGTTGACTTCTACGACGTTGAGAGTCCTGTCGAGTTCGGGGCCGATGCGCTTGTCGAGTTCCCTCCCCACAAGTTCAACTACGGCGAGAACGTTCCGTCCCGCCCCCCAAAGATCGCTAATCCTCGCTTTAAGGGCTCGCTCATCGATTACCGCAAGGTGATAGCCCAGAGCGCCGCGAGAGAGTCGCCGCCGTACACCCTCTACCGCGGGATCATGCCGGGCTGGGACAACACAGCCCGGCGCCAAGACACCCCCCTTATTGTCATCAACAACGAGCCAAGCCTCTTCGGGGCCTGGCTTCGGTACCTGCGCGCCTGGACCCGCCTGAGCCGCCCCAACTGCAGCGACCCCTTCGTTTTCATCAATGCATGGAACGAGTGGGGGGAGGGATGCCACCTCGAGCCCGATGTTCGGGACGGCTTAAGCTACATTGAAGAGACAGCCCGCTCGTCCTGGGTTGGCGCTATCGCCCCAGCTTCTTCCTTGGCGCAGGCTCGTGAGCAGCTTGAGCAGGACCTACGGGCCGAGGCGACTGACGGCTCCGCGCTCGAGGCAATTTCTATTGCGCGCTACCGGGGCCGCACTAAGCTGGCCCATAAGATCTCGGGCTGGCTCAGGCCATTCTGGTTTATCCACCGGCCTGCCCGCTCTCTATACCGATTCGTTCGCGCCGTCGGAGGGTAGCTATGCCCACCTTCGCTGCCGTTGTCGCCCACTTTGATCCGCATAACCAGCTCGATGCGACCTTTAGAGAGGTGCTCGATGGGCTTCTCTCTGTCGTTGATCGCCTCGTCCTCGTTACAACGAGCGAGCTGCCTCCGGATTGCCTGGCCAACGACTCCCGCGTCACGGTGATCCGCAGGCCAAACATCGGCTACGACTTTTACAGCTACCGCGTCGGCCTCGATGCGCTCCGAGAAGCGGGGCCCTTCGACGGGGTCTTTATCGCTAATTCCAGCTTCCTCCTGGCAAGCAAGGCGCGATTCATCGCGGCTTTGGAAGAAATGGTTCAGCGAAGCTCGCCCAACCAAATTCAGGGCTTCACGAAGTCTTACATGATGGAGCGACATCTTCAGTCGTATCTTCTCTTCATCCCGAGGCAGGTCCTCGAGAGCGCATGGTTCCCGAGTTTCGTCAGTTCGATTGCTCCCACGAGCACCAAGTTTGACCTTATTCATACCTACGAAGTCGGACTTTCGCGCCACGCGGCCCTCAATAAGGTGTCTGTTGCCTCTGTCCTGCGGCTAGGCTTCGGCGAGTACTGCTCGGCCTGCGCAGCCGCAATTCGCTCTGCCTGGGCGACTCGCTCATTCGTAGAGGCGCTCGGCTTCACCCTGTTCGGCCGCTGGGCGATCAGCAACCCAGTGCACTTTGCCGCCCCGGCCCTGGCGGGACGCTGCGGAGTAATAAAGACGGAGCTCCTGAAGGATAATCCGCACAGGATCGATACGTCATGGGTGCGTGATGCCATAAGCGCCGAATCTCGCCCCCTCGTTGAGGCCTACCTCAGCCGCATCAAGCCTTTTGTCCCAGCCGGAGTTCCGCTTCTTCAGGGCCCAGCTCCCCAGCGCATGCCACTGCCGTGGACTAAGGTTATCACCGTTGAGGGAACGAGACCGTGCAAGCCAGACATCGCCGTCGTCGTGCATGCCTACTACCTTGAGCCGCTTCAGGACCTGTGCAAGCTCCTTAAGCACATTACGGAGCCGTTTGACCTCATCGTTACGACACCGCATGAGGCGGACGTGCCCCTTCTGCTCGACATCCTCGGTCCCTACGCTGCCAACCTTACTATCGCAGTATGCGAGAACCGAGGCCGGGACATCGGGCCTTTCTTGTCACTGCTTCGCAAGGGCCTGTTAAGCCCATACAACGCTGTCCTGAAGCTCCACCTCAAGAAGAGCCTCTATAGCCCCAACGGTGACTCGTGGCGGCAGTCTCTTTTCGCTGGCCTATGCGGCAACGCTCTCACAGTGCGGCGCTGCATCGCCCTCCTTCGCAGCAATTCGGTAGGCCTGATCGGCCCGCACTCATACTTCCTTACCAACCCAAAGTTCTGGGGCGCAAACCGCAAGAAGGTCTCTGCAATTCTCAACGCGGTCGGAGTAGCGGATGCAGATCAGCTGCGGGCATTGGCATTTTTTGCTGGCTCGATGTTCTGGTTCAGTCCTGCCGCTCTTGAGCCGCTGCGCGCCATCCCAGGAGAGCTTCTCGATTTTGAGCCGGAAGCCGGCCTGCAAGACGGCACCACTGCACATGCCATAGAGCGGGTGTTCACGCAGATCACGAGGCACGCTGGGTTTGCTGTCACCTCAGAGCAGCTCCTCGGTAGCGACGTGTATGCGGTCGATGCCTCGAATCACGGCGTTCCTGTTCTCTAGGAACTCACCGCACATCTTGTCGGCCCTGCCGCCCCTAAGTTACGACCGCTACTGCGAAATGATTTTCAACCTCGCCTTGAATCCTGCCTGTTCTTAAGCGATGATCCTGCCTGTTGCCAGGGGACGCATGACGAAACTAATCCTTCACATCGGCGGGCACCGAACCGGATCCACATCGATCCAGGCGGCGCTCTCCTCATCCTTCGACGAGCTCCTCAAGAACGGTATCCTCTACCCCAAAGCCGGGCTCGACACCGTTGCCCACCACTGTTACGTCAACTCTCTACGCAAGAGCGGAGTGCCAGGATTTTCTGAGGTTGCGCCGCTAGAGACGCTGCTGGCGGACCTCAAGCAGGAGATAGCCGCCAGCGGATGCCACACCGTTCTCATCAGCTCCGAGGAGTTTATCAACAGCCCAGAGATCCCGTCCTCCTCACTTTCGCAGCTTCTGGGCCTCTTCAGCGAAGTGCTTGTGATATGCGTGGTGCGACACCAGGGTCCCCTGCTCGAGTCCGGCTACAAGTTCCAGGTTCTTTGGGAGCAAACGGCTTCAGGCGGCTCCTTCGAGGATTTCATCGATTACAACACGCGCGGAGCTCACTTGGAGTACGTGCACCTGCCTGGGTACTACGGTGCTGCTCATCCCAACCTACAGTTTCGGTTCGCCAGCTTCGGCGACTTGGCCCGCTCAGGGGAGCTCGTCAGCCGCTTCTGCGCGATGTGCGACATCGACTTCCTACAGGCGCGAAACATTCACACCAACGAGTCTCTGGGTCGGAAGTGCACGATCGCTCTGGCCATGAGAAACCGCGGTGAAATTGGTACCGACCTCAGCCGTCACGCCTTCATTCGCGCCGCCCGCACCTCGCTTCACGACCGTGGAGAGTCGCTGTTCGACGAGCAGCTCTTCGCCCGAATTGTGGAGCGGTTCCGGGCATCAAACGATACTCTCGCTGCGACAGCAGGCTTCAACCTCAACGACGAGGCACGCCAATTCGCGCAAAAGCATTCGCTTAAGGGCTCAGCCTTCACCGGCGAGGATCAGGCTGCCCTCGGCAAGGCGCTGGCCGAAGCCCGGAGGCACCCTGTGGTGCTGCGCCTCAGGGACTTTGCCCGCAGGATTGTTTCGCGGCTGCGCCGCTTGCGAAAGCAGGCGTTTGCCAGCTAGCGCGCTCACGTCTGGGTTATTCGGCTTCTTGTCAGCTCTCGCCGTTGACCCACGATCTAGCTCCTTCAGCTTCCGGGCCCGAAGGGCAGGTAGCCCGTTACGACCAATCAGACACTTACAAAACATCGACTGATTTTTCTTTCGTCCAAAAGAGGTGAGGCTCTTTGACCCATGTGAATGGCGGAATCTCGCAGCAATACAATTAGGCGATACATATCAGGATAGTAGATCCGCGTAAGGCGCCAGCACTTACATCAATAAGGTTCCGCAGGAGATACAAGGTACCCAAATGCCACACGGCCATCAGTCCCTGCCATACTTCTTCAGAGGGTCCGGTCAAAGCACTTTAACTTGGGCGCCCTGAAACTTTCTCTAGGTATGGCACACGACAGCAAGAACGCCGGTAACAAGGACTCCCCTGCGGGCGGCCATAGCTACCTATTGCGCTTCGACAAGGACACCGACAACGGAACGTCGGGGACCGATGCCTGCGGCCTTAAGATCCTTAATCGCAACTCTAACTCCGCGTATAGGCCCAAGCAGGCAAACGCCGAAGACATTCAGCTTCAAATTCTGGGGGTACTGACGACCGGAGGGAGTCGAACCATAAGTGACCTCGCCAAGACTCTTAGCATGAAGCCGCACGTCGTGCGTTATCAGCTCGACCAATTGCTTGAGCGTCGACGCATCGAGCGAGCAATAATGCTGAACCAGCGGGCGCTGGGGCACCATGTTTTTAATGTGCTCTTTGATCTACCGCGCGCATCTAGCAGTCGAACTCTTGAATTCCTTCAGAAGCGTACGGAGGTATCCTGGCTGGCGGAGAATATGGGGCTTCGAAAGTTCGAAGTCACCTATTTCGCGAGTGACATGATAGAAGGCTCCAAATTGGTTCACTCGATGGGAGCCGAGCTTGGGATCCATTTTCGGGATCCGATCTTCGCGGTTGAGGTTGAGACCCGTCATTGGGGCTTGCGGTTCCTCGGCGGTCGCGAGGTGTCGAGGCCGGTGGCTCATTTTGTCGCCTCGAAAGAACGCAGAGAGCCGGATGCCGTTGACCTCAAAATTCTTCATCTCCTTCGGCACGAGAGGAACGTTTCTGTCCCGCGTCTTGCTAAGGGTGCCGGGATATCCGAGTCAACCGCAAAGTACCGCATGGAAAGGCTACGAGAGTGGGGAGCTATCTCCGACGAAGTATACTTTTTGCGCTCGGATCAAGACTTTGTGCAGGCACAGCTCGTCCTGAACCTCAAGTCGCGCTCTCCGGAGCACGAGCAGGAAGTGATCGACCTATGCTCACATAACCTGCATGTCGAGCAACTTATTACGGGGTTTGGCAGCTGGGATTACAAGGTCGTGTTGCGTGCGAAGACAGTTACCCGGCTTCTCGAAGTAGAGGAGTCGATTCTCGTGGCGCTTGGGGGGAACGTCTCGCGTTCGTCGACGCTTGTGCGCAACCGGGTTATCGCCGGACGAGAGGGATAGCGAGAAAACAATCCTGCAGCTTCAACGCAGCAGGGCGTAGGCTGAGCGAACAGCCTCCAGCAAGCCCGAAATTGCACAGAACCGCACCAACGGGCACATCCACTTGTGTCCCCTATTCCATTCCCATTAAGGGCAGGGAAAAAGATGACGGTCCTGCCACGAAGGACAGCCCTCCTGCAGTGATAATCTAGTCCCCCTGCCAGGTTTTCGCCGTCAAGGCCCAATTACGGCTGCACCGCCTGCAAAAGCAGGACCTAGCGAGCTAGTATGCTTGCCACAAACTTCAGCACCTCTGTCGCACTGTCATCGCTGTAGCCGTGGCGCTGCTTAAGGCGCTCCTTCAGGGTGTCGAACTTCTGCTGCTGCTCATCATCCGGAACAACTGACACAAACTGCTTGATCTGAATCGTGTCCTTGGTGTCCTCGAACAGCTTCTTCTCAAGGGCTTCCCTCAGCCGCTCATTGACGAGCGGGTTGAACTTCATGCCCGATGCCGCCATGCCCCCAATCGTCTGCAAGATCTCCCTGCGGAAGTCGTCTTTTTGCGCCGATGTGATGCCAATCTTCTCCTCGACGGCCCGCATGAACTTCTCGTCAGGCTCCTCCATGGTCTTGGTCAGTCGGTTCTCAACCTTCTGCTTTCCCTGGTAGGCGGAGATATTCTCGACATACTTCTGGCCCATCGTCTCGAGGGCCTTCTCATCACCCGCAATCGCGAGCTGCACCTCCTTCTTTATGATCTCCTTGTACTCTTGCTCAACTTTGTCGAGGATCGATGCAAGCCGCTTCTTCTCCTCCTCTGATGACGCATGCGGATTCTCTGGCAGCCGCTCCCGAAGGACATTGAGAAGCATGAAAGGGCTTACAAACCGACGCGCTTGGTCCGTGTCGCGAACCAGGCAAATGTTGAGCGAGTCCTGGATGAAGCGCGGGGAGATCCCGCTATGGCCCTCCCTGCGATCCTCATCCTTGATCTCGCGCACCGTCTGCTCCGTATAGCGTGGCACCGCCTCCCCACTGTAGAGGCGCATCTTTTGGAGCAGCGTCATGCCGCTTTTTTTTGGCTCACTCAGGCGCGAACAGACGGCGAACATTGAAGCGACCTCAATCGTGTGTGGAGCGATATGCTGCCCCACCTTCTCGCTCGTGAAGTCCTTCTCGTAGATCTTCATCTCATTCTTGAGGGTCAGAACATACGGGATATCGATCGTGCGGAGGCGGTCCATAAAAGCCTCCTGGAGCTTGTCAGCCTTGAACTTCTTGTGCTCCTCCTCATTTGTGTGTCCCACAAGAGCAAGGTCTATCTCAGTCTGCGCAAATTTCTTGGGCTTGATGACGCGCTCCTGTGTCGCCGTCAGGAGCTCGTAGAGGAATTCGCGCTCAAGCTTAAGTACCTCGATGAACTCGGCTATGCCGCGGTTAGCCCGGCATAGCTCGCCGTCAAAGTCGAAGGCGCGTGGGTCAGAGTCCGCTCCGTACTTGGCAAGCTTGCGGTAGTTGATGTCGCCCGTCAGCTCAGTGGAATCCTGGCTCTTGGGATCTTTGGGCTGAAACGTCGTGATGCCGGTGCGGTCTGCCTCAGAAAGAAGCACGCGCTTCACGATGATGTGGTCGAGCACCTTGTCGTAATTTCCGCAGTACTGCTCAAGCAGGTGCTCCAAGTGATAGCGGCTCGCCGGATCAAGGCCGCCGTTTATCTGGATCCGTGAGGCGCCCTCTGAACGAGGAGAATTGAGCATCTGGAGGATCTCCTCCCTCAGGTGGTCCGGGATCACCGTCAGCGGCTCCACGTTCATCGGCGACCACGCAATTTGGTCCTTTGAAAGCTTCTCTATGTTTGTCCTGCTTTCGTCAGCATTTGGCGAGCGGACAGGGTCCGCCGAGAAGCCGAAGGTGTACACGGCGCCCTCAGCTGTACGGGAGTACTGCTCAAGGCCCCGCTTCAGTAGCCTTGCCACTGTGCTCTTGGAAGACCCTACGGGCCCAAGCATCAGGAGTAGGCGCTTCTGTGAGCCGTAGCCTTTTGCTGCGGACTCAAAGAACTGCACAAGCTCCATGAGCTTGTCGTCGAGGCCGTATATGGCATCTTGGCCCTTGCCGACTGGGTCCTCAAAAAACTTGAAGCGTGTGTAGTCCCGCCCCCCAAGCGAGTACTTTTCCGAGCCGTACGACAGGATCATCGAGTGGATCCTCTGGTACGCGTTTGCAGTTACCGACGGATTCGCCTTTACAATCTGGAGGTAGTCATCAAATGTGCCGAGCCAGTGCAGGTCGCGGTACTGCTTTTGGAGCTCGGAGCGCTGAAAAAGCGATCGAATGTCGCTGGCTTTCCCGCCAAACTCGGTGCGGCTTATGTCCGTATTCTGGGCGAATGATTGTTGGTCCTTAAACATAGTTACCTCAACGTTTCTCTTCGTAATAAAAATCTACCGCCCAGTGCCCAAAAGGCTTTTTATCGCGGGAATAATGTCCTTGCGGTTGTTCATCGTAGTCGTCACGACCTCTTCCCGGTCATCCAGCTGGCCGTCAAGGTATCGGATAAAGCCCCCGCCCCCGTTGTGCGAGCCGATTTCGACATAACCATAAAGGTTTATGAAGGGAAGAATGTCCTGCTTGAGGATTCCAACGGCCTGAGCATCGTCCTGGCTTGAACTATTGTCGCCATCGGAGAAGTGGAAAACGTAAATGTTCCACTCGTCCGGACGGAAGCGAGCGGCCATCTGCTCTTTGGCGAGCTGGTACGCCGAGGATATGAGCGTGCCCCCCGACTCCCGCGTCGTGAAGAATGTGTCACGATCAACCACTTTTGCCGAGACGTCGTGGATGATGTAGCACTTCTCAGTCCCCTGGTACTGGCGATCAATCCAGGCATCGGTCCAGAAAGCCGTGTTCCGCGCAAGCGACTTCTCTAGCTCACCCATCGAGCCTGACACGTCGATGATGTAGAAGATCACCGCGTTTGTCTTTGGGCGCGGCTTTAGGCGTGCGCATCGAAATCTAAAGTCCTCCTTAATCGGCACCACAACAGGATCGTCCTCATCGAAGCTCTCCTCCGCGATCGATCGCTTGAGGGCTTCGCGAAAAGTGCGCTTTGAGTCGAGAAGCGATGGAGGCCCGCGCCGGGAGATTCCCTCATACCGGGGCACCGCCTGCTCAAGGCCCGACGTGAGGCGCGGCTTAATACGGGGAAGCTTCAGCTCATCCCCGAGGAGGTCAGCCAGCTCCTCAATGTGAAACTTCTCCTCTCGAATGTGCTTTCCCTCCCCGAGACCGCCCTTCTTTCCACCGCCCTGACCTTTCGTGCCGTCGCTTTCGCCCTCTCCATCGCCCTCGCCAACACCCTGATCGTTGGATCCAAACACGAATCGAGGAATGGATATCTCCTTTACGGGCACCGATATCATGTCGTTGCCGTGCTGGGCGATAATCTCGTCGCTCGTGATGTAGTCCCGGAGATCCTCGCGAACCTTGCCCTTGAGGATATCCCGAAAGCGCCTTACATCAGGCTCTATGCCGAGTGATGCCGTCTCCAGCGAGCTATAGTGCTGCTGCACATCGCTGCGCTGGCTCGGTCCACTGCTCGGGTCATTTTGCATACGCTTACTACCTGTCCAAATCAAAATAGCCGACGAACTCGGATGAGGCATTTGCGCTATCAAAACGCTCTCCGTTGTGGGTCAGCCTAAACTTGTTACCCTCCTCCTCTCGCGAAAGCACGTGCACAGGCCTGCCCCAAAGCTTCTGAAGGTTCCGGCAGGTAGCCTTGGCAAATTCGAGGTTGAGCTCCTGCCCGTCAAACGCATGAAAAACAACGAGCTCCCCCCTGTTGCCATGATTAGCATTGACGACCGAAAGCTTTGGCTGCCCCAGGTTGGTCAGTGAGCGAACGATCATCGTTCGAACCTCCGAGAACTCCTCGGACGACACAGACATGTCCCCCTCCTCATCGCGGCCCCGCACGTGAAGCCTGTTTTCCGCGCAGAACTCCGGGGTCAGGTAGCGATGAATAAAGGTGAGGTCGTTGTGGTTGAGCATGGCCCGAAGGATCTCGCCCTGCCCCTGCCCACAGTTCTTATCCCACAGCCGCCGCTCCTCCATGTCCCGGCAGCTCTCCCACTCAGGCCCATGCTTGCCCTTGTCCCAACGTTCTTCAATGTCGCGCAGCAGCCGGACGCCGAGCCTGTAGGGATTGATGCTGGAACCCCAGGGCTGCAGCACTCCCGCATTGAATTCGCAGTAGTCGACTGTCTCTGCTGGGTAACGGGGCAGCAGGTGGTCCGTCATCATCTTCGAGTGCCAATAGCTGGCCCAGCCCTCATTCATGATCTTCGTCATCCGTTGGGGCGCAAAATAATATGACTCATCCCGGACTATCGAAAGCACATCCTGCTGCCAGGGCTCAAGCGGTGCGTGTTTGAGGAGGAAGAGCAGGATGTCCTGTTGCGGCTCAGGCGGATTCATCTTTGCCCGCCGATCCCGCTCCTTGGCCTCCCTCTCCACGCCCGCGCGCAGCACCTCCGGTGGGTTCACGTACCGATCAAGGTATTCAGGCACGTCAAAGCGAACAGGCCGAATGGGGTCGGGCGCCCGGCGGTCAAGGCTTGATGACCAGTAGTGCTCATCTACTGAGCGGCGAAACGCCACTGAGTGCACGTCAATGAGATTGTCAAGCGAGAGGCACGTGTCGAGAAACTGCTCAACTGCTTCGGGGCCGAACTCCTCCTGATAGCGCTTAATGCGCTCGGCGTGATTCCCCATCTTGTCGAGCATGCGACGGTCAGTCGCCTTGAAGTAGGAATTATGCTTAAAGAAGATGTTATGAAAGTACACGTGCGCCATGACTGTACGCGTTTCTTGCACCGAATTTGAGTCGAGCAGATACGCAACGCAGGGGTCATTGTTGATGACAAGCTCGTAGGTTCGGCCGAGCCCATACGAGTCGCGCACCTGCTGGCTCTCGAAGTTTTGGCCAAACCGCCAGTGTTCATAGCGCTTTGGGAAGCCTTCCCGGGCGAGCACCACCTGCAGCTCTTTCCACGAAAGCAGCACGAACTCCTGCGGAAAAAAGCTCAGCGGGCAAATCTTCGTGACGATGCCCTCTATCTCCTCCTTCCACTCATTGATGAGCCGCTCCTGAGCGCCCCGGGAGCCTGCAAATTCCTTCACCGTCAGCTTGTGCCGGCGAAGGTCCTCATGCTCAAGCGATATATGGCGCGGATCGTTGCTGGGATTGTTCTCTACACTGCGCATAAAACAAATTACTTAGGCACTGCCCACTCAAGATGCTTACGAATTGTCTCCCATCGCTCCTCGCGGGGATAATTGAGGGTATCCTCCAGCGCGCGTATCGCCTTGAGCCAGCGCTGCGCCTTTCGGGCCTCTTCCTCCTTTCCTTCAAGGTCCTTTCGGAGCTTGGTCGGATCATCCGCATACTCTCGCGAAATCTGCGCAAACTCCTTAAGCGGCTTCTCAAGCGACTCCTTCTGCACCATGCGAATGCCCTCGACCAGCTCCCCAAAGATGCTCTCGTAATTGTTCACGACCGTTTCTGTTGGGTTTTCCGCCTGCCAGTTGCCGATCTGCTCAAAGAGGTGCTTCCGGAAGGCGATCCTATTCTCCTGGCTCGAAAAGTTCGCATTCTTAATTACCCGATTCTCGAAGTCCTCCAGCAGCTTGGCATTGTGGGCGCGCTCGCGATCGGAGACGCGGTGCTCAAGCTCAACCTCAAGAGGAGCCTGCCCTATCGATACGCGGGCATGGGCAAGATAGCGGCGAATTGAGAGCGTATTACGCTCCTCGCTAGCGATGCCCAACGCGGCATAGAAGTCGTCCTGAACCCGGCGCTTGGCGTATGCCTCAACCTCCTTTATGATCAACTGTGGCGAAGGGATTGGAAACTGCCTCTCCACTCGCTCCGCAATTGTCTTGAGCGCCTCCTGAGTGTCGCGCTCTCCCATCGGCGTGCCACTGCGCAGGGCCTCCTGCTTCTTCTCCTGCAGCCGCTCCTCAACGTGCCTGCGCTTTGCCTCCTCAATCCTCTCGTAGTAGGGGAACTTATCCTCGTGCTGCTTGAGCACCTCAAGAACCTCAAGCACCGTGATGGGCTGGTCCGCCCTAAACACGGCAACCTTGCGAAACAGGTCCTGCGTGCTTGCTGTGGAAATCCCGAATCCGCCATCGTAGAGCGAAAACCTGGTCTCTCCCACGTTGTTCATGTATTCGTCGGCAACTTTAGGAAGGAACTTTTTGAGGATCCCGAGCTCATCCTGGTTCCATTTCTGTCGTTCGTCCGTCTTGAGCATGTTGAGCTCAATCTTTGCGCCTGCGCGGGGCTCCTGAAGAAGGAGCGCCTTTTCAACCACGCTCATGCGCTCAAGGATCGTCGGGAGGAGCTCATGCACGCTCTTGTACCGCCCCGCCTGGGGCTTTAGGAGCCGAGTTGCAGTCGAGAAGAGGGCGACTGTGTTGAGCACATGCGGACAGATGAAGCGGTCAGACCCGAGGATGGTGCGAAAGAAGTCCTCATGCGCAGACGCCTCTGAGAGGAACCGCGTGATGTGAGGCACTGTGATGAACTGGAGGCGGCGGCCAAGGGAATCCCAGCCCTGAGCAGAGGTCTTGAGGGCAATCAAGTCGTCGTTCGCGTCTGCCCGGAGGAGCACGTTGACTTTTTCGGTCTTCAGTGATGCCGCCTGCCGGAGCGCCATGATCTGCGTGTGCCCAGACTCAATTTCATTGAGCAGGTGATTTAGGTGAGATATATCGTCTCGGCCCCGATCCCGCTCATCGGGACGGAAGAGGTCTGAGAAGTGCAGGTGCCCACGATTGGCCCTGACCATGAAGCTCGTCGGCATGTAGAGATCCCGCTCGGCTGCCCGGATCTCTTCAGGAGGAGGTGCATAGGAGCTGTAAAACGGCTCGATGTCCGCGTTCCTGTTTGGGCTCGCCCATATCGAGCACAACCCCCTGCCCTGGCGACGCGACAGGGTGTATCGCTCAACCCGAACGTGGCGCTTAAGTACTTCATCAAGAATTGATCCTTCGGAGGATCGCTCTTTGTCGCTCGCATGCTCTTCACGATAGTAATTGAGCAGTGTCTCCAGTACCGCCTCCGAAAAAGTGTCGAGCTCTCCACGAAGCAGGTAGTCGCGATTTATGTCGGGCGGAAGCCTTCCCTCTTGCTCTAAGAAGGAAAGCAGGCGCTCGCGCGGCCCCTGCCCATCGCACGACGTTGAAAGCAGGAAGAGGGGATCGGTGTTCCCCAGAGGCCTGTAGATAATACGTCGTCCCTGGTTCGTCTCCTCGTGGCTAACGGTCGCGCCACGTTGGGCATTGGCGGCAAACCCGTAGGGCTTCGCCGAGGCATCATCCGGGAATACCCAGGACAATCGATAGAGCGCGCCGCGCGGATTATGCTCAGAGAAATGCTCAAGCATGGCGTCCAGCGTGTCGTTGAGCCGTGTCTTTCCCGATCCAGGGGGGCCGTGGAAGATGAACATCCTGTTTGCAAACTCCCTGCGGCCAAATAGCTTCATCTGCTGGTAGAAGTCGCTGAGCGCCACTTCATGGCCCTCCAGCTTTCGCTTGTCAGAGACCATTCCCGACTCCCACGGCCAGGTGCGAAGGTGGAAGTCGATTATCTCCTTGCCGAGAATGGTGCGGTCGGAACACCCAAACGATTCCATCGCATCTGCTGTATACTGGAATGTGTTGCGAATCATGTCGCGGGGGTTGCGCAGGACCTCGCGCAGGTAATCCGCGAAGCAGAGCTCCTTGCTGACCTCCTGGTGCCTGCGCCCCTCCGTGTGCTTGAAGGCCTCTAGCAGCCTCGATGAACCCTCTCCGAGTGATGCCTCCCACTGGGCGGCGGCAGCCGACTCCGGAGGGGGCCCCGCCAGCGGATGGGCGTGCGCGCTCAAGGATCTTTCGACTGAGCGAAGAACACCGCCTTGAGTCTCAGTACCCGCTCTCCTTAGGCCATCCCCGTCGTTCGCGTTGTTGGAATCAATCTTCATCGTGTCGGACGTCTTCTTACAGCATGCAGGCCGGGCTACAACAAAGTCCCCGTCAGCATCCTGTCGCTCAGGTCGCGCGAAGCAACGCGCCGAATAATCGGATCATTGCCAACCCCTGGGCCAGGCAGCGAATTTATCACTAGGCCGCTGTTCCCTGAAACGACATTTTTTTGCGCTGGCGCAAAACGCTGTTTAGGCGGGAATGTTCGTCATCCGCGGAAGAGGTCTTCGGAGAGTATGAAGGGGCCTACATCATTACTGTGGGGGAGGTCTGCGCCCTCACCAAAATCTCGCGCAGCTCCAGCGCGGGCTCATGTTTCGGAGAGGACTCCAAGATCTTCTCCACCTCGATGCGCGCTTGAGAGATCTTTCCTTGCGAGAACAGCAGGCCCGCGAGTGAGTAGGTCATGTCGATATTTGATGGATAGAGCTTAAGGTATGAGAGCAACAGCGACTCCATCTCTTGGTAGCGCTTGAGTGGATACCCAAGCTGAAGCACGCCAAGGACCGCCCGGTAGTTTTCGGGGTTGATCGTCGCCGCCCGACGGAAAAGATTGAAAGCCTCCTCCGGCTTGTTGGCTACCATCTTGCACAGGCCTAAGCCTGCAATGGCGACATCGTAGGAGGGGTTGTAGTCCAGAGATGTCTCAAAAAACGCCTGCGCGGTACCCCATTCCTGCGCCTCCGCGGCGAGAGCCCCCTGGCCGCACAGTGCTCGCGAAAAATGCGGATTCCTGTCGAGAAGCTTGTTGTAGATCCTCGCTGCCTCTTCCAGTTCTCCCATGATTACCTTGAATTCAGCGTTGAGGCAGCTCACCATCTCCTCCTGCGCGGTGGTTAAGCCGGCCCCGGGCAACATCGTGTCCAGCACCTCTTTTGCCTGGGTAAGCTTGCCGCTTCGCTTGAGAGACTCAACACATGCTATGCGCTCCTCAACACTCTCGCCAGGAGAAACGCTAGGGACAGCGGGGCTTGGTGACTTGGCTGCAGGCTGCGTTATCACGACAGTCGGCGACGCTTCGGCCGAACCGCTTATCTTCCAGTCCTGGATGCGCTGAGAGAGGCCCGCAAGCACCTCTGTCGAAAAAGCCGGAGTCAGTGCCTCTGTCTCGGCGATAGCTGAATGAGCGGCTACAGCTACGGTTGCGCCTTGCTGTTCCGACATCAATCTCTCCGCCTTCTCCTTCAGCTCCTGCCCTCCCACATGCTCAGGCTTCGCGGCCAACACGGCTGAAAGGTGCTCACGGCACTCTGTCAGTTCGCCCATCTTGTAGAGGCACCCTGCCAAGCAGTAGCGCATCTCCGCGTCTTCGGGCGCGCAGGCTAGGTACCGCTTGACGCGCTTCTCTGCCTGTTCGTACTGGTCGAGCTGGTAGGAGCACTCTAAGAGTTGGTGAAGAGCCACGAGATTGTCAGGTGCCACGTCGAGCGACTTTTCAAGAAACGGCAGCGCTTTGGCCGGGTGTCCCGACATCGCTTCGCACATTCCCCGGCCCGTAAGAACCTTTGAATCCGCCGGCGACACCTCAAGCGCCTGGTCAAAGAGTCTTCGGGCCTCATCACACCGCGATTGGGCGAGCATCACTGCGCCAAGGCTTTTGAGCACCCGCGGCGAGTTCGGGTCAAGCGCCTGGACAGCCCGAAGCACCTGCTCTGCGCGCTCAAACTCCATCGCCTTGGCAGCGGCTTCTCCCTGTTCAAGCATCTCCTCAACCTCAGAGACGCTCATGCTCATGTCATAGACCCCAAATGATGGCACGACCGGTTCCGCAGCTGTCACCGGATCAGGCAGCGCCGCGTCAGCCTTGATTCCAAGAACTGCCTCGTACTCCGCTATAGTCTCATCAACAGCCCTCTCCCACGTGTAGTTGCGCGCCATATCAACAAGCCCCTCAGTGACTGGGGCGTGGAATGCGGCTAGTACCGATGAGCGGATCGACTCCTCATCCCAGGGATGGCAGTAAAACGCCTTATCCCCGAGGTAGTTCTCAGTCGTCCCTGTGCGGGTCGCCACGATATTCTTCCCGTGCGCCGCGGCCTCAAGCGACACGAGCCCTGGAAGCTCATACCAGCTTGGAAGCACGTGAATGCGGCACGCAGCGTATGCGGCAGAGAGCATCTCGGGTGACAGTCGGTCGGCGATCACTGTTTTTCCGCGCCGCTTGAAATTGCGGACAGTCCCGTCGTAGTCAGGCTGGTATGAGAACCCTCCGGCAGCCAGCACCACGGTGAGCTCTGATTCCTCGAGCGCCTTAAGAAGCATGAGCTGGTTCTTGCGGCTCTCAAGCCGACCAACGCACAATACGAAGTCCCGAACCCCGTACGTCCGCTCAAAGAGCGAGGCATCCCCGAGCATGCCGGTTTCGTGCCCAACGTGCACCGTCCGAATCGCTTCGGCTGCCGGGAAATCTCTTTTCAGCGCTGCTGCCTCGCCCGAGCCATTAGCCAAGATCGCAGATGCGTGCTGGGCGATCCAGTCGGCAGGGAACCTTGCTGCCGGAGCTACCGCCCTGACATCAACCTTGTTCGCTTGCCACCACTCCTGTCGCTGGCCGGAGCTAACGTACTCCATAAGCGAGCGGGCAACGGCATGTGACTGGGTGTGAAACTGCGGTAGGTCCTCATAGAGCGAAGTCACAACGAATGGCCTACCAGCGGCCTTAGCACGCTGAGCAAAATGCTCGGTCAGCTTGGGAGTGGCGAAATTAAACAAGTGTACTAGGTCATAGTCGGCCGCGTTCTGGAGCCCCTCAACATCAACGCGCACCTCATACCCCCTGACGGCGAGGCCCTGGCTGATCTTTTCGACGAGAACCGTGTCTCCGCCGCGCTGCGTAAAGGTGTTGGGCCTGTTTTGTATCAGGACGCGCACTGGCTTGCCCGATCCCCTGTATACTTTGTTTTTCACGGCGCTCTCCCTTGTTGTTCGGCTTTCCGGTGCGGGCGTCTCGACGGGGGCGGCGGCAGCCGGAACGAGCTCTGCATATTTGGCAGCCAACTGCCGCGCGATCTGCTGCCACGAGTGGCGTTCAGCATAGGCGCGCGCACGACTGCGGATCTCTCCCTGCAATATCTGGTTGGTGAGGACTAGCTCAGCGGACAATCCAACGGGATAGCCGCTCGTCATGTGCCATACGGCATCGCCGAAGGTCATCATGGCCGGGGCGAGCGAGGTTAGGACGGCTGCGCCTGCGCCAACGGCGAGCGCACAGGCACCCGAGGCCTCAAAGTGCTGCGAGCGATAATTCATGATCACGAGGTCGGCGGCACTGAGGTACTCTCCAACCTGCTCATCCGGCACAAACGTATTGATGAAAGACACATGGTCTGTAACCCCGCTTCGGTTTACCAGTTCCCGCAGGGCCCGCATGTATGCCGCGCTGTTTGGGTCATCGGCTCGAGTCTCGCCGATGATTACTCCGCGAGCAGGCAAGCCCCGCTCACGAAGGTGCGTGACCGCCTCAACGAGGGATTCAAGGCCCTTGTGCGGTTGTACAAACCCGAATGTAATGAGCAGATACTCGCCGTTGACGATGCCGAGCTGATTGCGCAGGGCGTGCCGCGCATCTGGGCTGATTTCCGGGCGGACAAGCACGCCGTGCGGAACGACCTCAACTGCATCGGGCATTGCGCCATTTGCAATGGCCTCAAGCCGGTTCTCCGGCGTATGCACGAAGATGCGGTCGGCGCCAGCGACAAGGGTTGAGAGATCCTCGCCCAGCGTAAAGAGGTTATGGAGCTGGACGACTACCCGAACTCCCCGGCCGCGCATGCGCTGCAGGAATTTGCTGAACGTGACGGGATGGAAAAATCGCGCCTGACAATTGATGTGGAGAACCGAGATTCCGGCGCGTTCGACCTCTGCCTCAAGCTGCTGATAGTCGTCAACCTGGTCGGCCGGCCGAACCCTGCTCCAGCAGCGCCGAACGAAGCCCTCATCGGATGGCACAGCAGCCTCCGTCCGCTCGGCAAAGACTGTGAAATCAAGCTCGAGCCTTTGAAGCTCTTGAAGCATGTAGTGCGCATATGTGGCGAGACCACACGACTGATTCCAGGGGGTGATGAAGCCGACTCTGCCGGCAAAGGATCTCTCTTTGTTCATTGATTGCTCACCTCGATGCGATTCCGTATGCGCCCCGCTGATTAGTCCAACCGCTACAAAAAGGGTTTTTACCTAACGAGTTAGGATGCAGGCCGGGCCCCGAGAGCCCCGAAATCTTTTTGTGCTTCGGCCATTCCCGCCACCCGATCAGCAGGCCCTAACCGATTGATACAACGCACGAATTGCTTAATCGATAGCATCCAAAGGAGGCGCTTGAAGACCACATTTCTCAGCCACGCGAATCCTTTTCTTGTGCCAGGCCGTCAAAACAACGAGGACGATATTCGTCGATTCCGTTGACGCGATTGAAAAGCGATCGCCTGAGCGGAATAGGTTGATAAGGTTACGAAGGTTTTTTCAGGTTTGTAGTCTCGTATGAGATTTTAACCGTTTTCACTGTTATCGTTCTTTCCGGTTCTTACTGTTTTCAAAGCCTATTCTGCTCAAATTTTCCCTCTCGCCTTTCGTCTTCAGGTATCAAGCCTAAAAACATCGCGCCAACGCGCACCTGGGTGTCGCCAAAATGCAGAAAGGGCGCCCGGAAAGTATATCTCTCCAAGCGCCCTCCAGCTTTGCTTTTATGCAGCTCGTCTTACGGGGCCGCGGTAACCTGAACCTCGCGCGCCACCTTCCTACACGTGTCCTCAAGCTTGTCGAGCTTCGGCTCGAGATCTTTTTCCAAGCTCTCACCGAGTGCCCACCATGACTGGTACATCTGCTGCTGGCAGATCTTCTTGCAGGTCTCGGAGATATCCTGCACTTCAGACGAGATATCGAGCTTTGAGCGCGAGCTCTCAGGCACAAGCTGCAGCAACGTACCGTACCACTCGAAAAAAGCCTTGAGCGTATCGACAGCGACCTTCAGCCGCTTGTTCCCCATGACGCTGTCGCCGTCCTGAAAGCCCTTGCGGGCATCACGAAACTCGAAAAAGCACGAGCGAACAACGGAGGAAGCCTCCTGGATACGGTCGGAAACATAAATATCAGGTCGGCCCGAGGCGAAATCCAGCACCTCCCCCTGAAGCTGCGAGGGGGCCATCATCCACTCCTCGTCGCGCATGTCACGACCATCGAGAAGGATCTCGGTCACCATGTGCTCCGGATCAATCGAAGATTTTACGAGCTCAATAAGGTCAGCAAACGTCTGCACCCGCTCAACAGGCAAGCCTAAGCCCTGTCCATTTACTCGCACTTGAACCATATAGCCTCGTATCGATTACGCGTTTAATCGCCCCGGAAGTAGCTTCCAAACTTAACGCACCGGCGCTCCAGGTCCTGGTACGCCCGATTCATTTGAGATGCGAGTTCCAGGGCATCAGTTCCCTTTAAATTCTCCTTGGCAAACAGGAACATGCGGCTCAGTGACCCCAGGGGGCCAAACTGAAATCCCAACCCTTCAATATGATGGTCTAATTCAGTGAGCTGGCCGTTTATCTCTCCAAGCCGAGCTGCAGGCACCGAAACATCCCGGATACCATCCTGAAGGCGCCCGATGAGCTCCTGGCCCCGCTGGGCGCACGCCACGATCTCTTGAAGCCCAGACAGCCCGTCCTCAACAACCGCTAACTTGGAGGGCTTCGCCTCGGCAACCGGGAACCGGTATCCTCCGAGGTCATCAAGCCACAGCTTTCGGTAGGCGCGCCGAAATCGGGCGAACGTGTCGCCCGCACCCCCGTTCAGCTGCACAAGATCACAGAAGCCGTTGTCGTCAAAGGCCGAGCGGTAGACGATAACCCTCGATGGATCCGCAAAGTCTTGCGGCACCTCAATCACCTCTCCCTTGAGGCGCGCTATCGTCAGGTACGCAACGAGCTCAGGCGTAATCGTGTCGTGGCAATCAGGGCGTCCACAGCTCTTGTTCGGATTGCACGGCCCACATCCGATGACGGGCTGCAGCACAATATTTCCCTCGCTGTAGGGACCGGTCTCAAATCCGAACGCCGACGCGAGGAACATCGAGATGACAGGTGTGCCCACTGCCACTGCCATGTGCATCGGGCCAGTGTCTCCTGTCACGAGGATGTCTGCGAGCTGCAGCATCGCTGCCAGCTGCGGTATCGAGGTCCTGCCGACGAGCGAGACTACGTTCGGAGACGCGCATCCCGCCACGATTGGATCGACGATTGCGGCCTCCTTCGGGGCTCCGGTGAGTACCACTCGCGCGTTGTGCTCATGCACAAGCTTCTTGATGAGCTCGATGAACCTCTGCGGTGCCCATTGTCGCTTGCCCTGGCTGGCGCCGGCTTGCACGGCGATGAGGGGCCCAGAGTTCGTGAACGGCGCCCTCTCAAGTATCTCTTCGCAGAAGGATCGGCTCTTCGGGTCAACATTGATGAGGAGCTTGTGGGGATGCTGCTCCACGTCTGCTGAGCAGCGAAAGACGTCCACGAGGTTGAGCGAATTATACTGCCTATTCTGGTGAAACACCGAGGTGGCAAAGAGCTGGGCCCAGGATGACTCGATAATGCGACAGCCCTGGTCATCCGAGGTCCATCCCCCATTGCGCCCAATTCCGACGAGGCTCAAGAGCAGCGCCGTGTAGGCAGACGAAGACATGTTGAGGCAGTAGTCGAACTTCTCGCTGCGCAGCCGCTCCACGATCTCGCTCACGTATTCGTACGCGTCGATAATGCCGTCCCCCTCCCTATCGAGGCTCCTGCACACAAGCCCTAGATCAAGTCCGATGACCTCATCGATATTTGGGATGACGTGGCACACGTCCACAAACTGCCTCTCTACAAGGACCGTGATGTGACATGCCGGGTTCTCTGCCTTAATTCCGGCTATCGTCGGGGTGGCTTGAAGCATGTCGCCAAGCCGCGTGATGTTGACGAGAAGAACTTTGCTCTTGTCCGGGTATCGCCGAATCATGCGCTACGCTCCTTCCCCGTTTCGGCTCGGCCGAAGGATATGCTTCTTGACGTGGAACAGAAACATGAGCTTCTGCTCCGTCTCAGAGAGCTTTCCCCTGCCCGAAACTATATCCGAAGCGAGCGCATCGAGGGTCGGCTGCTCGCCCCGCTCGCGCGCGAGCAGGCACCGCTTCGAGAGCTCCTCATGCGACTTGCTTCGCTCGATCATCTTGCTCCATGGGCTGGCCTGCTCGCGAGCAGTCAGCTGCTGAAACTTGCTTGCGTAGATAACTCCAAGCATCTGCTCGATGCGCTTCTCGTAGGTGTGCTCCCGAAGGGCGCGCGCCCGAGAGCGCTCAGCGATCGCCGCGCGCTCCTCTGGGTGCGCCCGGTAATGCTCAATCTTGGCGAGCAGGTCGGGCAGATCCTTGAACGTCACCACGTCGCGGCCCGGCTCGAAGCATTCTGACAGGAGGGTTCTCTCGTCAACCAGCTGAAACGCCCCGCAAGCCGCAAGCTCAAAGGTGCGGGGGTTTATAAAGTCCCCGTTTGGCTCTACCCCGTCCCGCTCACTGCTGGAGTGCAGGTTGAGGTTGATGGCTGATGCGTTGAAGATCTTGATGTACTCCTCCGGTGAGATGCGCCTTCCCTCCTCCTGGACGAGCGTGCTAAATGGCCGGCACGTAGGCCACTCGCTTCCCCAGATCTTAAACGGTAGGTGCGCAAGGGACGCGAACATCTGCTGGCGGTTGTGGTATCCAGCGCCAACGAATGAAACTTCGGATCCCCAGTGGGCTGATTCCTCGGGCGTGACAACGACCGGGCGGTGCAGGAGCGGATCGCATGCCGTCGGCAGGTAGTGAACCTCCCCGGCCCCGGCCTTGCGTATTACCTCAAGGCACTCTCCCTTCTGGATCGTAAACACAAAGTCGTAAAACTTCGCCATATCTCGCCAGTAGGTAAAGCGCAGATAATCTTCAACGAACCACAGCACCGTAATGACTCCACGCTTGCGCATCTCGGTCAGGAAGCGCGGCGATGCTGGCGCCTGAGCCATGCAGATGAGCACATCTATCGGCTTTTCCTCGAAATTCTCAATCAGCGCGGTGGTGAGCGAATCGACATACGCCGAACGAGCCACAGCACGCCTTATGTCACCCCGAACAAGCTCATCAAGCAGCTCATAGCCCTTGTTAAATCCGCTCATGTCGAGCCCACGGGAGCGCTGCCCAAGGCGCTCCAGCGCGCCCTGCGTGTAGTACCCGGTCGGTATCGTGCCGCCCTGGAGGGGCCCAAGCACGGCGATGCGCGGATGGAGCGTCGATAGGCCGCGCTTCATCGCAAGCTGCGCCTGAATCGGTTTTACTGCCTCTGCGTCCAGCAGTGAATTATACGGCCGAATGATAAGCTCCGCAGGCTCCTCAAGGAGCCGCATGTCCGGCGGGCTGATCTCGAGGCCGCTTAGGTTTCTGAGGCAGCTGGTCAGGTCGCGCGCAGATAGCGCGGCCCTGAGCGCATGAACGCTCGGCTC
>CANIHJ010000010.1 GCA_947467385.1 Deltaproteobacteria bacterium | reverse complement strand
TTCCCCGATACGCGACGATGCGCGCTGGGAGGCCGACGAGCCCCACGTTGGCTGCAGAGAGCGCGGCGTTTGAAAGGGCGTACACGACGTTGATGCGCTCCTGCCTTACCAGCCGGCGCAATCGCACCATGGCGGCTAGATCGAGGCGGTGCGCAACCCGAAAGTACTCGGCGCGGACGCCGGCGCGCCGGATATCCCCAACGTACGGGCCCTCGCTTTCGGTGAGGATCAGGAGCTTGTGCCCGCGCTCATGCAGCCCGAGGATAATACGTGACTCGGGGCGGTCAAGCGTTCGCCCTATCACCAGGATTTTCATGAGGAGGCCTTTTCGTGATCCCTAAATTAATGGCGATTGTTTGCGCTGGGCGCCCTTGCGTCAACCGAAAAGCAGGTGCCTCGTAGTTGCTCGTTCCGCGCTATGACTCGGGACAGGATTCCTCTGTTGATAGGTAAGCGGAAAGAGTCGCCCCGAGAGACGGCCCGATGCCGCGCACCTTCTGCAAGGCTTCGCTGCTCGTCATGAATTGGGCCGCTTCGCTCACATCCTGCCGCGAGGCTAAAAGCTCGGCGGCTAATCGGTCCGAGATACCCGGGAGGAGCTCCACGTCAATCATGTCTGCGCAGGCGAGTGGAAATGTCCCTCCTTTTGCAAAGCAGGATTCGGCGTCATTGGCGGTTGCAGCCATCGCCAGGAGTGACGGATCGGACCCAGATGGAGCAAGGCGCAGTGCGGCCTCACGCAGCAGGATAGTGCCCAAGAGGATTATGCTGAGGCCGAGGCTGCGCCACTTCATGCCTGGGTGTTCGCGTCCTGCTAGTGATAGTTGCGTTCAGGGCCCCTAGGCGACCCTATTGAGCTTGCCGCCGCGGTTCTGCAGCGGCGCACCGTGCTTGTCATCCTCGTCGTTGAGCGACTGGTCGGCAAAGACCCCCTCAGTACGCTTCTCCTCACTCACGGCACGGTTCTTGTCGCTTTGGGCTTGAGTGGCGCTGCTCTGGGCGCGCGCCTGGTTTTGGCTGGTTTGAATGCCGGCGGCCAGAGAGGCCTCTGTGCTCCTGACCGCTTGCGCCGGATACGCTGGGCCGATGACCTGTGCACCTATAACAGCTATGCTTTGCGTTGGTATGGGTGCCATTGTAACTTCTCCTACTCAGGGGGTCGGCGGGTCGGCCAGCCAGATGTAGGAACTGAGGCTCTTTTTGTGACAGTCGATTGTGACGCAAATGCGACTTACGCGCCGGACGAGTCCCTTCAGGGGGTTATCGTTCGGGCGATCTCCCTAAGCGGAAACCCTAGCTCGCTTCATCGGGGCGGCCAGAGGGCCAAGGCGGCTCTCGAAGAGGCGCGGGCGGCAGTTCGCGAGTTCCTTGGAGCCGAAGCGCACGATCAGGTTGTTTTTACGTCGGGAGCCAGCGAGGCCAACAACACGGTTATCGCATCCTGTAGCGCTGAACGGCCCGTGGGGCGAATCATCTCAACGCTGATTGAACACCCGTGCGTCTTGGAGCCCTTGAAGGCGCTGCAGTCGGCGGGGCGCGATGTGGTGTTTGTTGCGCCGGACGCCAGCGGCGAAGTGCCCGTGGATGGCGTCGTCAGGGCGCTCACCCCTGACACGGCGCTCGTCTCGGTGATGGCAGCCAACAACGAAACCGGGGTTATTAATCGGGTGGGCGAGATAGCGCGGGCGGTGCGCGAGATCGCGCCTCGTGCGCGCATTCACACCGACGCCGCCCAGCTTCCGGGCAAGGTCCCCGTCTCGTTTTGGGAGCTGGGCGCTGACTACATGACCGTGTCTGGGCACAAGTTAGGCGCGCCGGCCGGGGTAGGCGCGCTTGTGATCCGGGACGGGGTATCCCTAAAGCCTCTCATTCTGGGAGGGCCACAGGAAGAAAAGCTGCGCGGCGGCACGGAGAACGTGCTCGGCATCGTGTCGTTTGGGGCTGTTGCGTCAGTGGTCGGAAAGGACCTCGCAAAGAGAATCGGCGCCATGCGCGGCGCGCGAGATGCGTTTGAGGCGCTTATGGCGGAGAGGTGCCCAACATGGGCCTTCAACGGACGGGACCGCAGTCGCCTCCCGAACACATCATCGGTCTTTATTCCGGGCGTGCGTGCCGATGACCTCGTCGTGGCGCTCGATCTTGAGGGGATACTGATATCAGCCGGGGCGGCCTGCTCATCGGGAAAGCCCGAGCCTTCACACGTTTTGCTTGCGATGGGCCAGGATGCGCAGCGAGTTAAGTCCACGGTCCGAATCAGCTTCCGGGCCGACATAGAGCCAAAGGACGTCGAGCGCCTGGTCGATGTCCTGTGCACCGTGGCCGGGCGGATGAATAGAAGCGCATAGTGCGCTAGAGTAGTGCTGTGGAAACATCCAGAGATCCAAACACAAACTCCCAGCCCCGTTCGGTTGTAGTCGCAATGTCCGGCGGTGTGGACTCGTCTGTGGCGGCGTATCTGCTCTCAAAGTCGGGATCCCAGCTCGTTGGGGTATCGATGCAGGTGTGGGACTATAAGAAAAACTCGGCCGAAAACAGCCGGGCGACCTGCTGCAGCCCGGCGGACTTCTGCGACGCGCGCCGCGTTGCGGCCTCGCTCAATATTCCGTACTACGTGGTCGACTTTGAGGCGACCTTTGAGCGTGAGGTGATTCAGCGCTTCGTTGACACCTATAAGAGCGGACAGACTCCGAACCCGTGCATCGACTGCAACAGTAAGGTTAAGTTTCGTGAGCTTCGCGAGCGGGCGAAGGGATTTGGCTGTTCGCATGTTGCCACGGGGCACTATGCGCGCATTCGGCAGAGTGCCGACGGCTACCACCTGTTACGCGGGCGCGATCTTGAAAAAGACCAAAGCTACTTCCTCTACACCTGCCGACAGGAGGAGCTTGGCGAGACCCTCTTCCCCGTCGGAGATTTTACAAAGCCTGAAATCAGGGAGCTGGCGCGCGAGGCTGGCCTTGTGACGGCGGATAAGCCCGAGAGTCAGGACATATGCTTTGTTGCTGGGAGTACACATGACTTTGTGGCGACGATCGGCGGCAGGAGGCCGCGCGGCTCGTTTATAACGAAGGATGGAACCAAAGTGGGTGAGCATGACGGAATCCACCGCTTTACTGTCGGACAGCGCCGCGGGCTCAACCTCGGCGGGCATGCAGAGCCCCTCTACGTGGTCGACATCGACCCGGCTCAGGACCGCGTTATTGTGGGACCGAAGGAGGACCTCAAGCGCGAGAGCTTCCCGGTCAGGGAGATGCACTTGGTAAGCCCGGGGCTCCGGCGCCGTGTGGCAGAGATGCGATCACCCTTTGAGTTCGACGCGGTGGTGCAGGTCCGATCTCGGCACCGTGGCGTTAAGGCGATTGTAAGGGTGCTTTCGGAAACTGAGGCAACCGTGCTGTGGCGCGACGATTGGGCGGCCGTGTCGCCGGGACAGGCTGCGGTCATGTACGACCTCGAGAATGAGGAGCTCCTCGCTGGCGGCAGGATCTCGCGCTAAGAGGGAGCCGGCGGAGGGGCTTTGGGCCCCGCAGCCACAAGCCGCAGCCGGTAGGTCATCACGCTTTCGCAGCAAAAGTAGAGTACCACAAGCGACATTGCGGGATAGCACAGCTCGGGCGCGCTGCTGGCAAGCGCCACAAGCTGAGATGCGCAGGCGGCGACGAACAGGAAGAGTGGGACTCTGCGATCTTCGCCGACCAGGAAGGCCGATACGACAAGCAGGGCGTACGATGCCGCGCTCGGTGACGCAATGAACGGCACGAAGGCGAAGCCAAAGAGCGACAGGACCCACAGCCTCCGCTCTCTCATGAGGGACCAACACCACAGGCCCACGAACGAAAGGGCTAAAATCGCCACGAGGATCGCGGGGGCCTCTGGCCGGACGACCGGGGCTGGGGGCAAGGCAACGAAGTCAGCGATCGGGGGGCGCACCGGCTTGGGTAGGATATCTTTGGGCCGAAATGACAGGAGGGTTGCAAGGCCGATGTTCCGGCCATCCCCGTCAGAGATCGCCGCCGTGCTGCGGGATAGGAAGTGA
This sequence comes from Deltaproteobacteria bacterium, assembly GCA_947467385.1. Classification (GTDB taxonomy): domain Bacteria; phylum Bdellovibrionota_C; class UBA2361; order UBA2361; family OMII01; genus OMII01. The sequence continues at coordinate 34,462 of CANIHJ010000010.1, read as the reverse complement.
GGAAACGAGATGGAGTCGTCGCCGCCTGGGCTACCTGACAGAGGGATAAGGACGGCACAGGCTGCGAGCGCGCCTGCTGCGGCTCGGATGACAAGGCGATCGATTTTCTGCTGGCGGATGAGGCTGGCTGAAACGGAGACAGCGCACGGCACCAGAAACGCAACGGGAAAGAGCTTAAGGAGAGCCGACCAGGCTAGGAGAAATCCTGCACTCAGCGCGAACCCGTTTCTCAGCAGTGAGAGCCCTATGATAATAAGGATAAGCCAGTCCAGGGTGAGCAGAGAGCCTCCGGTGAATCCGAATTGCGCCGGATAGAACGCCCCGAGGAAGCATGCTGCGAGACACAGGGCGTCGAGGCCAAAAGCCCAAACAACTGCCGCGGACGCAATGGCCAGCAGTATCGGATCCAGGGCCGCAAGAAGGGCAAGGTGGTCTTCTGACGGTGGCCCATGGCGGACGAACGTGTGGCTTGCGAGAGTCCACAATGGGGAGGGGGTAGGAAGCTGGCTGCGCAGCGCCTGGTCGAGAGCCGCCTGCCCGAGGTATGTATCAAAGAAGGAGACGTCAGAGCTAAACTCCATCCAGCGCTGCGTGGAGAAAGATGAGGGGCAGGCATTAATGGCGCCCATCTGCGGCGACGGAGGGGTCACCTGAGCGGCTTCAGGGCTCCAAAGATCCGGGTACTGAAACGACCCGGAATACGAACGCGTCTCGGAAAGGGCCTTCACTGTGCAGCGGTAGAGGCCATTATACCCAAGCTCAGCGCCGTACTTCGCCAAGAGGTATGAGCGGTACATGCCGGGCCGATCCACGAATCCGGTCGGGTGGAACGAGAGCCAGTTTGTGTAGCTCAGCAGCCCGAGGGCCCCAAGCACGAGCGGCAGGATTCGGCGTGTTCGGGGGAACCGCGCATCGCCTCGCCGCATAGAGAGGTAGAGGCTTGCTGCAAGCGCACCGACCGCTCCAAGAGCGATAATTAGGTCGTACAGCTGAGACCCGGTTGCGGACGGGGGAATGAGAGCTACCGCATTGGCTGATGTTTCCACCGACGAGGCGGCTGTCAGAAAGATGAGCGCGGCCACGAAGGACCCAATGGCCACAAAAAGGAGGGGGCTCTTTGCCGATTCGTCACCTCGCCTTTGGGCAAGGGTGAGGGCGGCTAAACCTACCGCCAGCAGCGAGAGCGCAGAGACAAACATGATTGCGGTCGGGGTTGCTTCCAAAAGAGGCTCTGCGGCGAGTAGTTCGGCTGCTGCCGGGGCCTGCTGTGTATTTCTGGTTACACCTTCGGTGCTTGACTGAAACGGGACCGATTGCGACTGCTGGGGTTGAGCAATTGCTGGAAAGCTCGCAAGAAGCAGCCATAGCAGTACGGCGCAAAGAGCGGCGTGAACCGGCCGAAGGAACAGAACCATGGCGGAGTTATACCCGTGCGCGGGGTGTCGTAACAGGTGCGAAATGCCGTTCAACGCCACTGTTCTGTAACGATAAGGCCTTGAAGGATCTCGCCTATTTTCGTGTCGACTGCGATTTTGATTAGCGCCGGGCATCTGCTACTATTCGAGGGTTGTTAACCACCTCTCGATCACCAAAGAGAGCGGCTAGGTCATGAGGCCACCGCTACTTTTGTGATTGTGAGGCTCTGCACAAGGAGCCTGCATGAGATTCGGAATCGTCAGCAATTCCGGCGGAGAGAGCGACGGCGAGAAAAAGCCGCAGCGCCAAGCCCCGGATCCCCTCGGTCGTGATCATTACGGAGAGATTGAGTCGGCCTTAGGGTACGTCTTTAAGGAGCGCGAATGGCTTGAGCGCGCGCTCACGCACCGCTCGGTGCACGCCAAGGGAGTCAAGACCGACTACGAGAGGCTTGAGTTCCTCGGCGACGCAGTTTTGGATCTAGCCGTTGCGCACCTCCTTCTCGACCGCCACCCGGAGGCGCGCGAGGGTGAGCTCTCAAAGATGAGGGCAGCGCTCGTCAATACGACGTCCCTCGCGGATATCGCCCGCCGGCTTGGCCTCGGAAAATTTATCCGCCTCAGCCGAGGCGAGCTCGCGAGCGGCGGCTCGGAGCGCGCATCGATCCTGGCTGACGTTCTTGAGGCTGTGCTTGGCGCAGTGTACCGCGAGGGTGGCTACGACACGGCGAAGGGCTGCGTTGAGGGTCTGCTCGGAGAGCAACTGGTCACGGTCACTCCGCGCGACCCAAAGACAGAGCTTCAAGAGGCTCTGCATGCGTCGGGTAGCGAGGCACCGGTGTACCGGCTTGAGTGCGTTGAGGGCCCAGAGCACGCTCCAGTTTTCATATCGGTGGTTGAAGTCGATGGTCAGATCGTCGGCCGCGGCCGCGGGCCGACCAAGAAGGCTTCCCAGCAGTCGGCTGCGGAAGAGGCGCTTGCGCGCCTGCAGCCGCCAGATGAGATCGACCAGCAGTTCCTTGTCGGGCAGGAGTCGCCAGCAATAGGGAAGGGCGCGGAGTCGCTTAAGGGTAGTGGTGACAGCAATGACGACGAGTAACCGGCTTCCGACGGTGTGCATCGTCGGGCGGACCAACGTAGGCAAGTCTACCCTCTTTAATGCCCTGGTGGGCGGCCGCAAGGCGGTCGTGAAGGACCAGCCAGGAGTGACGCGCGATCGGTGCTACGAGCTCGTCACGCGCTTTGACTTTCCATTCACCCTGATCGACACGGGCGCCCTGGTTGGAGAGGAGGATATCGCTCTCCATGAGTCAGTGCGGCAGCAGAGTGAGATCGCCATGCGGCAGAGCGACGTCGTGATCGCGGTCTTTGACGGGCTTCACGGGCTTCATCCGCTCGACAGCGATGTGCTCGGTCTCGTGCGTGAGATCGGCAAGCCCACCATCTTTGTTGCGAACAAGTGCGAGAAGCCCTCGGCCGCCCTCACAGCAACAGAGCTCTATGGCCTCGGCATCGAGGAGATTATCCCCATCAGCGCCGCTCACCGTAGGGGGCTGCGTGACGTCATGACGAAGCTACGTGAGCTAGTGGGCCCAGTCGACATGAATGAGGAGATGCCGGACGTTGAGGAGTTCTCCTCGGAGGAGGGCGTTGACCTCTCGGCGATTCCTGAGCATATCATACCTGAGGAAGAGAGCGGCAGTGCTCGGCGCATTAACCTCGCCATCATAGGAAAGCCCAACGTAGGCAAAAGCACCTTCGTCAACAAGCTTCTCGGCGAAGATCGCATGATCTGCTCGCCGATTGCGGGCACGACGCGCGACAGCATCCAGAGCGAGATAGCGCGCGATGGTCGGACCTTTGAGATCGTCGACACCGCAGGACTTCGCAAGAAAGCCGGGGTAAAGGAGAACTCGGTCGAGCGGTACAGTAATATCCGCACGCTGCGCTCGCTGGCCCAGTGTGATGTTGCGCTGTTCCTTCTGGACGCAGCGGAGGGAATCCCGACCGAGCAGGACTCAAGGATCGTCGGCCTCGCTCACGAGAAGGGCAAGAGCATCGTTATCGTGATTAACAAGTGGGACCTGATCGAGAAGCATCCGCGCACGGCTGACTTGTACCGGGCGGCGGTGCACTCCGTGTTCAAGTTTGCCGCGTATGCGCCGATCGTTTTCGTGTCAGCCCTAACGGGCCAGCGATGCCTGTCGGTACTCGATAGCGTGGTAGAGGTGGCCGATGCGGCGCGCATGCGGCTGGGTACGTCCGAGGTAAACAAGGTCTTCAACGATGCCTTCCTCTCGAAGCCGCCGCCGGTGTACCGCGGCAGCCCGGTCAAGCTTCTCTACGCAACACAGGTTGCGACGAAGCCGCCGACCTTCGCCGTCTTCGTTAATTATCCGGATCGGCTCCGGTTCAACTATGAGCGGTATCTCAAGAACTCTGTGCGCAGGGTATTTCCCTTCGTTGGGAGCGATATCCGCATCCTCTTCCGGCGCAGGAGCCGGCTGACGAACGACCGGCGGCGCGTGGCATAGGGCCCGGCGAAAGGAACAGCCGCGGGCTCGGGCGTTGCTGGGCACGCTACATCACGTCAGCGATCACGCATAGCTTCTGGCTCTTTGACAGCGCATAGAGCTGTCGGATGTTCTTCTCTCTGATATTGAGAAGGATCGCCGACTTCTTGTCGGCCTTGAGGACGAGGTAGTCGTGCAGAGGATCTGACTTCTTGTTTTCGAGCAGGAATGTTTCGATAAGCTTCAGGCGCTGGTCCTGGGCCTTGGTGCTCCTGATCTTTTGGGTCTGCGCAGCGCTCAGAACGAAGAAGCCCGGATTCAGGCACTCGTTCTCAGGCTTGACGAAGGTTCCGATAGTTGGGGTCGTTACGGACTTGCCGTTGAGGGTGAGCTCGTCGCCCTCGACGATGTAGGGGCGAATAATGCGCGCCACATCGGGGTCGAGCTGATTGGCAGCCAGGAGCATGGCCGGATTGCCCTTCTCGCGCACAACCTCGTTGAGGCCCGAAAATCCGATCACCGCGGGCTGCTCAAGCTGCGACGTGGCCTCGGTTGAAACGGTGAGGTACGGGTTGTTGTTGTCGATGCCCACAATCGTGTGCGGTCCAATCCCGATCGTCACGTTGCCCGATATCTTGTAGCTCTTCTTGTTGATGATCGCCTCGGAGTAAACGGGGGGCTGCGCCTCGTCGTCGAACTTAATGAACACGTGCTTCGAGCCATCAGCCGGGAAGGTCTCGATGTTAAACTCCTGAGGGGCGACGGCCGGCCCGATCATGACGAATAGCCCACGCACTTTTTCTTCCGTGCTGACGATCACCTTGGTTCGCCCGTCGTCGCTTTGATAGACCCCCGACGCCATGGTTTGAATGAAGTCGCCGTGGGCTGCCTGCAGCGGAGCAAGGGCCACAGCCGCGGCCAGGGTGAGGGCGGCAGCCGAGCGGTGCCTCCAGCGGTAGAATGCTAATCCTGCTTTCACGTTGTGCTTCCCAGTTTCTTGCGGGGAATCCTCGCCAATAGATGGCTGACCTCCCTCTCCCGGTTTTTAGTATCGGCACCCGAACTTGAAAACCTTAAGCTATACTTTCCGGCGATTCCTTGCGAAACTGCCGAAGGGTGGCCGAGGTGCCACCAAAAGACAAACAGAGTTCTACGCAACGGAGTTGATGTGATCCTCATCCTCGATTTTGGCTCGCAATATACGCAGCTTATCGCCCGTCGGGTGCGTGAGTTTAACGTCTACAGCGAGGTTCGGCCCTGCACTACCGACCCGCGTACGGTCGACCTCTCGAACGTTAAAGGGGTAATCCTCTCCGGGGGCCCGGCAAGTGTGACGGAGGCGGATGCGCCGGATTTCAACGCGCAGTGGCTCTCAGCGGGCCTGCCCACACTAGGCATATGCTACGGCATGCAGCTCATGGCCCACCAGCTTGGCGGCACACTTGGGCGGGCGGCTTCACGTGAGTATGGGCCGGCTACGATCCGCGTCGAGCAGGCCGAGGGGCTCTTCTCGTTCTGCAATAAGGGCGACACCATCTCTGTATGGATGAGCCACGGTGATCACGTCGAAAAGCTTCCGCCCGGCTTCGTCGCCTCGGCATCGAGCGCTGGCGCTCCCATTGCCGCTATGCAGCACTCTTCGAAGCCTTTCGTAGCGCTGCAGTTTCATCCCGAGGTGGTCCACACGCCGCAAGGGCGCGACATCCTCAAGGGATTTGTCTACGGAATGGCCGGCTGCAAGGCTGACTGGACGCCCGGAAATTTCATTGATCAGTCGGTCAAGCGAATCGCAGCCGAGGTAGGTCCGACTGCACAGGCGCTTTGCGCATTGAGCGGCGGAGTCGACTCGACCGTTGCTGCGGTTCTGGTGTCGCGAGCCCTTGGCAAGCGTTTGCACTGCTTTTTTGTCGACAACGGGCTGCTGCGCAAGGGGGAGTCGGAGTCGGTCATGAAGCGCCTCAAGGCGCTCGACCTAAACGTTGAGCTCGTGGACGCCAAGGCCAGGTTCCTCGGAGAGCTTAAAGGTGTTACCGAGCCGGAGAAGAAACGCAAGATCATCGGCCGCGTGTTTATAGAGGTGTTCGAGGAGGAGGCCAAGAAGCTGCAGGCGATTACTCACCTCGTGCAGGGTACACTCTACCCGGACGTAATTGAGAGCGTGTCTGTGCGGGGCCCTTCGGCAACGATTAAGACCCACCACAACGTTGGAGGCCTTCCAGAAAGGCTCAACTTTAAGCTGATTGAGCCGTTCCGCGAGCTTTTTAAGGACGAGGTGCGGGCCCTTGGGCGCGAGCTTGAGATGCCGCAGGAGATCCTTCAGCGCCAGCCGTTTCCGGGTCCCGGGCTTGCCGTGCGGGTGCTAGGAGAGGTCACGCCCGAGCGGGTGCGGACCCTTCAGGAAGCTGACTCTATCTTCCTCGAGGAGGTCCGCTCAGAGGGCCTCTATGCCGGCCTGTGGCAGAGCTTCGCCGTGCTCCTGCCGGTGCGCAGCGTTGGCGTCATGGGTGACGGCCGCACGTATGATGAAACAGTGGCGTTGCGCGCGGTACATTCAGAGGACGGCATGACGGCCGACTGGGCTTGTCTTCCCGAGGCGCTTCTGCGGCGCGTGAGCAACCGCATCGTCAATGAGGTGAAGGGTATCAACAGGGTTGTGCTCGACATCTCAAGTAAGCCTCCGGCGACGATTGAGTGGGAGTAGGGCAATGATGCGCGGGCGTTTGTTGTCTCGGGCGACGTTCCTTCGGTCGGCCTAAGGGTTATGGGATGTGCAGCGGACGGAGCAAAGGGCAAGAGATGGTGGCGAATCGCACGCCGATTTCCGCGCTTCCCATGCCTCTTCAAGACGCATGCCGGTGCCGGCGGCGGCGCTGCCCTTGAAGGGTTGAAAGCGCCCAGCGAGAAGCCTTTGTATCGGCCCGACATCGACGGGCTACGAGCCATTGCGGTGCTCGCGGTGCTCGCTTTCCATGCGTTTCCGGATCAGATAAGCGGTGGCTTCATCGGCGTCGATGTTTTTTTTGTCATATCAGGGTTCCTGATATCATTAATACTGCTCGGACAGTTCAGAGCTGGTGAGTGGAGCCTTGTGGGCTTTTACTCCCGGCGCATCAGGCGAATATTTCCGGCCCTGTTGATCGTTCTCGTGGCATGTTTTGTCCTCGGCTGGCTTCTCCTGTTGCCGACCGAGTTTGAGCAGCTCTCAAGTCATATCGCGGCGGCGGCGGCCTTCATCCCGAACATCATGCTGTGGAGAGAGGCTGGCTACTTTGATACATCGGGACAGACCAAGCCGCTTCTGCACTTGTGGAGCCTCGGGATTGAGGAGCAGTTCTACCTTGTGTGGCCGTTAGCGCTCAGTGTGGCCCTGAGGCTGGGGCGCACGCCGCTGCCGCTAATGGCAATCCTCGCCGGCGTCTCGTTCGCACTGAATGTGGCGGGCATTCAGAGCGATGCCGTGGCGACCTTCTACTCGCCCCAAACCCGGGCATGGGAGCTTCTGGCAGGCAGCATTGTCGCCTGGTTCTTCGTCCGTGCCGTGCCTGAATCAGGCGCAGATACCGCCAGTCCCACAAGTGAGCGCTTCGGGGGCGCTGCCGGCGTCGCCAAGTACGTGGCTCGTCCGGCTCTGTGCAGCTTTGTATCTCAGGTAGGCGCTTGCCTACTCCTTTTCGGATTCTGGGGAATCTCGGCAGAGAGCCGCTTTCCCGGACTGTGGGCGGTGGTGCCTGTTCTCGGTGGCGTGTTCATAATAGCCGCCGGGCCCCAGGCATGGGTAAATCGCACAATCCTTTCGAACCCGCTTCTGGTTGGAATCGGGCTCATCAGTTATCCCCTGTACCTATGGCATTGGCCTCTGCTGTCGTTTGCGAAGATTATTGAGGGAGAGGTGTTGCCCGTTGGTTTTCGATTCGCGGTGTTGTCGCTGTCGGTAGCGCTCGCGTGGATGACCTACAGGCTTGTTGAGTGCCCAATCCGTTTCTCATGGCGCAATCAGCCGATAGCGGCGACTCTCGTGGCTCTGATGGCCGCAATAGGTATCGCCGGTTATTCAGGCTATTTGGGAAAGGGGCTCCCCTTTCGGCTCGCAAGTGAGAGGTATCGCGGTGATGTTGGGCACACTGACTACCACGCCTATCTTGCAGAGAGCTACGTCACGTGCACGCCCGCGAAGATAGCCGAGAAGGCCTTGTCGTGGGGAAGCTTCGTTCGCTGCGTCCAGTCCAGGCCTGGGCAGGTCGATGTTGCGCTAGTCGGCGATAGCCATGCCGAACACCTTTTTCTGGGTCTTGCAAATCATACTCCTGAAAAAAATATAGCCTTCTATATCAAGAACGCCCCAGCTTTTATCGGCAACGAGGAGTTTGTGGAGATCTTTAATGAGGTTTTGACGAACCCTTCCATACGCGACGTTGTAATAGCCATGCATTGGTTCGGCAGAGTGGGGCAGGTTCCGGCCGGCTCCACGCTCGACGAGGAGCTCGTGAAAGTTGTTGATTCCCTCACAGGGGCCGGGAAGCGGGTGTACGTGGTGGGGGACGATATCCCGCTCTTCCCGTATCCGGCCGAGAAGTGCAAGTGGAGACGTTGGTGGTTAGCGAATGATGTTTCCTGCCGAATGACGGCGAAGGAGGCGGAGCACGGAGCCGCCGGGTATGCGGCACCGTTGCAGGTATTTCGCAGCCGTAGGCCGAACATCCGCATTCTTGAGGTTGGTAAGTACCTATGTAATGGGAATGTGTGCTCTATGACCAGCGGCGACGAGATTCTGTATCGTGATGAGCACCACCTGAACTTGGCCGGTTCAGAGTACGTTGGCCGGAGGCTGCTTGAGGATAATCCTGACATGTTTCGCCCCTAAGCATGGGCGGCCGGAGTCTCGCGCAGCGCGGAGTTGTCGCGGAGGAGGAAGAGAGAGTTGTGCAAGTTTAGAAGTAACTGGGAATTATCGTCGTAGCCCTGGTGGCTGCCTCGGGGAGGAGCGTAGGTGGAAGAGAGCTGGAGCCGCACTGTCACCGTTGAAGGCGAAACATATGAGGTTCGCTTCTTTCGGCGACCCTTCCGCGAAGGGCTTGAGGTCGTCGTAGACGTGCGAGGAACCGAGCTGCGCCTGAGCGAGCTCGGCTTGGGTGAGCGCGCCCTGCTCGAGCTGGCATCCGCGCGAATTCGTGACATCCTGCAGCGCGCGTGAGCTACACCGTTATGTCGAGCATGCGGTCTGAGCGGGGGCGCTGAGCCTCTTCCTGGAGCTGGGCTCCTTCGCTCTCCTCTTCTTGTTTCTGCTCTTGGCGGGAGCGGTAATGCTCGCCGGCGCGGTGCTGCTCCCTGTTGAGGGAGTCCTGGCTCTTTCCGACACGCGCGCCCTGCTCGCGCGACTCGGGAATTCCGAATGCGGGTAGAAGGCTTGCGAAATGGTATCGATCAACGTGCATATGCCCTCCTTGGCAGCAGCTGAAAGTGAATTCATCCCTGATACCTAGAACTTCGGCAGCTTGTGAGATTGGCTTAACGGCAAACGCGAGGGCATCCTACAAAAACTCATGATATGAGCCGATTAGCGCCTAATCTGCCTGCGGTAGGAGCACAAAATAGCATCGTGTTCTCAAGTCTGCGCCGCCCGCGGCCGAACATCTCTTTAGGCTGATGATTCTGGGGACAATCCCACAGCAGAAGCATCAAAAGAGGATATGACGAGCGAAAAACGGAACACAGCGATTTTTACGGCCTACGACGATCAGGAGGCGCCTGAACTGGCGACGCCCGAGAAAAACCTTCTCAGGGCGATTCTCCTCAACGCAGTATCCGACATGAACCGCGACGGGGAGTTCTCGCGCAAGGCGCGCGACTACTTCCTGAGCAAAGAAGACGACTATCTCTTCTCGTTCCAGTCGGTGTGCTCATTCCTTAACATAAATCCGCACCATATTCTGATTATTGTGGGCCTCGAGAAGTCTGATCGTTTCCCGCTGAAGACGCTAGAGGAGGCGCTGCGGGAGGATTCCGAAGGGGATACGCCGCTTGAGACAGTGCCCTTTGACCCTCCCAAGATAACTCAGTGAGTTGCAGGCGCGCATGAGCTTCGGATAGTGTAATCGCATGCGTATCCCGTCCACTACCGCGGCTGAGGAGTATGTGGGGCTCTCGTTCATCAACCGCCCCGGCTCGAGCGCGCGTTCGCCGCTTGTTGTGCTGGTGCATGGCCGAGCTGGCAGCCGCGAGGTGATGTGGTCCTTTGACCGATGCATCCCCAAGGGGGCGGCGGTAGTTGCGTTTCAGGGCTTCCTTGCGGACCCCATTGGGGGCTTTAGCTGGTGGGATTTAGAGGGAAGCGGCTCAAAGCGCGACGCAATCAGCGCCGCCTCGAAACGTCTCTCCTTTGCGCTTGAGCGCTTCGTAGAGCTTGAGGGGCTAGAGCCCTCGTGTACTGTCGCTCTTGGCTTCTCGCAGGGCGCGGTGCTTCTGGCGAGCGCGCTCCTGTTCGGCGACGTGGCGCTAAATGGGCTCGGACTTCTGGCCGGCTTCGCCCCCAAGCCTGACGGGGCCGTTGCTGTGCGAGGCAGCCCAAAAGTCTTAATCGCCCATGGCACCAAGGACGAGGTTATCTCGATAGAGCGGGCGCGGCAGAGCGCGGCTTTGTTTGGGGGGCTTGGGCTCGATGTCACCCTGGTTGAGGATGAGGTCGGCCATAAAGTGGGTGTCGAGGGCACGAGAGCTCTAAAAGCCTGGTTGTTTGGGGTACTTGGCGAAGCGCTTGACCCCTGAAAAAACGTTCCTCCTTTGCCGAAGCATTGACCTTGGGTGCCTCATCTAAACGGTCAGCGAGAGCATATGGCCGTTACCTCACTCAGCAGAATAGTCAACGAGGGCTTCATCAAGGCGATAACCCAGGCCGGGACATCCGCCTCGTCGTCCCTCTCTAGTTCCACTGGAACCTCTCTGGGGCAGAAGACCCAGGTGTCGCTCTCCAGCGGCTTGCGTAGTGGCGCGCGCGACTTCGGCTCCGGCTCGCAGCTTCTCAACAACGGCATCTCGGTTATCAACATCGCCCGCGCGGCTAACGAGAAGCTCCTGGAGATCGTTGGAAAGCTCGACGAGGTAGTGGGAGACGCGGCGCGATCGGGCGTGACAGCAGGCAAGGCCAAGCGGCTGCAGGCATCTTTTACAGCGCTCTCACGCGACTTTAATCGGCTTCTGAAGGAGACCGCTGAGCAAAAAACAGACGTGTTTGACCCTGCGGATGTTTCGGCGTTTCTCTCAAGAGCTGGGCTGGAGCAGCAGAACGTTGACGAGCTTGAGATTGCGTTCAAGAAGATAACGCCGTTGACCGACTCGCGAGTCGACAGCCAGGGCAACGTTACTTCAAGCGCGAACCTGGTCCCAAAAGTTGAATTTCTCTCGGCACTCAAGCGGGCAGTGACCGATCCCGAAGATCCGCTGGCGGAGGAGCCGACGGGAGGGTTCTCAGCGGTGAGGGCAAAGATGAGGAATCTTCGCGAGCTGCTCGATTCTAACATCAAGGCGCTCGATGACGCATCGGAGGTCGTCGGGCGCAACCTCAATCTGGTGAGGGTCGTTGGCCTTGCGATGCTCGACCTCTCAAGCTCAATACCCAGTAACGCCACGGCAGCATCGGTGGCGGAGGAGCTGCAGACCCGAATTAGGCAGCAGGCGCCGCTGCTGTTGGGCGAGGCGCACAACCTGCAGGCGATTGCGGTGGCCGGCATGATGGCCACGTCCAGCAAGACTAGCGGCTAGCTGATATAAGGAGATTCGGGGGGTTAAGTTAATTGCAAGAGCTCCCGATCCCCCCTTTAGGGGACTTTAACCGACCCCCTGCAATCTGGTAGGCTTTACGCCTCAAATTGCTAGATACACTTGGTAACTATGGACCGAAACAGCCTCCTCTCATTTGGACCCAACGCCGGCTATCTCACTGAGCTCTACCAGCTGTACCTCGCCGACCCGTCGATGCTTGAGCCGGAGTGGATTGAGTTCTTTAAAGGGCTGGAGTCCACAAACGGCAACGGTAACGGACATGGCAACGGCCATGCCCATGTGGAGACCTCAAGCGCTGTTGCGGCGGCCTCGTACCACTCGCTCGCCGAACGCGTTGCTGAGGGGTATCGGCGCTTCGGGCATCTCGCGGCCAAGGTGAGCCCGATAATTCACGGTGGCCTGGCGCCGCTATCTCCACCGGAGCTTACGCCCGCCTGTTACGGTGAGCAGAAGAGCCCGAGCGATATCCCCCTCTCGTCGTACCGCTACGCGGGGAAGGCTTACGACACGCTGCAGTCCCTCATGCGCGCGCTCGACGCCACATACTGCGGGACGATCGGCTTTGAGTTCGAGCACATCACGAACTTCGAGGAGCGCGCATGGCTGCGATCGCGCATCGAAGAGGGGCGGCACGCCTTCAGCGCGGACGAGAAGAAGGATATCTTCATCGACCTCATGAAGGGAGATCTCTTCGAAGCCGAACTGCACCGCAAGTACGTCGGTGCCAAGCGTTTCTCGTGCGAGGGCACCGAGACTATCCTGCCAGCGCTCTCGACGGCGATTCGCGATTCAGCCGCCGCCGGCATCCGCAGCTTCGTGATCGGCATGGCGCACCGTGGTCGCCTCAACGTCCTCACCAACATCGTCAAGAAGCCGCTCGCCTATATCTTCCGCGAGTTCGAAGACCAATCGATGGCGACGGTGTGCGGATCGGGCGACGTAAAGTATCACATGGGGTACGAGACGGAGTACGACTTCGGGGGGCGCTCAATTAAGGTGAGCCTAGCTCCCAACCCCTCGCACCTTGAGTTCGTTAATCCCGTTGTCGAGGGGATCGTTCGCGCGGAGCAGGATGTCCATTACGCAGGGGATCGCAAGGCAGCATTGCCGGTGCTTCTGCATGGTGACGCAGCCTTCGCCGGGCAGGGGGTTGTATTTGAGACGATTAACTTCTCGGGTCTTCAGGGATACGCCACCGGTGGAACTCTTCACATCGTCACGAACAACCAGATCGGGTTTACAACAACCCCGGACGAGTCGCGCTCGACGCGCTACTGCACTGATCTCGCCAAAGGCATTGAGTCCCCGGTGTTCCACGTCAACTGTGAGGATCCCGAGGGCGCGTGCTGGGTTGTTGGCCTTGCGCTTGAGTACCGCAACACTTTCGGCAAGGACGTCTTCATTGACCTGATTGGCCACCGCAAGTGGGGCCATAACGAGGGAGATGATCCGACCTTCACGCAGCCACTGACCTACGCCGAGCTCAAGGGCAAGCGGCCGATATGGGAGCAGTACGGCGCACGGCTTGTCGCTCAGGGCGTGGTCGACCAGGCTTGGGTAGACGGAGAGTCGAGCGGCTACAAGGCGGCCTTCGCCAAGGCGCAAGAGTCCGTGACGCCCGCTGTTCAGGGCTTGGCAGAGGCGCTTCATGGGCGCCTTGTTTCACTACCGAAAACGACCGGGGTAAAGGCCCAGACCCTCAATAAGATCGCCAGGGCGCTCATTGATTTCCCGACCGATTTCGTTCCGCACACCAAGCTCGCAAAGATACTTGAAAAGCGCGTCGACACCGTTGAAAGCGGAGAGGGCATCGAGTGGGGAGTCGCGGAGGCACTTGCCTTCGGCTCGCTCCTTGTCGAGGGCCGCTCGGTTCGCTTGAGTGGCCAGGATTGCAGCCGCGGCACGTTCAGCCAGCGCCACCTCTTGCTTGACAATAGCGAGCGCGACCACACGTGGAGCCCGCTCCAGGCCATAGCCGACAAAGAGGGCAGCGGAGCGCGCTTTGAGGTTGTAAACAGCTCTCTCTCAGAGGCTGCTATCGTCGGCTTTGAGTTTGGTTATGCTGCCATCGCCACGCACGGCCTTACGCTGTGGGAGGCTCAGTTCGGCGACTTCGCCAATGGCGCACAGGTGATTATTGACCAGTTCATCACAAGCTCTGAGGCGAAGTGGCACCAGCTCTCAGGCCTGGCGCTTCTTCTCCCGCACGGGTACGAGGGGCAGGGGCCGGAGCACTCAAGCGCCCGGCTTGAGCGCTACCTGCAGATGTGCGCCGAGGGAAACATGCGAGTGTGCTATCCGTCGTGTGCCTCACAGCACTTTCACCTGCTGCGCCGGCAGGGTCTCATGGACATCAAGCGCCCACTGATCGTGATGACTCCCAAGAGTCTGCTGCGGCTTCCGTCGGCGACAAGCCCGCTCTCCGAGATGACCTCCGGAACGTTCCGGACCGTTATTGAGGATAATCTGGCTGGAAAGGCTACTTGCGACACGCTGGTGTTCCTGACCGGAAAGGTTTTCCATGATGTTCGGGCTGCCCTTAAGGACCTCGGCAAGCTGTCGGTGCGGATCGTGCGTGTTGAGGAGCTTTACCCGTTCCCCGCCGAGGAGATCTCGCGCATTGCTCAGGAGAGTGGCGCGAAGAAGGCTGTGTGGATTCAGGAGGAACCGCGCAACATGGGCGCCTGGAGCTACATCGCGCCTCTGCTTAGGGAGGCGACGGGTATCGAGCCGCGCTACGTTGGCCGCATTGACGCAGCGCCGACCTCCACGGGCTCGGCGAAGCACCATGCTATTGAGGTTAAGGGCTTCCTGGCCGAGCTTGTGAAGCTCATCTCAAAGTAGTTCGGTCCTGGACCATATTGGCTTGGCAGTCGAGCGCCATCTTGGTGTAGAGTCCTCGCCATGTACTCGATCTTCTACGATCTGGAAACCTCAGACCGCAACACGGTTGGCCAGATTCTTAACTACTGCTTCATCCTGGTTGATGATGACCTGAACCCGATCGATGAGCTGAGCGGGCTTGTGCGCATATCCCGATTGCAGCTTCCGGAGGCGGGCGCGATCCTCGCCAATCGCACCGACGTGATCGAGCACCAAAAGATAGCCGTGGATCATGAGCGCGACGCTATGAAGCGCATCGATGCGTTCCTGGCTGGGTGTATCCAGCGCGCTAAGGGAGCTGTGTCGTTTGTTGGGTACAACTCATCGCGCTTCGACTTGCCGTTCCTTCGTACAAGTCTCATCCGCAACGGGTATAACCCATACTATCGCCAAAAGCTTATGCCTCGCGACCTTCTGCACGTGGTGCAGAAGGGGTACCTCTCGTGCGAGCCCTTCCGGGCCAAGGTGCGCAGTGCGCGCGCGGGCGAGAAAAAACTCTCGCTTTCGCTTGAGACGGTGGGGAGGGCGCTTGGGCTGCTTGATGGCGTTCAGGCACACGAGTCGAAGGCAGATGTGGTTCTGACTATTGAGGTCGCTCGCTGGCTCAAACGCGAGGCCGGGCTTGATGTTGCCACGTACGAGCCGTACGAGGGCCTGAAGCTTCACTCGACGGCCGGCACTGGTGCGGTATACACGGTCCAGGAGGTCGAGTACGACCTTGCCTCGACTGACTTCGCGAGCGAGGGCTCCTTTACTCTTCTGGTTTGCGATCACAAGCGCGCCCTGTGGATCGACCTAGACCGATACGCAAACAATCGGGATCCCTCCGCGATAAGGTGGCGCTCGGCCCAGAAGAACGCCTTCTTCGTCTCGACGCAGGCTTCGCAAGACAGGGAGCTTCAGTCGCTGGCGAGGGCGGCGATCAAGCAGTTTAGCGGGGTGACCCTGTCAAATTTCTTTCAGAAGACCACGTGCGACGTCGAGCAGGATATCTATAGGCTCGACTTCCAGGCCCTTGACCTGTTCTGCCAGGCGGTTCGGGAAGGGCGTAAGGAGGTCTTGGCGGAGCTTGCGGCGCCAGAGGCGCGGGTGCTTTTTACCCGCTACAGGCTTGTAGCCCCAGAGCTCGACCTCTCGGTCAAAGCCAATCGGGATACCTTCAAGCGCTATGTCTTATACCGCTACGGGGGGGAGATGCAGCTGGCCCGAACCGTTGAAGACCGGGAGCAGCAGGAGGGAACCCACCACGTAACCCTTCAGGACATGGTTAACTCTTTGGCTCGAAGCAAGGATGCCGCCGCCATCGCGGGGAACAGCGAAGACCTCAAGCTCCTGGACTCCCTTGAGAGCTTCTATCGCCAATCTGAGGTCTTTCAGGTGGCTGGGAGCGAGCTCGTCACCTCATGGAAAACGGCTCCTATCTCGGGGGTCGCCTGAGCCTCCCTGGGGGCCCAAAAAGTGTCGTGAGGGCTCACACATACGCTTGAGCGGGATGCCCCCGAGGGGTAGTATCTCCCGGTCCGGCGTATCGTATTCTTCTACTCCTGAGGCGCAGTGTCGCAGTTCGTCCATCTTCACCTTCACACCCAGTACAGCCTGCTTGATGGGGCCAACAAGCTCCCTAATGTGCTACAGCGCGCGGCGCAGCTCGGGCAGCCGGCGATCGCCATGACCGATCACGGCAACATGCACGGCGCCGTTGAGTTCTACTCCGAGGCCAAGAAGATCGGCATCAAGCCGATCATCGGATGTGAACTCTACGTCACGCCGGGCTCGCGGCATGAGCGCCGCATGCGTGCGCAGGGAGGAGCCGGCACCTGTCACCTGACCGTCCTGGCGGCGAACAAGGCGGGATACCAAAACCTATGCAAGCTCTCAAGCATGGCGTACCGCGAGGGGTTCTACTTTAAGCCTCGCGTGGACCACGAGCTTCTTGAGCGCTACTCGGAGGGGCTGATCGTCCTGAGCGGCTGCCTGGCCGGAGAGCTTGCGTCAGCCACGGAGCTTGATGACTTTCGCGGCGCCAAAGAAGTTGTTGAGTTTTACCAGCGCGTCTTTAAGGACCGCTACTACCTCGAGATCCAGCCGCACCCGATTAAGGAGCAGCAGAAGCACAACCAGGCGGTCATCGACATGGCCAAGACCATGGGGGTGCCGCTCGTGGCAACAACGGATTGCCACTATCTCCAGAGTGACGACCACTTTGCGCAGGAGGTGCTCATGTGCATCTCCACAGGAAAGACCGTGCTCGATCCGGACCGGCTGCGGCACGAAGGCTTCAGCCTGCACCTTAAGACCGAGTCTGAGATGCTTGAGGAGATGAGCGCCATCAAGGAGGCACCAGAGGCAATCCGCAACTCTGGGCTGATCGCATCGCAGTGCGACTTCGGGTTCGACACCAAGACGTACTTCATGCCCGAGTTCAAGACGGAGGATCCCCGCCCGCTGAACGAAATAATGGCTTCGCTGGCGCGCGAGGGGCTCGCCAAGCGCATCGAGTCCCTCAGCGTGTTGGGCAATTGGACCTCAGCGCTTGCTCAGGCCTATGACGACCGCCTGGAGGAAGAGATCGCCCTTATCGGCAAGATGGGCTTCGCCGGATACTTCCTGGTGGTGGCAGACTTCATCGTTTGGGCCAAGGACAACAGTATTCCGGTAGGGCCTGGCCGCGGCTCGGTTGCCGGATCTCTTGTGGCGTATGCCCTGCGCATCACCGAGGTTGACCCGATAACGAATAAGCTCTTCTTCGAGCGCTTCCTCAATCCAGAGCGCATCAGCATGCCTGATATCGACGTTGACTTCTGCATTAATGGCCGGGCGCAGGTCATTAAGTACGTCGTAGAGAAGTACGGCAAGGACCGTGTTGCCCAGATAGCAACGTTTGGAACCCTCAAGGCCAAGGCTGCCATCAAGGACGTGGGCCGAGCACTCGGCATGAGCTACGCGGAGACCGATCGCGTTGCGCAGCTTGTTCCGGCGCCTCGCCAGGGCTTCGACTATCCCCTCTCCGAGGCACTTAAGATGGAGCCCAGGCTGGCTGAATATGCAGCCGGTGAGGGAAGTCAGCTTATTGAGCTAGCCCTTAAGCTAGAGGGGCTCACGCGTCACTCATCGACCCACGCTGCGGGCGTTGTGATCGGCGACAGGCCCCTCGATGAGCTCCTGCCGATGATGGTCGATAAAGACGGCAACGACGTCACGCAGTATTCGATGACGTACGTCGAGAAGGTCGGGCTGGTGAAGTTTGACTTCCTTGGGCTCAAGACCCTCACGGTGCTGCACACCGCGCTCAAGATCATCGAGGAGAGCAGAGGCGTAAAGCTTGACCTTAACCTCCTGCCCCTTGAGGACCAGAAGACCTACGCGCTCCTCGCGCGTGGAAACACAACCGGCGTATTCCAGCTCGAGTCGAGCGGCATCACCGAGATGGTGATGCGCCTCAAGCCCAGCTGCTTCGATGACATCGTGGCTATCCTCGCCCTCTATCGCCCGGGCCCGCTGGATGCGGGGATGGTCGACAGGTACATTGAGCGTAAGCACGGGCGCGAGCCGATTGCGTATCTGCATCCGGTGATGAAGGACATCCTCGCGGACACCTACGGTGTCATTCTCTACCAAGAGCAGATTATGCAACTTGCGCGGGCGCTTTCAGGCTACTCGCTCGGCGAGGCTGACATCCTGCGTAAGGCGATGGGAAAGAAAGATCCCGAGGAGATGGCGCGCCAAAAGACCCGCTTCGTGTCAGGGGCAGTAGAGCGCGGAATCGAGAAGCGCCTTGCGGATGAGATCTTCCAGCAGATGGAGACCTTCGCCCGCTACGGCTTCAACCGAAGCCACACGGCTGCGTATGCGCTCGTGTCGTTCGAGACCGCCTACCTCAAGGCGCACTACGGCGTGGAGTTCATGGCGGCCCTCATGACGCACGACATGGAGGACAGCGACAAGACCTTCAAGAACTTCAACGAGTGCCGGAAGCAGGCGATTGCTGTATTGCCGCCGGACGTCAACCGCAGCTCGGCAGGCTTTACCGTTGAGGGCTCACAGATCCTGTTTGGCCTTGAGGCCGTCAAGGGAACGGGACAGAAGGCTGTTGAGGCTATTCTCGCTGCGCGCGAGTCCGGGCCCTTCACAGACCTTGAGGACCTGATTGCGCGGGTCGACCTGCACAACGTCAATAAGCGTGTCTTTGAGAACCTGGTGTGCAGCGGCGGGCTCGACTTCTCGAAGGTTCCGCGCCGGGAGATGTTTGAGCGGATTGAGGAGCTGCTCAGGATCTTCGCCTCGCAGAAGAACGCGGATCCGAACCAGATGTCGCTCTTTGGGGGCACGGCCTCGCGCCCTGTCGTTCCGAAGCGGCCTTTTACGCTTCCTGAGTGGCCCGTCAACCAAAAGCTCGCCTACGAGCGTGAAGCGCTTGGCTTCTACATCTCCGGCCACCCGCTTGAGAAGTTTCGTGGAGACCTTAAGCGCCTTGGCGCAAAGTCGACAGCGGACGTAAAGGCGGGCAGGGTTAAGGAGGTGCGGGTAGGCGGCGTTGTGACGGCCTTGAAGCTCAAGAACACTAAGAAGGGCGACCGTTACGCGACCTTTGCGCTTGAGGATTGGCTTGGAACAATCGACTCGATCGTGTGGCCCGACACGTATCGGCAGGTGCAGAACCTGCTCGTGGCTGATGATCCGGTTCTCATCTCCGGACGCGCTGACGTGTCAGCCGAGCGCTGTGCGCTCATCGTCGAAAAGATCGAGTCCCTCATAGCCCTGCGTGACCGCAGCGCAACGCAGGGATTCCTGCTACTGACAGCGAGCGACGACATCGATACTCGGCTGCCGCGGGTGCAGTCGCTTTTCCAGCGCCACACGGGCACATGCCCAGTCAAGGTGCGCTTGCAGCTCGATGAGGGAGAGGTCTCCATCGTGCTTCGTGATAGCGCCAACTCCCCCGTGTGCGTAGTTCCTTCAGAGACCCTGTGCGAAGAAGTTGAGCAGATCTTTGGCCGCCCCGTCTTAAGTTTTGTGTGATGCCCCTATGCCGAACGCTCTATCCTCAAATGGCTACAGCAGGTCGAGGCTCTTGCCGCCGGCCTGGGTTTTAACCCTCATTTTTGCCGCCGGGGTGCTGTGGCTCTTGGTAAGGCTCAAGGAGCTTGCGATGCTCCTCGTGCTTGGGTACTTCATCGGCTACGCCTTCGATCCGCTCCTGGAGCGGCTTGAGCGCAGGGGCATATCGCGCTTCATGGGTTTCTGGATCGTCTTCGGGTCTTTTGCGGCGGGTCTCGGGCTGCTGGCGGTGACCGCAATTCCGTCGCTCGTTGAAGAGTTTGAGAAGCTCAGCGTGAACCTTAACCAGTACCTTGATCTCGGGCGGCAACGCCTGCTGCCCTTTGTGTATCGCCTGCGCGAAGTCCTTCCGGAGCCCCTCCGCAGTAGTGAGAGCGTCGATGACCTCGTTGCGTCGCTCCCGACGGCTTGGAGTTCGGTTAGCGGAGATACTGTCAAGGGGCTCGGGACCGCGCTGCTGAACACCATCACGCGCGGGTATAACCAGGTGCTCACCCTCATCAACCTAGCGCTCCTGCCCTTTATCGTCTTCTACCTCGCGATCGACCTGCCGCGCCTCCACGCCTTTTTCCTGAGCCTCTTCCCGATCATGAAGCGCGAGCGGGTGGCGTCGGTCAGCCGCGAGATTGATCTCTACGTCTCGTCGTTTGTTCGCGGGCAGGTGATCGTGTGCTCGATCCTGTTTGTTCTCTATTCGGTCGGGCTAGGGGTCATCGGCGTTGACCTGTGGCTGCTTCTCGGGTTTGTGACGGGGTTCGGTAACCTGATTCCATATGTGGGTACGATTTCAGGCCTCCTTCTCAGCTCGCTCATGGCGCTCGTGACCTTTGGCGATTTTCAGCATGTGCTGTGGGTGTGGCTCGTCTTCGCTATCGTGCAGGGGCTTGAGGGTGCCATTATAACGCCCCTCATTATCGGCGAGACGGTTGGCCTCTCTCCGCTCGTGATTATGCTGTCGCTTTATGCCGGGGGCCAGCTCTTTGGGCTTCTTGGGCTGTTTCTTGCCGTGCCGGTTGCGGCCACGTGCAAGGTGCTTGGGCGGCACGGAATTCAATGGGTGCTCAATCGCTAAGGAGGAACACGGCATGAGAGGCTCTCCACTCGTTCGAAAGCTTGTTGCGCTAGCGCTAGAGGAAGATCTTGCGCTTGGGGATATCACTGCCGAGCTCTCGGTTTCGAGGGAGCACCAGTCTCGCGCGCGCGTGATCGCGCGTGAGCCGCTCGTCGTGTGCGGGCTTGAGATCGTCCCCATGATTATTGATGAGGGAAGGTTCTCTGTTGAGGTGAGCGAGCGCAGCCGTGACGGCGAGTTTGTTGAGCCAGAGTCGGTCTTGGTCGAGCTTGAGGGCTCCACGCGCGACATACTGGCGGTTGAGCGGACGGTGCTAAACTTTCTGCAGAGGCTCAGTGGTGTTGCGACCAACACGCGCAACTTCGTTGCCGCCGCGGGAGGGTTGGTGGTGCTGGACACGCGCAAGACCATGCCTGGCTGGCGCATGCTCGACAAGTATGCCGTCACTGTTGGCGGCGGAAGCAACCACCGGCTTTCGCTCGGCGATATGATCCTGGTCAAAAACAACCATATCGATGCCCACTCGCACGGCGTCCGCGGGGCGCTAGCGCGCATCGCTAAGGAGAAGCCCCTCTACATGCCCTGGGAGGTCGAGGTGCGCTCGCTCGATGAGCTCAAGGCGGCGCTTGAGTTCCGGCCCACGATTCTGATGCTGGACAACTTCTCGGATGCGGCGCTGCGCGAGGCGCTAGCGTTTCTGCATTCGGCCCCGCACCGTCCCTTCATCGAGGTCTCGGGTGGCATCACGAAGGAGAGGCTTCCGGCACTCAAGGCTCTCGGTATCGACGCCGTGTCGGCGGGATTTCTGACGACCCACGCGCCAAACGTCGACATCTCGATGCGCATCAATACGACCTACTATGCGGCATAGCTCCCTCGCGCTTCCCGGATTCGCTTTTGCTAGCCTTTACGAGGAGGTCGGCTCGACCATGGACGTGGCACGCGGCGAGGTGCCGACGGTGGCGGGCTCCGCCGAGGGGGCAGGTCTGGTTGTCGCCAGGCGGCAGCTGGCGGGACGCGGGCGGCAGGGCAGAAGCTGGTCTGGCACCGGCGGCGCGTTTATGGGCACGTTTCTCTTCTCCACACGCATGATGGCCGCAGAGCTGACGGGGTACTCACTTTCAATCGGAGTGGGGATCTCGTCTGCGCTGGAGGAGCTCGGCGTTCCGGTTCGGCTGAAGTGGCCCAACGACATCGTTGTAGTGCGCGCGGGAGATCTTAATAAGCTTGGTGGTATCCTGATTGAGGTTCAGGAGTCGGACGGTGTGCGGGTGGTGCTGGTTGGCATCGGTCTCAATCTCGTCGAGGCGCCAGCTGACGTGCCAAGGGCGCTCTCGGCGCGTGCGGTGTCGGGCATTGATCTTTCCGTTGAGCACGTTGCAGGGGCATTAGGGGCGTCCTTGCGGAGCTGTCATGAGCGATTTGTGGGACAGGGGGGCTTCGCCTCGTTCCGGTCAGAGTGGGAGGAGCGAAGCTGCTTCGTGCCGGGGCAGACGGCTCTTGCAATTGAGGTGAGTGAGCGCACCGTGCGCGGGATCTATTCCGGCATCGAAGAGAGTGGAGCGCTGCTGATCACGCGCGGCACGACCGTCGAGGCGCTGCACTCTGGCCACATCCTGTCGGCTGAGGGCTTGCGCTAGTAGGCGAGATCCTACTCTATCTCCTGAAAGATGCCACGCAGCGCCGTCGGAATGCCCTGAATAGAGGTCTCGACGTAGGTCCCACCGAGATCGGCAGCGAGCTGCGCCGCAGAAGAGAGTTGCCCCGGTTGGCTAGCCGGGCCTGTAATGCCGACTATGTACAGGGAGGTTCCCCGGCGCGATATCGCGGCGAGGGAGCGCTGCGCGAGCGAGGCAGCACTGATGGCGGAGGCCGTGTCCTGGCCCGTGACGACAGCGATTATCACTCCACGGTACTGCGAGAGCGGGGCATCGGTGACCAGCGACATCGCCAGCGCGAGGCCCTCCCGCAGGGCAAGCGCGCCGGAGCTCGGAAGGGCCTTCACCGCCTCCCTGAAGCGCGAGTGGTCCGTGGATGCTGGAGCGAGAAGCTCCGGCCGCGTTGAGGTCGATATGAGGGTTAGTGAGTCTCGGGCGACTGCCGGCCGTGAGGAGAACGCCTGAAGCTCGCGCTCCAGCGGCGCGAGGATCTCCTGGGGGACGTTCGATGAGGTGTCGATAACAAAGGCCGACAAGGAGGGCTTACGAGCGGAGGGCCAGAGGTTGAGGAGCGCCAATGCTGTGCCAGCCTCCTCTGTCGAGCCCTCGGAGCTTGGGGGTCCAAAGCCTTGTTTTGCAAGCTGCGCCTGAAGCTCAGGGCCGAAGATCTCCTGCATGGCAGAGCGCTGCGCCTCGGATAGTTCCGGGGAGAGTTTTGCATGACGAACGGCGCACACGGGGTAGTCGAGGCTAAAGCTTGGCACGCCAGCCCGCACGAAGGTCAGGGGCGCTGCGGGCATGCGCGTGTTGTGGGCCTTGACCTGCTGCGCCGTCGTGAGGGCGATGGCCGGCTGGCCTCCGTGCAGCGACGCGGTGAACGCGAGCATCTGGGGATCAGAGGGAAAGTAGCGGGCGAACCGCACCTGACTGGCTTCTATGGCGGCGGTTTCGCCCTGCACCTGCAGAGCGCTGAGCGATTGTGGCCGGATCTTTAGGGCGGCGCTGCAAGTCATGAGGTAAGCCGCAAGTCCGGACGCCGAGGACCCGGGCAGGCCCATGAAAATGAGGGGCACCTTGGCCGGGTCTGGTTCGGAGGAGGGCGAGACGAATTGGGCGAAGAGCGCCTCGCTCCCGTGCTCCTCCACGAGAAAGCCGTCGGAGGCTCGAAAGGCCGCGCCGATGTCTGAGCTTGCAAGCGAGCGGCACTCTGCGAGGCTCATTCCGGAAGAGGCGGAACCCGAGGCGAAAGGCCCGTGCGATAGTGAGGATGACGATAGCCAGATTACAGGAAGCTCTGGCGGCTCACTTGCTATCCGAGCTCCGGCCGCAGCTCCGTCAGCGTGCAGCGCTGAAACCCGCACGCTCATTCCGCCCTTGGAAATGGGCGCTGCGTTGAATCGCGCAACCGCAGGCTCGAGGATCGGCTGAAGCTCGGATGGGTAAAAAAGGCGAAGCTCTACTGCTCGGGAAGGAGGCGGCTCGCTACCGGAGCCCTGGCACCCCATGAGGGTCACAAGGCCGAGCGGAAGTAGGAGGCGCTGAATGCGAGCCATTCGAATCCTCTGCACTACGCGCGCCCCACGCTCTTTTCCCGGGTCAAGCGCAAGAGCCTGACCTGCTGCCTGCGCCAGTCACCGGCTTTCATCGCGGGGAAGCCGGCATAGTCGCCGGGCTCGGTTAAGGAGGTTACTACTCCCGTCCAGCCGCCGAGCCGAACTCCGGAAACGATTTCGCAGTGGTCCGCAATTCCGCACGCTCCGCCTATAACAACGCCATCGCCGACTGTGCAGCTGCCCGCTATGCCCGTTCCTCCGCACACGAAGCAGAACGCCCCAATCACGGTGTTGTGCCCAATTTGGACCAGATTGTCGATCTTGGTCCCCCGGCCGATCCTCGTTGAGCCGATCGCTCCGCGGTCGATACATGTGCTGGCACCAATCTCGACGTCATCTCCGATCACCACGTTGCCGATCTGCGGGACCTTGCGGACCTTGGCGGTCGGATCGGGGATGTAGCCGAAGCCGTCTGCGCCGATCACCGAATTGTCGTGAATCGTGACGCGGTCCCCGATGATGCACTCTTCGCGAACAACCACTCCGCTAAAGAGCTGCGCGTGCGACCCGATTTGGGCTCCGTCGTAGACCCGAACATGCGGGTGGAGCACGGCTGCGTCACCTATTGAGGCACCTGTGCCGATCACGCAGTAGGCACCGATGCTTGCGTCCTTGCCGATACGGGCATCGCTGGCCACGACTGCGGTCGGATGAATGCCGGGGGCGCGCACATCTTCTTCGACGAAGAGCGGTAGGAGATCAACGAAGGCGAGGTATGCGTCGGGCACCACAATGATCGTGGCGGCCGTTTTCGGCTTGGATTGCGGGGCGATCTCTCTGCTTACGAGGAGCGCTATAGCCGGCAATGGCAGAAGCTCTCGCATAAGATGCTCGCTGGATTTCGACCGAATGAACGAGAGGTGGCCCGCTGTGGCCGCATCGAGCGAGCACACACCTGAGATCGTGAGCGCGCTGTCGCCGAGCACCGTGCCCTGCACCCGTTGCGCTAATTCCTTTACCGAGAGTGAGGCTGCCTTTCTTTGCATCCGGTTATAGTAGCCAAAATCGGCGTGCCTGGAAATCGTTCTAAATTGCCTGATTTTGCGCGTAGAACGGCTTTTTTGGTGCGGGAAGGAGCAAAAAAATAGCACCTATCTGTTTCCAGATAGGTGCCCCAGTTTCGGTCGACGTCACCCTTCGATAACCAGCCATTCGGGAAGCTAAGTACATGGGGAGGGATTCGATGGCCGGTTCCCGTAGCGTGTCGCCTTCTAATCATCATGACGGCGCGCAGGGTGCGGTGTCAAACGAAACATCGGCGGCAGAAAAAAAATTCGGCGCTAGCGTACAACTGCTGTCTGCGTGCGCGACGTGGTGTAGGCGTGAGACATCCCATTTTTTGCCACCTCCCGTCCCGTTTCTTCGTAGGTCGCTCTGGGAAGATGCCAGGTCCAAGCCGAATGCACTTCGCGCACTTGGTTAATATGCTGGTAGAGCATGGAGAGGTGTAGCGGAAGCTCGTTGCGTCCAAGCTCATAGAGCACCGGCGGAATGAGCTCAGGAAAAGCCTGCTGCGCCGACTCGTCGGTTGGATAGAGCTCGCCTCGCCCCAGGGCACTAATCCAAAGGCGTGCAGCCCGCCAGGTCGCCACCTCGGCCTTTACCTGCACGAGGTCAGTGCGCAGGTCCCCAACAGCTATTGCTGCAGCCGTTGCGACGTCGGGGCCGAATCCGAGCTGCTGGAGCGCCAGGGACCCAGCTTGGTACGCTTCGCAGCCGAACGCCTCTGTTACGAGCTGCTTGCTGACATTCAGGTCCCCGGACTTAAACAGCTCGGCGAACTCACGCGGGTGTCGCCCTAGGAGCACGGCGAGCCCGGCCCAATACGAGAAACCCACAAGGATTCCCTCTTCGGTGCCCAGCCGCTCAGCGCTCATGCCGAAGTGGTAGCCGATCTCCACGTCGCTCATGAGGCGCTTCAGGACCGGGAGCCATACCTTCTCGGGGGGCGCTGACTCAAGCATGCTCTGGCACACAAAGTTGACTGCCACCGTAACGGCCGCAGTCCTTACGCCCAGCTTTTCAATGGCGCCCTCCACGTCGATGGACGTGAGGGGCTCGCCCTCTTGTGTTGATTCCGCAGCCCGCACTAAGCAGGCTGAATTGGAGCCTGGATAGCCTAAGAGGCGAAAGAAATCCTTGGGCGTGATGTTGTTTCCCCAAGCACCTCGAATGAGCGTCGAGAGCGCAGCGGGCACGTGCAGCGTTGTTCTCACCGCATCTAGAGCCCGATCCCAGGAAGTGTCCTTCGCGCCCATGCTGAATTGATCTTGTGCTAACTCCATGCTCCTCGCTCCTAAAGATGCGTAAGCGGCCAAAAGTGGCTTTTCCTTTACGAGCGGTAGCTCATTCGGAGACGAAAGGGGGTAAGTGGCTGGGAGTAGGTGGCGGTCTGCTAGTTTGAGCCGGTAACTTGTGCGGTTTGCGGGCCGGACGCAGGGCTGTTGGGCTGTATTTTCGGCTGCGAAGTGGCATCGGCAACAGCCTCTTTGCCTTTGCGAGCCGCGAAAAACGCCACGGCGATGCTAATGCCGTAGAGCACCATGAGCGGCCCAGCCATAAGCAGCTGCGTTACGACATCGGGCGGTGTTAGGACTGCCGCCACGATGAAGATCGCGACGACCGCATGCCGATAGTATCGTATGAGCGATGAGTGATCGATCACTCCAGCGCGTGCCAGGAAGAATGCAAGAAGCGGAAGCTCGAACACGAGGCCGAATGCGAGGATCGCAGTCACCGACATCGAGAGGTGGTCGCCCATCTTGATGGTGGGGGTAACCCCAATTGACCGAAACTCATCGTGAAAAAATGAGAGCGACAGCGGCAGCACCATCTCGTAGCAAAAGTAGCCGCCAACGGCGAAGAGCATCGTGCTCAACAGGACGAACGGCACTACGTAGCGACGCTCGCTCGCATGCAGGCCTGGCGCGACGAAACGCCACACCTGATAGAAGAGGATGGGCGACGTGAGTATCGCTCCGGCGAAGAGAGAGACCTTCATCTTGAGGAGCCACGCCTCGGCGGGAGCCGTGCCAATCAGCGGGCTGGCCGGAAACGCAAGAAAGAATGGCCTGCAGAGGATCCCGAAGATTATTCCAGCGTACGAGTAGGCGGCTATGGCGCCGATGACAACGGCGGACGCCGAGTAGAAGAGTCGCTTGCGAAGCTCGCGCAGGTGCTCCATGAGGCTCATGCGGAACTGATCGGCATCGACTGGCTGGGTCATGGTTTCTCCGCGGGGGGCGGTGGGCTGGGCTCGCAGCTGTTCGCATCGGCGCTCGGCGCCGCGGCGGGACCTTCGGCCGCGGTGCTGGGTTTGGGGGCTGCAGTAGGCGCAGAGGGGGCCGAGAGAACCTCGGCCTTAAGCGCCCTGAGTGAGTGCCCCTCGGCGGTTATGTCGCGCTTGATCTCGGCGGCGGGGGTGTAGACGGAGTTGTAGAACTCGCGCCGCAGGGAGTTTGAGGTTCGCTTGAGGTCGCCGGCAACCTTTCCGATGCCGCGCGCCAAAACGGGCAGCTGTTCCGGCCCAAAGAGGAGTAGGGCTACCACGAACACCACGATAATCTCGGTCAGGCTAATGCTCACATCAACTCGTTGAAAGAATGCCGCAATAATGACAGCTTAGGGGTGCTGCTTGCAACCGCACAGCGGCATAGGCTGACAGTCACATGAGCATTCCCAAGCTTCTGATAGGGTTAGGTGTTTTTCTGGTCGTTCTGGGTCTTGTGGCGGCGGTGCTACAGCGCTACCCGTGGACCTACTCCTGGTTCGGCAAGCTCCCTGGGGACATCTCCTACGAAGGCAGAGGCACCTTCGTGTACGCCCCGATCGCTTCGATGCTACTGATCAGCGTCGTGCTGAGCGTCGTGGCTTACCTCTTCCAGCGGCTCGGCCGTTGATTGGCAGGAAGTCTGGTTCGGGACGCGCTGTCCGCTGCTTAGGGACGCTTCAGCACGGCCAGGTGCTGGTATCCCATCAGGCTCGGCAGGGCGTGCGCAACGGCGGCGCGGACCTTTCCCAAAAGCGCAAAGAACGGGTTCTGAACGCTCCACTGTGGCAGGACAAGCTCCACCGGCTCGATGCTCGCCGAAAGCTCCTGAACCGAGCACCCCGGCACTGAGGAGCACATCTCCCGAAAGCGCCTGCGCGAGAAGAACTGCAGGTGGGTACGGTCGAGTATGCCGCGCGATCGGTACTCAAAGCGCCCCAGAAACAGCAGCGGAAGCCGCACGCTCCAGTGGGCAACGTTGGGCACCGAGATGAGGATCCTGCCACCAGGAGCCAAAACTCCCTGAACACCCTTGAGGAAGGAGAATGGATCGGACATGTGCTCCAGTACGTCCAGCAGTATAATAGTGTCGAAGGATCTTCCCCGTAGGGCGTCTAGGCTGTCGTGCACCTCGGAGTAGGTCTCCCGTAGGGCAATCTGGGCGCGCGGGTCTATTTCGATCGCTACGAGCGCTGCGGGCCCCTCAGGCTTTATGGCGCGGCCAATTCCGCCCCCTCCCGCGCCGATATCGAGAACGCGCGAGCCCGCCACGCTACCTCGTAGGTGCCCCAGGGCCCAATAGTGGCTGGAGCCATACAGGGGCTTAAAAACATAGCGCTCTTGCGGGGTCGCATCGAGCGGCAGGTCCATTGCGGATGCCATACCTAATACCTTTCCGATAGCTGGCTGGTCATACCAACAAAGGAGGGCTTTGACTACCCGCCGGGCCCAGGCGGGCGGGTGCGGTGCTGCGCGCAGCCGAATCCCATTGAACAGCCGGATCTTTGCCCAGGCAGCCGTTTCAGATTGGCGCCGCTTGTGGTACCTCTTCGGGGTAGCGTTTGGGGCATTGGCGCCCCCTGGCAGTGAGCCTCCATGTACAACCCCCGCCTCCATTTTCACTTCATCGGCATCGGCGGCTCCGGCATGTCGGGCCTGGCCGAGATCCTCCTGACCTCGGGCTTTCAGGTGTCGGGCTCTGACCTGAAGGCCTCTGACGTGTCACGCCGTCTTGAGAAGCTCGGGGCGAAAGTGAATTTCGGCCACGCTGCGACCAACCTGCCGGCGTCCGCCTCGCTCGTCGTTTACTCGTCTGCAATCGTGTCCTCTAATCCCGAGATCCGCGAGGCGAAGCGGCGCAAGATCCCGGTCGTGCGGCGTGCCGAGGTGCTGGCCGAGCTTATGCGCCTCAAGTACGGAGTCGGAGTAGCGGGCTCACACGGCAAGACCACCACCACGAGCATGTGCGGGGTGATCCTCGATGCGGCGCACCTCGATCCGACCGTTGTAATCGGCGGCCAGGTAAAGTCGCTCGGCACCGGCGGGCGGCTCGGTAAGGGGGATTACCTCGTTGCGGAAACGGACGAGAGCGATCGGAGCTTCCTCCTTCTCAAGCCCACTGTGGCGGTAGTGACCAATATCGACGATGAGCACATGAATGCGTACCGCTCGCGCCAGGACCTTGAGGACTCCTTCCGCAAGTTCGTTGAGTCGGTTCCGTTCTACGGGCTCGCTATTTTGTGCGTGGACGACCCAACCGTGCGCCAGCTCGCCAGCGAGTGCAAGCGCCGCATCCTCACCTACGGGTTTAGCGCGGACGCCGATCTAACGGCGGTGAACGTCACTGGCAACCGCGAGGGCATGGAGTTCGGGGTTGTGTACCGCGGGGCGCACCTGGGACAATTTAAGCTCCCGATGCTGGGGCGCCACCTGGTGCAGAACTGCCTAGGCGCAATCGGCGTTGCTCTAGAGTTCGGAGTCTCGGTTGAGGTCATCCGCAAGGCGCTGGCGTCTTTCGGCGGCGTAAAGCGCCGCCTTGAAATTGTTGGTGAGTCCGCTGGTGTGACAGTGATGACCGACTACGGCCACCATCCGACCGAGATTCGCGCAACGCTTAAGGCGTGCCGCGAGTGCCTGGGGGACTCGGTTTCTGAAATTGTTGTGCTCTTCCAGCCGCATCGGTACACGCGCACTAAGCTGTGCTGGCAGGAGTACCTGACATCGTTCCGCGATGCTGATCGAGTGATCCTTACCGATATATACGCCGCCAGCGAAAATCCGATGGAGGGGGTTTCGGGCGAAATACTGAGCAAGTCGCTCGACCACGACAACGTGCGCTTCATAGCCAACATCGAGGATGCGCCGGGCGAAATCGCCCCGACCCTAGAGCCGGGAACGCTGCTTGTGTGCCTCGGGGCGGGGTCGGTAGGCCAGATGCCGGAGAGGTTTCTTGAGGCACTTTCAGCGCCCAGCGCGCCGATGTCCGTCAACTCTGATACGATCACCGAGCTGCGCGTGGCGCAGGACCATTAGGCCGCACCATGAGCGCGCAACCGGCAAGTAGGCACAGGCATGGCTTCGACGCGGGACTCTTTCCTTTGGTTGAGGCCATCGTCGGTGCGCGTGCCCGGCGTGACGTGCTTGCCTCAAGTGTAACCACTCTTGCGATTGGCGGGGCGATTCGTGCCCTCGTGACGGTCGACACTGCGGAGGAGCTTGGTAAAGTGGTTTCGCTCCTTGCCCGGATGGATCAGGACGTACGGGCGCTCGGAAACGGCAGCAACCTTCTTATCGCCGATGAGGGCCTCGACGGTTGGGTGCTGCGGCTCGGGGCGTCTTTTCGTTCCGTCACGTGGCTTGCGGAAGATGGGACAGTCGAGGTTGGTGGCGCGGCTTCCCTCATGTCGTTTGCCCGTAAGGTCTCCGACGAGGGGTGGTCTGGGCTTGAATTCGCTGCCGGCATCCCGGCATCGATCGGAGGGGCCGCGTTTATGAACGCTGGTGCCCACGGCTCCGAGATTGGCCAGCGTGTCGTGCGCGTGTATGGAGTACTTGCTGACGGAACGCACGGCGTCTGGGAGCACGACGTCCTCCCGTGGTCGTACCGCTCCTCAGGGCTTTCACCCGGAATGACGGTCACCTCAGTAGTTTTCCGGCTCATTCGCGGCGAACGCTCCGAGATCTCGCGCCTCTGTAGCGAGCATCTGGCAGAGCGCCGCGCGCGCCAGCCGCTTGCGCTGCCTTCCGCCGGGTCTGTATTCAAAAACCCTCGCCCCGACCTTCCGGCTGGTCGAGTCTTGGAGGCCGCTGGGCTCAAGGGCCAGCGTGTTGGCGGGGCGCAGATCTCTGAGCTTCACGCCAACTGGATCGTTAATCCCGAGAAGCGGGCAACCGCGGGCGATGTGAGGCAGCTTATCGAGCTCTGCCGGACCCGTGTCAGGCAACACTCAGGCATCGAGCTTGAGCCTGAGTTGAAGGTGTGGCCCTAAAGACAGCCGCCACGCCTTGGTTTTTTGCGCGGGGGAAATGAACTGCCGTTTTTTTCCTCTCGGCGAACCGGTTCAGTGAGGGTATAGTTTCGGCATGCGGTTGCTTTACACATCCCTTATTGCTTGCAGCGTCCTACTACTCCACTACATGGATAATCCCGGCTTTTTTAAGCGCATGTGGGATTCGGCGCGTGCCAGGGGTTCTGAGCTGATGGAACGCAAGGAGGTGCGGATTGAGGGGCTGCGCGTTCTCTCTCGCACTGAAGTGGAGCGGGTCTTGCCGTTTGGCCGGTCTGTTGTGTGGTGGCACGTCAATGGCACCGATATTCAGAGCAAAGTGGAGGAGAGCCCTTGGATAGAGGAGGCAAGCCTTCAGAGCTGTCCCGAGGGCACGTTCCGCGCCTGGGGCTGCTTTGTCCTTTCGATCAAGGAGCGAACGCCCAAGTTTATCGGCCTAGTGGACAACGAAAGGTGGATTATCTCAAGCGATGGCAGCTTCATTATGCCCTCAGGCGGGCCACTGTACGGGCTGACTGCAGAGACCGTCAGCCACCTGGTCGTGGTCGAGGGGCTTGCCTCGCGCGCCCATTCGCCTGACATCGTTCGTTCCCAGCTCGCCCTGGCGGCCGATTCGATCGACACCCTTGAGCGCACCGTTAGCCGCAACGCGCGCAGCGTGCGGTTTGAGGGCAGGGGTGACTTTTCGGTGGTGTTCGAGGGGGTGCCGTTTCCCGTCGTCTTCAGCGCCTCCCCCGACGCCCCGGTGCCTCTGGCTGAGCAGGGCCAGCGCCTTGTGGCGCTCCTTTCCACCCTGCGTGACCGCTTCAACGACGTGGCGCGGATTGACCTTGCCTTCGCTCGCGTAGGGGTAGTTAAGTTCAAGTCCGAGGAGCCCCAGGCCTCATCCCCATCGAAGCCAACCGCCCCCAAAAAGAGCTAGCTCGCGCGGAACGCACGGGGACGTTGCAAATGCGCGTTACTTTAGGTAACTTAAAATGGCTTGCGGCGGACACAAACTGCGTTTAGTCTCTGCCCGGTAAACCCTTTCTTATCCGAGTTGTCGCATGCCAACCCCATCCTCTCTGATAGCCGGTCTAGACATAGGCACCTCAAGCATCAAGGTGGTTGTTGGTGAGAGGAAGAGCGACGGCCGTATCGATATCGTCGGCGTTGGATCTTGCCCTTCGCGTGGGTTGCGAAAGGGGGTCGTCATAAACATTGAGGGTACCGTGAGCGCCATCGGCAAGGCTGTGGCGCAGGCCGAGACTATGGCCGGGTGCGAGATCAGTAACGTTTTCGCGTCCATATCAGGCAGCCACCTGCGCTCGCAGAACAGCGACGGGATTGTTGGCATCAAGGGCAAAGAGGTATCGGCGCTCGACATTGAGCGGGTTATCGAGGCGGCGAAGGCCGTTGCGGTTCCCCTCGACCGTGAGATCCTACACGTGCTTCCCCAGGAGTTCGTGATTGATGAGCAGGACGGCGTCAAGGACCCGATCGGAATCTCGGGCGTGAGGCTTGAGGTCCGGGTGCATATCGTCACAGGCTCGATAGCAAGCGCCCAAAACATCGTAAAGTGCGCCAACCGCTGCGGGCTAACGGTCCAGGATATAGTCGCTGCGCCGATCGCCGCGGGTCGAGGTGTGCTGTCGCAGGAGGAGCAGGAGCTCGGGGTTTGCCTGCTCGATATCGGCGGGGGTACCACGAGTATCGCCGTCTATCACAACGGAGCCATCAAATACACCTCGGTTCTCGCGGTCGGCGGCAACCACATCACAAACGACATCGCGGCCGGCTTGCGCACGCCCCTCGCGGCAGCCGAGCGTATTAAGTGTGAGCACGGCTCGGCCCTTTCCTCTCAGGTAAGCAAGAACGAGACCCTCGAGGTGCCATCCGTCGGCGGCCGCGCGGCACGGGTGCTGTCGAAGTCGGTCTTGGCCGACATTATCGAGCCGCGCGTGTCGGAGATCTTCGGCCTTATTCAGCGCGAGCTGGTCAAGGCTGGGTGCGAGGACTCGCTTACGAGCGGTATCGTGATTACGGGAGGGGCGGCCAACATGCCTGGTCTCGCCCAAGTGGCTGAACAGGTGTTTAATCTTCCGGTTCGTCGGGCCGAGCCGGCTGGCGTCGGGGGCCTTGTAGACCTCGTAAGGGGGCCGGAGCACGCGGCTGCCGTGGGGCTCGTCCTGCATGGCGCCTCAGGCTCCGAGTCTGCCCGGGCGTCATCCGGACCGGGTCGGGTTGGCCGGGCCATGGGACGGGTAGTTGGCTGGTTTACCGAGCATTTTTAGGGAAATTCTGGGCTGGGCGAGTGGTCCTTTGGGGGACGAGCGGGTACTATCTGAGAGCTCCCTAGGGGTCTCCATCGTCGGCGGGAGGCTTTCCGCCGGTTGGTAAAACTCGGGTCTGGAAAGTGGTCGCGTGTGACAGGAAAACACCTTTTGTCTCTCTTTACTTTTAAGCGCAAAGGGGAATAATGGGGCGGCTCGAAATCGGCACGCCAGTGAGAGGGCGGAGCAGGGGATCTCGCGCGATCGTTTGTGGGGCGGACGCCAACGCTGATGTCGGATGATCGTGGGAGAAAGTTTGTGTCGGATCGCGAGCAGATCGAATTTGATTTTCAACAAAGACGTGCGGAGGGTAACAGCATGGACGATGTAAGCCAGAAGCTTCAGGCAAATAATGCAAACATCAAGGTCTTCGGCATCGGCGGCGGCGGCCTTAATGCTGTCAACAACATGATCCGCAGCGGCCTCACCGGCGTTGAGTTCTTTGCGGCCAACACGGACGCGCAGGCGCTCACCTCTGCACTCCCGACCAACAAAATTCGCCTCGGCGATGACATCACCAAGGGTCTTGGTGCTGGAGCTGATCCGGACATCGGACGTGCGGCTGCCCGCGAGAGCGTTGAGTCGATCCGCAAGGCGCTTGATGGCGCTGACATGGTATTCATCACGGCCGGCATGGGCGGTGGAACGGGAACGTTCGGCGCGTCGGTTGTTGCCGAAGTTGCTAAGAGCCTCGGCTGCCTTACCGTTGGCGTCGTCACGAAGCCTTTCCTCTTCGAGGGAAAGCGCCGCATGCGCAATGCAGACCGCGGTATCGAGGAGCTCAGGAAGCACGCTGACACGCTCATCACGATTCCTAACCAGCGCCTGCTGTCGATTGCCGGCCGCAACACGTCGCTGCTCGACACCTTCCGCAAGGCCGACGACGT
>CANIHJ010000009.1 GCA_947467385.1 Deltaproteobacteria bacterium | reverse complement strand
CCGATCGAGAAGCACAAGATATCCGGGGCGTTGTCGCGCTTTGAGATAACCGGCGAGCAGTTTCGGATCTACGGCGGCTGGATCTTCGCGCTTTCACGGGAGGGCACCGTCATGCGTACCTTTGCAAAGCACATTCGGCTTGTGGGGCACGGCCGGGCGCCACGTGAGCGGGATGGAAAGAAAAGAGGGGAAAGGCCGGCGTAGAGGGCATTGGAATGCTCTCTACGCAGGCAGGTTCAAAAAACCGAATCATTTTGCCTTTTGGGCTTTCTCGGCCACCCAGAGAAGCTCCTGGTTTATGAGTTTCAACCTCATCTCCCCGTTGATTCTCTGGATTTCTTCGGGCGTTGTCTTAAAGATCCTCGCTATCTCCTTGAGGGAGTAGGAGTACCCATCGCCCAACCCGTAAAACAACTTGGTCACCTCCCGATCCTGGTACGTAACCTCCGGACCATTCAAGTAGGCCTCAAGGAGCTTACGAGCATCCGGGACCAATCCGTCGGCGTGTGGCTTACTCAAAGCGCACCTTCTCGTGTTAGAACCTTAGGGAACACAACAAACCCCGGCTACTAAAGGCCCGAGGGTAATCAAGAAACAGCGGCAATTCGAACAGTCAACGACCGGAAGCGACAGGTCTTTTTCGCTTTCGAAGGGGGATGGCTGGCTGTGCAGCTGTTTGCGGGGCAGCTTAAAGGCCTTCGGGAAGACTCCCAAAAAGGAGGTGGGGGCGGTCTTCAGAATAGGATGTTTTTCTTGACCTCCTGCCGGCTCGCGCGTAGGGTAGTTGTCATGAAGAGCAAGCTCTCTCCAATCTTCTCCTTCTCCTCCTTCTGGGCGTAAGCCCACATACTATACCCCTTCACATCGCGGAATCCCCCACGTACCCTGGCACAGGCATTATGCCGCCTGGCCCGTAGCGAGCCTTAAACTATGAACATTCAGACCGCCTGCCACACCGTGATAGCCGACCTCACCTCTCCGGTTGCCGTGTATCTCCGCCTTCGGGACCGGTTCCCCCGATGCCTGCTCCTGGAGAGCTCGGACTATCGCGGTGAGGATGACTGCCGCTCATTTATCTGCTGCGATCCTATTGCCCAGTTGTCGATCGACCGGGGTGTGGTTCGGGTGTCCAAGTTGGACAAGGAGGATTCGCCCAGAGCGGCTAGCCGTGGGACCGGATTTAGGGAAGAGATCTCGCAGTTTCTGGGCTCCTTTACTTTAAAAAGTGGTCCACTGCCGAAAGGCGTGGTGAACGGGGCCTTTGGGTATGCCTCGTTTGAGGCTATCGAGCTCATGGAGAGCATCTCACTCACCAAGCCGCGCAACGACGACGTGGCGATCCCAGAGGTCTCCTTCACGGTGTACCGCTACATTTTGGCTTTTAATCCTTTTCGGAATGAGGTGCACGTTGTTGAGAACTCCGTGGAGGGGGCGCCGGCACCCCTAAGCCGCGAGCAGCTGCTTCGGGCTGCATTTGATTCTCCCGTTCGCACCTTCCCCTTTAGGCCTATCGGCACCGAAACCTCGGTTGTGCCCGATGAGGACTTCCTGGAGCTCGTAAGGGCATGCAAGAGGCACATCGCCCGAGGAGACGTATTCCAGATAGTGCCCTCACGCCGCTACCTGCAGGAGTTCGAGGGGGATGACTTTCAGGTGTACCGCGCTCTGAGAACGATTAATCCATCGCCCTACCTCTTCTACGGAGACTTCGGCGGATATCGGCTGTTCGGCTCCTCTCCGGAGGCACAGATTATCATCCGAGGGCGCACCGCGGGCATCTATCCGATCGCCGGCACAACCAAGAGAAGCGGAGATGAGGATCATGATCGTATTGCGATCGAAAAGCTGCTGGACGACCCCAAGGAGAACGCCGAGCACTGTATGCTGGTCGACTTGGCCCGAAATGACCTCAGTCGGCACTGCCGAGGTGTCAAGGTCACACGATTCCGCTTTGTTCAGAAGTTTTCGCACGTCACTCATCTCGTGTCTGAGGTTGAGGGGAACCTCCCTCAGGTGGGGCTTGCACCACAGATCGTGAGCGACACCTTTCCGGCAGGGACCCTCTCCGGAGCTCCGAAGTACCGCGCGCTCGAGCTTCTGGATGAGCTTGAGCCGATACGTCGCGGCCATTACGGCGGCTGTGTGGGCTTCTTTGGATTCAACGGGGACGCTGTTTTCGGAATCATGATCCGGTCATTCCTGAGCATCAACAAGAGGCTCGTGTACCAGGCTGGCATGGGGGTCGTGCATGACTCGATTCCGGAAAGTGAGCTAAACGAGGCGCACGCGAAGCTTGGGGCGCTCAGGGCCGCGATCTCGCGCGCGCAAGAGCTGTAGTGGAGGGCAACATGAAGATACTGATGCTAGATAACTACGACTCCTTTACCTACAACCTCGTTCAGATGCTTGAGGAGCTTGAGGGCGTCAAGGTCACGGTGAGGCGCAACGACGAAATTACCCTCAGCGAAGTGGAGCCGTTTGAAAAGATAGTCTTGTCACCCGGGCCCGGAATTCCGTCTGAGGCGGGAATGATGCCGGAGATTGTGCGCGAGTTCGCCGAGACCAAGAGTATCCTCGGCGTGTGCTTGGGGCACCAATGCATCGGCGAAGTTTTTGGCGGAACGTTGCTGAACATCGACCAGCCCATTCACGGCAAAGCGACGCCGATTGAGGTCATAGACCCCAGGGAGCTGCTCTTCCGCGGCCTTCCCAGGAGCTTCTCAGTTGGCCGCTACCACTCATGGGTCGTCAAGAACGAACAGTTCCCAGTCGACGAGCTGACGGTGACGGCAGTGGACAACTGTGGGCAGGTTATGGCACTTCGGCACAACCGGCTGCGCGTTCGCGGCGTACAGTTTCACCCCGAATCGATCCTTACCGAGCATGGTCATGAAATGCTCAGGAGCTTTGTTGAGCTATGAGAGAGCAGCTAGAAGATATTGTAAGCGGCAAGAAGCTGTCTGTGCAGCAGTCTCGCGAGCTTATGCTCGCTGCGCTGCACGAGTCCACCACGGGCGGTCAGCTTGCGGCCCTGCTGGCGGCGCTTCGGGTTAGGGGAGTGACAGCTGATGAGCTTGATGGCTTTTCGCAGGCGCTCATGGATCTTGCATGCCGAGTGGATCTCTCGCCCCTGGAGCTGGTGGATGTGTGCGGAACAGGCGGTGACAGCCGCGGCACATTCAACATATCGACCGCCACAGCCTTTGTGCTAGCGGGCGCGGGATGTCGGGTCGCCAAGCACGGGAACTATGCAGTTTCGTCGTCGTGCGGGTCGTCAAACGTGCTTGAGGAGCTTGGCGTGAAGTTCTCAAGCGAGCGCGACGTCTTGGCGAGGTCGATTGACGCCGCAGGTGTGTGCTTCCTACACGCGCCGCTTTTTCACCCGGCGCTCAAGCGCGCCGCGCCGGTGCGCAAGGAGCTGGGCGTTCGGACGGTGTTCAACATGCTTGGGCCTCTTGTGAATCCGGCCGCGCCGTCGTTTCAAATGAATGGGGTGTACGACCGGGAGGTGCTTCGCCTCTACGGCGCGGTGCTACGGCGCCGCGGCAGACATTTTGCCGCACTCGTGAGTGCCGATGGGCATGATGAGGTAACGCTTACGGCACCGCTGTCGGTTATTACGCACCACGGAGAGCTGGAGCTTCTTCCGCAAAACTTTGGCCTTGGTACAGTTGAGGCGCCTGCACTTGCGGCTGGCAGGACGGTGAGGGAGTCGGCCGAAATTGTTGTGGCAGTCCTTGAGGGCAGGGGAACTCGCGCGCAGGAGGATGTTGTTGCGGCTAGCGCGGCACTTGCGATGTTTGTTCGTGATGAAAAGCGGCCACTTGAAGATCATGTTGAGGCAGCGCGCGTGAGTATCCGATCAGGAAAGGCATTAGCCGCGCTCAAGAAGAGCGTGGCTTTGTAGGAGTTTTGGTATGGGAAACATTTTAGGCGAAATCATTGCTCATAAGCGCAAGGAGGTTTCCGAGCGCCAAGAACTCTACCCGGTAAAGCTTCTTGAAAAGAGCCTCTTCTTTGGCTCAAGTCCGGTGTCTCTCCGTGAGTACCTGCTGCGGCCAGATAAGGTGGGCATTATCGCTGAGATTAAGCGCCGATCGCCCTCGAAGGGGGATCTCAACAGGCACATCTGTGTTGAGACGCTCTCCCTTGGCTACATGCAGGCCGGAGCCTCGGGCCTATCCGTGCTCACCGACGAGCGATTCTTTGGGGGAACCTTGAAGGATCTCACCGTTGCTCGCAGGTTTAATTTTTGCCCTATCCTCAGGAAGGACTTCATCATCGACCCGTACCAGGTGCTTGAGGCCAAGTCAGCCGGGGCGGATGTCGTGCTTCTCATAGCCGCAGCGCTTTCGCCGCA
This sequence comes from Deltaproteobacteria bacterium, assembly GCA_947467385.1. GTDB lineage: Bacteria > Bdellovibrionota_C > UBA2361 > UBA2361 > OMII01 > OMII01. The sequence continues at coordinate 34,317 of CANIHJ010000009.1, read as the reverse complement.
GGAGCTTAAGGGTTTGGCGGCGCTGGCGCGATCGCTTGGGCTTGAGGTACTTCTTGAGGTCCACAACGAGGCGGAGCTATCGTCACACCTCTGTGAGGAGGTGAGCCTGGTGGGCGTGAATAATCGGGACCTCACGAGCTTTGCGGTTGATATCGGGACCTCGGAGCGGCTTGCCGACCAGATTCCGGGTGACTTCATCAAGGTCGCCGAAAGCGGCATATCGGATCACCTCTCGATAGCTCGGCTCAAGGGCTGCGGCTACAGGGGATTCCTCATCGGTGAGGCCTTTATGAGGCATTCAAAGCCGGAGCAGGCATGCCGGCGGCTGGTGGAGGCGGTTGAGGGGAGCGTTAAGGCGTAAGATGAGCCACAAGCCGTTGAAGCTTAAGGTATGCGGGATGCGTGATCCTGCGAACGTGGCGTCCGTGGGGGCGCTCGCCCCAGATTTTCTGGGCTTCATTTTTGTTCCGGAGTCGCCCCGTTTCGCTGGCCGAACAGTCACGCGGGAGGTTGTTGGCTCGCTGCCTCAGGGCGTGCAGGCGATCGGAGTCTTTCGCGATGAGCCGATGGAGTCGGTAGCCAGAAGAGCGCAGAGCCTGGGCCTCTCGGGGGTACAGCTTCATGGCCAGGAGGATCGGAGCTACATGGAGGCGCTCAGGGAGGAGCTGCCGAAAGCGTTGATCATCAAGGCCGTAGGGGTTAGCGGCGCCTCGGACATTGAAAGGCTTTCGGAGCTTGAAGGGGCAGCTGACCTCGTCATTCTCGACCACGGTCGCGGCGGAAGTGGGGTGCCCTTTGACTGGAAATTGCTTCAGAGGTATCGGGCTGCGACGCCGTTCCTTCTGGCGGGAGGCGTTGGCGCAGAAAATATCGGCGAGGCGCTGGAAGTAGCTCAAGGCGTTTCGCAGTGTGCCGGCTTCGACATCAACTCCAAAGTTGAGGTTGAGCCGGGCGTGAAGGATATTAGCAAGGTGCGTGAATTTAAGAAGAGGATGTCGGGATGAAGCTAGAGGTAAGTGATAAGGGGTACTTTGGTGAGTTCGGCGGCGCGTATGTGCCCGAGATGCTCTATCCGAACGTGCGGGAGCTTCAGCTCCAATATCGTGAGGTGATGAGCGAGCCGGGGTTTCAGGCGGAGGTTGAGGGGCTCTTGAGGGACTTCGCGGGCCGCCCAACCCCGATGTTTGAGGCAAAGACGCTCTCGAGGATGTATGGCTGCGAGATTCTTCTCAAGCGCGAGGATCTGGTCCACACAGGGGCACACAAGATCAACAACACTATAGGGCAGATCCTGCTCGCTCGCCGGCTTGGAAAGGCCCGCATTATCGCCGAGACAGGCGCGGGCCAGCACGGCGTGGCGACAGCCACGGTGTGTGCCCTTATGGGTATGCCGTGCGTGGTGTACATGGGCGAAGTAGACATGAAGCGGCAGGCGCTCAACGTGGCGCGAATGAGGCTTCTGGGTGCTGAGGTCCGTGGCGTGAGCTCGGGGAGCAAGACCCTCAAGGACGCAACGAATGAGGCGATGCGTGACTGGATCGCAAATCCTCACGACACGCACTACATTATAGGATCGGTTGTGGGCCCGCATCCCTTTCCTGACATGGTTGCGCGCTTTCAGTCGGTCATCAGCAAGGAGATTAAGGAGCAGTGCGCTGCCCGCGGCAGCAGGCAGCCGACACACGTTATCGCTTGTGTCGGTGGAGGCAGCAATGCCATGGGAGCCTTCTTCCACTTTATTGAGGATCCGAGGGTGCAGCTTGTTGGCGTGGAGGCAGCGGGCTGCGGCCTCACGAGTGGCCGCTCAGCTGCGACGACAGCTCTTGGGCATCCGGGTATACTTCACGGCAGCAAGACGCTTTTTATGCAGAGCGAAGATGGCCAGGTTGAGGAGGCCCATTCGATCTCTGCTGGGCTTGATTATCCGGGTATCGGACCGCAGCACGCGCACCTTCACGTAAGCGGGCGTGTAACATACGCCAGCGTAACGGACGAAGAGGCGCTCAACGGGGCGAAGCTCCTCGCTAGACGCGAGGGGATTATACCGGCACTTGAGTCGGCACACGCTGTCGCCTACCTGAAGGGCGCTAAGTTTAAAAAAGAGGACCGCGTGGTAGTTGTTGTTTCCGGGCGGGGCGACAAGGACATGGCAACGTACCTTGAGGCTTTTGGGGAGAAAATTTCAGATGACGTGCAGTAGGTTTCTTCAGCTTCCCGAAAAGGGGGCGCTTTCGGTGTTCTTTACGGCGGGCTATCCGCGCCTTAACGACACGTGTGTGGTGCTCGATGCGCTTCAGCAGAGTGGTGTCGACATGGTTGAGGTGGGCTTCCCCTTTTCGGACCCGGTTGCGGATGGGCCGACGATTCAGGAGAGCAACTTAGCGGCACTCCAAAATGGCATGACGGTGGCAACTCTCATGACACAGCTTAAGGAGATTCGGGGACAAGGCATAACGATGCCCATCCTTCTTATGGGCTACCTCAATCCGGTCGAGCGCTACGGCGCGGAGCGGTTTTTTCGGGAGGCGGCAGAGTGCGGAGCTGACGCACTTATCCTGCCCGACATGCCCTTTGACGGCTATCAGGACCGCTACAAGGCGCTCTTCGCCAAGTACCGTCTGAACCCCGTGTTTCTCGTGACTTCCCGCACGGAGCCTGAGCGGGTTCGGGCTTTCGATGCAGAGGGCCCGGCTTTTCTCTACGTCCTTTCGTCCGACGCAGTCACCGGCGGGAGCGCGAACATAACAGGGGAGCGCGAGGCTTTTTTTGAGAGGCTCTCCGCTATGGGGCTGCGAAGTCGGCTTATCGTTGGATTCGGCGTTTCCGACCGCGCAAGCTTTCAGGCGGTGACGAAGCACACGTCGGGCGCCATCGTTGGCAGCGCGTTCCTCCGTGCTATTTCGCACGTCCCACGCGGGTCGAGCGATTCCCAGAGCGATGGTGCAGCGATGCAAGAGGCTGTGAAAGAATTTGTTTCGAAGATGAGGTAGGCCATGATTATCACGCTACAGCCAGGGATACCCGCACAGCAGCGGGAGCAGGTGCAGGGGTTTGTGTCACAGCTCGGCTTCTCAACAACCGCAGTATCCACCCAGAGTGGGGAGTACCTCGTTGCTATAGGGAGCCGTGAGGTGGATCTTCGCCAGGTGCACCAGTGTCCAGGCGTGAAGGATGTCCACCGCGTCACTGACGTTTATAAGCTTGTGTCTCGCACGTGGAAGGTGAAGCCAACCCAGGTGGACCTCGGGGACGGGGTGTGCATTGGGGAGGGGAGCCACACAGTGATAGCAGGACCGTGCTCGATCGAAGGGGAAGAGCAGGTTGCCAAAACCGTCGATTTCTTGGTCGCGCAGGGAGTTAAGGCTATGCGCGGGGGCACGTTCAAGCCGAGGAGCTCGCCGTATTCCTTTCGAGGCCTGGGCATCGAGGGGCTCAAGATGTTTGCCTCTATAGCGCACGCTCAGAAGGTTAAGGTGGTTACGGAAGTGCTCGACGCGTCTCAGATTGACGCGATGCTTCCGCACGTGGACGTCTTTCAGGTTGGAGCGCGCAACTCGCAGAACTTTTCGCTCCTCGACGAGCTTGGGAAGACCAGAAAGCCGGTGCTTCTTAAGCGTGGCCTTTCAGGGACACTTGAGGAGCTGCTGCAGTCGGCTGAATACATCTTCTCAAAGGGCAACGACCGCATAATCCTGTGCGAGCGCGGCATTCGCACGTATGAGAAGGCGTACCGAAACACGCTCGACCTCAATGCCGTTCCGTACCTTAAGGAGAAGTCGCATCTCCCGGTCGTTGTGGATCCTTCCCACGGCGTAGGGATTCGGCGATATGTGCCGAACATGGCTATGGCGGGCCTCATGGCGGGCGCTGACGGCTGCTTGTTAGAGGTGCATGAAAGCCCCGAACAGGCTCTCTCCGACGGCGCCCAGACGCTCAGCTTTGCTGAGGCAGAGGCCCTTTTTAGGCAGCTTGAACGGCTGCATGAGGCCCGTGAGCAGCTCCGGCTGGCGTAGTCGCAAGGCCCTGTTTTCTCCAGTACCGAGAGTGGCTTTGAGGTGTTATGGGACCTTTTAGGCTGACGTGGCTCAACATATTTTTGAGTAAGGATCCGCTGGTCCTTATACTTTCAACTGTTGTAGCCAACTCTTTCAATGGGGGAAACGATGTCACCAGAGACGAGCATCTCGATGAGGCCAGAGGCGAGGCAGGAGCTTCTTTCCAGGCTTTCGGAGCGGGCATCGCCCGTATACTTTTCCATGCTTGCAAGTGAGCAGCAGGCTTCCGTGGTCCGGCAGCGCGATGGCGGATTTCTGGTCACCTCTACCACGGTAGAGAAATTAAGCGCCGATTCGCGGCTCTCACTAAAGTCGTGCGAAACTGCGCGATACTCGGCCGACGGTCGGTTTCAGCGGGGCAACTTTTCAGAGTGGCACCAGCTTGAGAAGCCGGACGCTAGCGTTGAGGTAATCAAGGAGCAGAGTCGCATAATCGACCAGGGATCTGGAGACAGGCTGCTGAGGCATATCAAGTCTCTCACCGGGCAGACAGTTCTCGGGTCGCAGGGCAATCCGTTCGAGGGCGCAAAGCTTCCGTTTTTTGTTGACCAGTACGGCGAGTAGGCAGCTATTGCCACAGAGCGTGGCGGCTCAGCACTACAGCCCACGGGACGATTGCCAGGATAAAGTATACTACGACGAGCCCCATGATGATGGGGCGTATCCAGCGTCGGCGATGGGCCCGTAGGGTTAGTAAGATCACGAAGACAACTGCGATAGCCTTGATGAAGAAGAGGGCCTTTACCGCCCCAAATGTCGACACCAGGTCGCGAATGAGGACGTTTCCCTCCACGTCCGTACCAAAGACCGAGACGCCGGCGAAGGTTAAGAACCCGTCGAGGATTTGGATGATGACGAGGGTGACCCCGAGCAGAGCCGCCCGCCACGACAGGGAAACGCGGCCTACCTGAAGGAGCACAGTGGGATTCCGAACACGCTTCCCACGAAGTGTGATGTGTTCGGTTTCACCTTTGATGATCCTAAATTTCATCGAAAAAGCGGCCCCCGACCCTAGCGAGCTGAAACTTCACCCTCGGGTGAATCTGGGACGTTGAGCTCGGGGACAAGGAATGTGATCTTTGAACTCTTGCGCAGCGCTGCGATGCGCTCGGTGACAGCTTTCTCCTGCGCCTGGGCGAGGAGGTTTGCACGAATCTTCTCCTTTGCCGCGGCAAAATCTGGCTTTCCAGCCGGGGTGTGGGCCTCCACCTTAATAATGTGGAACCCGAACTCTGTCTTGATCGGCTCGCTAATAGTGCCTACCGGTAGGTCAAAAGCTGCCTTCTCGAACTCTGGAACCATCATTCCCCGCTCGAACTCACCCAGGTCGCCCCCGTCAGGCTTGGAGGCTGTGTCGTCGCTGTACTCGGAAGCAAGCTTGGCAAAGTCCGCTCCCGGAGCGGCAGCTTTGGCGCGAACCTCTTCGGCCTTCTTTTTTGCGGCCTCGACCTGCTGGGGAGTGGCATCCTCGGGAGTTGAGATAAGGATGTGGCGGGCCTTTACCGTTTCTGGGGTTGCATATTGCTCCGGGTCGGCGTCGAAGGCTTTCTTGAGGTCCTCATCGGAGACCGTGAGGGACTTGAGGAGGTCCTTGTCGAGGTAGCGTTGAACGATAAGGTGGTTCAGGGTGTCGGCTTCGAAGCGCTCCCAGGACATGTTGTATGGCGTCAGCATCTCCTCAATTTTTTTTCGGCCTCCCTTCTGCTCGACAAGGCCGTCGAACTCCTTCTTGATATCCTGCGCATTGTACGATGGCGAGCTTTTGGCTGCCTTGAGGAGCAGCTCGTTGTCGATCTTTGAGGCGAGAACTGAGCCCTTGAAGGTCATCAGGGTTTCAGGGTCCTCCTGCAGCGAATCGGCGAGCATCTTAAGCTGCGGCTGCTCAAGCTCCTTGTTGAGGTCCGCTACCGTTATCTTTTGATCATCAACGGTTACGAGAACGGTCGCCGGGTTGTTGAGGGCGGCGCTGTTGTCAGCTATCGCTGGGGTCGCCACTAAGGCCAGGGCGACGGTCGAGAGGAGGGCGGGCAAGCACTTCATGAGGGTTCCTTTTCAGTCAAAAGCTCGGAAACGGGGCCAATGGCCGTCCGGAGCCGATATTGCCAAAGACTAGTTACCTAAACCCCTAGAGGCAAGGAGTATTTGAGCGAAAATAGGCGACAAAAAGGCGAATCAGGCTGAAGACGCTGAAGCTGTGAGTCCAGGACATGACGACAACCACTAGGAGAGGCAGATGAGGAGCGGCCCTCGCCGCGCTGGCATCGGTGGCGCTGGCCTGCAAGGGTCAATATACTCGCGCAGGAGGAGTTGGGAGGCGGGCACGATCTGCACGCTGTTGGAAGGTGAGCATGAGCACGGACGAAAGATTTAGGGCGGTTCGCAAAGAGTATGAGCGGGACAGCCTCCATGAGGGCTCCGTTGAAGCGAACCCCTTGGTGCAGTTCAGGGCATGGCTTGAGGAGGCGCTGAAGGCGCCGGAGGTTGAGCCTAATGCCTGCGCGCTGGCGACCGTCGGGCCTGATGGCAAGCCGTCCCTGAGAATGGTGCTGCTTAAGTCTCTCGACGACCGCGGCTTTTCCTTTTTCACCAACTACCTCAGCCGCAAGGGCAGGGAGCTTGCTCTGAATAGCTCCGCGGCGATGCTTTTTTATTGGGGCTCGCTTGAGCGGCAGGTGAGAATCGAGGGCGCTGTTGAGCAGCTGTCGGCAGCACAGTCTGATGCATACTTCTCCTCCCGGCCGCGTAACGCGCAGCTTGGGGCGATTGTGTCTCCCCAGAGTGAGGTTGCAAACTCACGGCTCGATATAGATGAGCGGCACTCGGCGCTTGTTGCGTCGACTGGCAACTCTGCCCTGTCGCGCCCTGCACACTGGGGAGGGTATTGCCTACGTCCCGAGTATATTGAATTTTGGCAAGGACGGAAGAGCAGGCTCCACGACCGAATTCGGTACGTGAGGGACGCAGGCTCTCAATGGAAGATTGAGCGACTATGGCCGTGATCGAGAAGCCCTCATGTGCGCTCATCGGGGGCGGATATACCCTTATGCTCTTGGCCTCTCGCCTCAAGGCGGGGAGCTTCATCATAACGTCCCGCTCGCGCGAGCGGTGCGAAGCGTGGCGGGAGCGCGGATGGATAGCTGCGCAGGTCGACGTCTCGTCGCGTGACTCGGTTGAGCGGCTTTTCCTCGATTTTCCTGGCCTCTCGGCCGTCATCGATAGCGTTCCGCCGCTGCGGGAGGGCAGTGACCCAGCGCTCGGGGCAAGGAACATCGCGCTGGCTTCGTCGGCGGCCCACATCGCCCGAATCATCTACTTGAGTACTACGGGAGTGTTTGGCGTTCGGGACGGATCCATCGTTGATGAGGACACGCCTGCGGCCCCATGGAACCCGCAAGGGCTGGCGCGGCTGCAAAGCGAGGATGCGTATCGGCATGCGAAGGTGCCGATGTGCGCCCTTCGCTTGCCGGCTATCTACGGGCCGGACCGGGGCATTCTGCACTCCGTCCGCAATGGCAGCTACCGCCTCATCGGCTCGGGCGAAAACTGGACGAACCGGATTCACGTAGCAGACCTCGCCACAGCGCTTGAGCGCGCCTTGGTAGCATTGGCCCTTCCCGAGGTCTTGTGCGTGTCGGATGACCTTCCGGCGCAGGCACGTGATGTTGTGTCTTTTATTTGTGAGCGCGATGGCCTTCCGACTCCCCCGTCGATTTCAGAGGAAGAGGCGCTCAGGTCAGGCGCGTATACAATGCTTTCAAACCAGCGCATCATCAACCGGCGCCTCAAGGAGCTGCTGGCGCTGAAGCTGCGCTATCCCTCTTTCCGAGAGGGGCTCTACGGATAAGCCCCTTCCTCTGTTGCTTCCTCGGCGTCGCTCGACCACAATGCTAGGCGAGGGAAGCCATGCATGACGCTGCGTATACCAGAAAGCCCTATAAGACGTACGCCCGCAAGGAGTGCGACCCGAGTCGCCTTGGGGCGATAGCGCGCCTCTACGGGCTGGAGACCGCGCTACCCTCGGCCTGCCGGATGGCGGAGCTCGGCTGCGGAAGCGGGGGAAACCTGATTCCCCTCGCGGAGCGCTATCCGGAAAGCTCCTTTCTAGGCATTGATGCCGCGCAGGGGCACATCGATGAGGCCCGAGCGATGTCCGAATCCCTCGGGCTTGGCAACATTGAGTGGGTGTGCGCCGACCTAGTGCACTATGCGCTCGATCGGGCGGGCTTTGACTACATCGTCGCGCACGGTCTCTTTTCGTGGGTCCCGCAGGATGTGCAGAGACGGCTACTGCAGTTGTGCAAGCGGGGCCTCGCACCACATGGGGTTGCGCTCATTTCGTACAACACCCTTCCAGGATGGCGCCAGCGAGGAGCGGCCCGGGACATCATGCAGGTCGGTGCGGCGCTGGTCGGCGGCCTCGATCCCGACGAGCAGCTTAATGCTGGTCTTGCGATGCTTCGAGTCGTTGCGTCGGAGAGGGTGGGGACGTCGGACCTCTATGGGAGCTACCTGCGTGAGATGCTGGCCCGATTTGAGGGATCAGAGTCGTCGTACCTTTTTCATGAGTTTCTTGAGGAGCACAATAATCCGTGCCTCTTTTCCGCCTTCATGGAGAGGGCCCAGCAGGAGGGCCTCCAGTTCCTTTCGGAGGCGAAGGTGTCGCTGATGTCATCGGAAGGCCTGGGAAGCGACGCCCAGAAAGCTTTGGCGCAGCTTGGCGAGGACATCGTGGCCCGCGAACAGGTTCTCGACTTGTTCCGCAACCGGATGTTTCGGGAGACGATGCTGTGTGACGAGCGCCACGCCGTCAGGCGAGATCTCAAGGCCAGCGTGTTTAAGGAGCTCTTTTTCCGCACGACCTTCAGGAGGGCGCGAGGGGATGATGAGTCGAGCGCTTGTTTTAGGGAGCTTGTGTCAGGCCGCGAGCTGCCTGCGCCAACCGGCATGGTCTCTGACATACTGGCAGCAGCCGGGAGCTTCGGCGCGCCCGGCGCCCGCCCTGCCGACATTCAGGCGCACGCTAGCGCCGCCACGGGCCAGGTTTCGCACGCAGACCTCGTTGCCGCGCTCATTACGCTATGGCGTGCCGGATTTGTTGAGATCTCCTGTGATAACCAGATGGCAGCGCCGGACGCGCAGGTGCTTCGGCCGCTTCAGTTTTCCGTGCGGCAAGCCGAGCAGGGTGGCCTCGTGACCAGCCTTCGGCATGAGGCACTGGAGCTTTCGCACGAGGAGAGGGAGATTGTGGCTGCGTGCTCGACAGGAGAGGAGAGGGCAGTTGTGGCGTCCGTGGCCCAAAAGCGCGGCGTGAGCGAGGATCGGGTGCTGGATGGGATAAGCCGCCTGTGTGAGCTAGGTTTCTTCTGGGCGTAGCGTGACGAACCGCCAACGGTGTGCAGCACTCCTGGTTATCGGGGTCCTCGTCGGGGCGAGCGCCCAGGCAGCGCGGGCGGATTCGGAGGTGACCACGACGCTATACGCGGACACCTACTACGCCCATGACCTTAATGACCTTCCGTCTCGGGAGCGGCCCTACACGACCCAGGCCTACTACAACGACCAGTATGCGCTGGGGCTTGGATATGGCTCCGTCGAGCTGAATGACGATGAGTATCGGGGCAGGCTTGCGGTACAGTACGGCTCGGCAGTCGTAGCAAACTATGCCCCAGAGCCCCAGGAGTTTTGGCGCTACTTTCAGGAAGCGTACGTCGGGTACCGCGTTGCGCCGAAATTCTGGATCGACGCAGGCATATACTTTTCGCACATAGGGTGCGAAAGCTTCATCTCGCGCAGGGATATTACCTACACGCGCTCGCTCGTGGCAGACAACTCCCCGTACTACCAAACGGGCATTCGCGCGACGTACGAGTTCTCAGACGACCTAAGGGCTCAGCTGCATGTCATTCGGGGTTGGCAGAACATTTCCGCGGATGAGAGCGCAGCGCTCGGAACGCAGGTTGTGTGGGGTGGTGCGAGGGGCTTTCAGTTTACGCACAACACTTTTCTCGGGGATGTTCACGGCACGCGATTCTTTAACGACTTCATCTTTGCGTATCAGGGCGAGTCGGGGTGGCGCTCGTACTTCACGGCCGATGTGGGAATGCAGCAGCAGCGCGAGCAGGGTGGCACGGCGTGGTGGCACGGGTGGTCGTTGGTTACCCAGTATCCGCTGCATGAGGAGGTCCGGCTCGGCACGCGAGTGGAGCGGTATGACGACCCAGACAGGGTGATCATCGAGGCGGTCAACGGCAAGAGCGTTAATTTCACCGGACTCTCGGCCAACATCGATTGGGACCTTACCGAATGGCTTCTGTGGAGAAATGAGTATCGAGTCCTCTTTGATACCAAGAGTGTCTTCCCCCAAGGTGATGGATTTCGCGACTACGACCAGGTTCTTGTCTCGTCCCTTACCGTTCAGTTCGACCGGGCTGTGTAGGGCGGCTGACGTTGGCCCAGCCGCCGGACTCGCATTTTCCTGAAGCACCCGCCGGCTATGGGCAGATATGTGGGTGAAGGGTGTCGCTAAGAAAAACTCGTATGACGACGGATGTGGCTGAAAAGATTACGAAGGCGCTCGATGTCCTGGATGCAGCGATATTCGCGGCAGCCGTGGCCGTATCAGCCGCTCCAGCCCGCGACGAGATGCTTGTAAAGCGCATGGAATCGTACCGCGAAGTTGTGCGGCGCCAGAGGGTACTTGCGCTGGACTTATCCCGGGCCAAGCAAAGCGGAGATTTGCGCGAGGTATCGCGGCTAGCGAACCTTCTTCAGGCCTCTTCGGCGATGATTAAGCTAGACCTCAGCAACATCGCTGAATCCCTCGGCACGCTTAAGGCGATGCAGCAGGAACGCGCGGCTGCCTAAAGGTGGGGCTACTCGAGCGGTGAATGCTCCCGGCCCTCAAGAGCAGGCGCGGCTTTTGGCCGTCTCATCTGAATAACCAACCCAATCCCGATCGTCAGCAGCGCCATAAAGGCCCACTCATAGACATACCCGAGGTGGATGTCGGGCGGCGGCGTGGTGTCATAGGCCGCGAGCGGATACTCCGCATCTGGCGAGTCCATGCCGAAATTTTCCACCGTGGAGGGGCCGGTCACGTTGAGCACGTCATGCCGCCCACCCGAGCTGTTGCGCACAATCTGCGAGGCTAATAGCGGATCGTCCGGGTTCTGCATGGTTTCAAGGTAGATTGGGAGCACCGAGTACGGCAGCTGTCTCGATACCTTTGTGATATCGACTCGAAGAAACTGGTCTACCCACGGCCGACCACCGCCAGTTTCTGGATCGTTTGGGGCAAAGAGCTTGGCCGGCATCGACTCCTTGATAAGGCCGAACATCTGAACGTGGGCAGGGCGCTGATACTGCTTGCGATTATCGAGGCCCTCTCGGCCGAGCGGCACGAAGCCCCGATCGACAAGAACGTAGGAATTGTCGAGCCCATCGATCTTGAGGGGCGTGACAACATGAGTGCCCGCGCGCTTGTTCAATGAGCGGTTTCGAAGGAGGAATTCGTGCGCAAAGTCGAAGGTGCCGCTCACGGTTACCCTGCGCCACGTAAGGGAGCCCCAGTCCGGGTTCTGGGCGATTATATCGGTGAGAGGCACAGGCGGAAGCTGAAGCGTGTTGTTGAGTGTCGCTATGAGTTCCTGTTTCTGGAGGTGTCTGCCCCATTGCCAGATCGACATCCCCACCATCCAGAGGGATAACGCCAGGCATGTGAAAGTCACTTTGGGGGAGAAGCGTAACCGCATGCCTGCATAGTACGCTTAGGACCGAGCCGGCAAAAGGGCGGGACGCCGCCGCCAAAACGCCCAAGGAAAATTCTAACATATTGATTTGTTTGGGCTGCAACTATTGTACTCACCCTCTCTCGGGATGATATCCTTCTGCGCTGGGGCGGACGCACGCGGCCCGCTCAAGGTTGGAGAATTCTGGCAGATGTTTATCCTCGGCGCTGGCGCTGCTTATCCAGGTGGAGAATTGACCGATGACTTCCTCGCATCGCTCGGGGTGTCGCCGTCGGCAGCGGACAGGGCGGCCCTCGCCCGGTTCGGAGTTCGCTCTCGCCGATCTGTCCTGCCTCATGCCTACCTCAGTTCGACTAAAAACTCCGACGTTGTAGAGGCCCGAAAAGTTTCCAGCGACTCCCCCACCTCACTAGCAGTTGCCGCTGCGCATCAGGCTCTTGCCCAAGCGGGCATAACCCCGGATCAGCTCGGCCTCATCATCGCCGACTGCGCAACTCCCTACCAAACGTGCCCGTCGGAGGCACAGCGTATCGGTGGAGCTCTCAAGCTCAAGGTCCCTGCGTACGATGTTACCGCTGGCATCGGTGCGCTCGCCCTCTCTCTCGACATGCTCTCCTCGTGGAAGCCGGAGCGGATGCCGGACTACGTGCTGTGCATCTCCACTAACACGCCTACTGAGCTTGTTTCTTACGCCGGTTCTCCCCTTGCGGCGGCTCTCTTCGGAGACGCGGCTTCGGCTGTTCTCATCTCGGCCAAGGTTGCGGGCAAGCTTCGCCTTAAAAGCTCGTTCCTTTCCCGTGATCAGAGCGTGCGCGCCCCCATATCCCTGGTGAGGACCGCATCGATCGATTTCGACAGGCTCATGCCGGAGGGCCTCCTGCGCGACAGGATCAGCGCTGGTATCCTGCACCTGGGGGCTGTCAAAAGCAGCTACCTTATTGGCCCGCAGCTCTTTGCGGGGGACACTGCGTGCATCGCGTCCGCCCTCGATCTTCCATCCGATCGGGTTGTAAGCGTCACGGCTGAGAAGGGGTACTCACTCGGCGCAAGTTCAGGCTGCAGCCTGGCATCGCTATGGCCGGCCCTGCAGAAAGGTGATCAGGTCGCCTGCCTGCATGAAGGGGACGGCATCTCCGGTGGTGTTTTGCTGGAGGCGGCGGCTTAGGGGGATATCATGCTAGACATTCTCGGCATGGGCACATGCCATCCAACAACGTCCATCGACAACCACTTCCTCGAGGCCCTCGACATTGGGACGAATGCGCAGTGGATTGAGGAGAAGATCGGCATCCTTGAGCGCGTCACGACGCTTACGCCAGAGTACATAAAGACCACTCGCAACCAAGATCCCCGAATGGCTCTTGAGGTTGCAACTATGTCCGCCACTGACATGGGTGTCGGGGCCGCACAGAAGGCGCTCAAGCAGGCAGGCATATCGGCCAAGGATGTCGGGATGATCATCGTGAACTGCTGCGCGCCGCGCCAGACGATGTCGGGCGAGGCTGTCCGCATCGCAGAGCGCCTTGATTCAAACGCCGTGGCATACGACGTGTACACTGCCTGCCCAGCATTCGCGCTCCACGTCGACTTCCTGCGCAACTTTGCAGAGGGCAAGTTTCCGGAGTTTGTTTTGTGCATCTCCACTGCTGCGATGACGCAGCACGTGAACTATACCGACCGCTCTGACGGGGCAATTTGGGGTGACGGCGCTGCTGCATGGGTCATGTCGACCCGCCACAAGGGCAAGCTCGAGGTTATTGACTCAACGTTTACCGCAGACCCCACCCGCTGCGAGGCGGTAGTCGTCGAGAGTTTTGGCTTCTTTAGGCAGGATGGCCGCGCCGTTCGGGACTTTTCGGTTCGGCAGACGGTGAGGCTGATCAAGGCGATTGAGCAGTCACACCCGATCGACTGGAGCCGAGATGTCTTCATCGGCCATCAAGCTAACAGGACGATGCTTGAGCAGATCGTCAACAACCGCGAGATCTCGCCCGCTAATCACTGGCACAATGTTACGCATCTTGGAAATCAGGCCGGGGCGGGCGCACCGGCTGTTCTTTCGATGCACTGGGACAAGATAGTTCAGGGGCAGCACATCGTCGTTGCAGTGGTTGGCGCCGGGCTCTCGTGGGGCTCAATGGTGCTGCACGCGAGATAGGCTTGCACAGCTCACGCCACTTCCGACGTCGCTCCGGCGGCTTCCGAGCGTTCCTCCCGCATTGAGAAAAACATGGAGCCGACCAGCATCCACACGAGGATAAGTACCTCGCTGTCTCCGATGTTGTATTCCACAAGCCCAGCAGTTTGCCACGACACGATCGCGCACCCCATGCCAACAGCGAGGATATTCCTGCGATCAACAAAGCAAGATCGCAAGAGGGTGACGATGAACCAAGCGAAGAATGCCGCGCCAAGCCAGCCTGTTTCTGCAACGATGTTAAGCACGTTACTGTGAAAATGTTTCAGCTCTGGCGGAATCTCTGGAGCAAGTGTCCGGACGATGCCGCTGTTGTGGTACCCGATACCGAGCGGGTACTCGGATGCGAGATCGAGCGCGATGCGCCACATGGTGCTCCGGCCGCCTGAGATGGTGAAGTGCTCATACGATGCCAGGAGGCGATCGCGGATGGGCTCAAGCGAGATCGCAGCGATGCAGCTAGCCGCCACAAGCCCTGCCAGGACGCGCTTTGCGTAGACCGCGAAGAAGAGGGCGCAGCCAACAAGAACGCCGAGCCAAGGGCCGCGCTTGAGGTTCACAAGAAGTGCACACACCAGCAGCGGAATCTGCACCGAAGCGAGGAGGCACACGCGCTGCTCCGCACCAGAGGCACGTAGTGAGCGCCGAACGGATGCAAGAAAGCAGGCCAGCAGTGCTGCACACATGGCAACGGTCGTATTTGGGGGCAGTGCCGCGTGCGCGCGAAAGCTGGTTGCGAGGAGCAGGAGGAGAAGCGCGCCCCCCAGAGCAAGGCTCCTGCGGGTTGCCGGCATACGCCCCTCCCGAGCGGCGAAGTGCCACATGAGGCTTATTGCCAGGACGGCTGAGACAGCAAGCTGCCCGGACTCGGTGACCTTGCCCTGGAACATATTGGGGAAGGTGCCCGGAAACGCAGCGTCGAGAAACGAGTGTGCCGAGGCGATCGTCTGTCCGGCCAACAAGGCAGCGGCAGTTTGGGTTAGAGGAGCGTAGCGCAGGAAGACCGGGATCGTTCCGGCAAAAAAGAAGAGCGATATCAGGGCCGACAGACCATGCCTGAAATCAACGCCAACGAGCGATGAGATGGCACACATGAGGAAGAACAGGAGAAGTGGAACGAGCGTTCGGCGCTCAGCGATAGAGAAGGATCGCTGCTGGGCGTTTGTGAAGAATGAGACCCACCACAAGATGATAAGGGGCGCCAAGGTGGCGTAGGCAAGAGACAGCTTGAGAGGGATGAGGAATGCCGCCAGGGGGCAGCCGATCGAGAATATGGTCGAGGCGGGACGAGCCAGGGCGCTATACGAGCCTGGCGCTTCATGGCGGCTGTGCCTGATCTGTGATGTCGAATCGCCAGTCATAGAGACCGATGCAGAATACTACCGAAGACACGAGAGCCGAGCCGCGCAGCCTGAAGCGGCTAGCACAGGCTCGGCTCTCTTTTCACGCGGCGCTGGGGCGCCCAGCGAGATCACGAATCGAGGTCCGGTGCCTCGTCCTCTTGCTGGTTGAACTCATCCTTGATCTTGGTCGCAAACTCAACCGCAATGACGGACTTGTTGCGGACAATGATCTCCTCGGCATATGACTGGAGGCCATCCTCAAGGTTGACGTGGTCCATGGCGTTTTTGAGGAGTTCCCTGTCTGCCTCTGGATTCTGCGAGTTTTCAAGCTCCGCAAAGACTATTCGAAGGCCAGGCATGCCAGCGTTGAGGGCCGACTTTACCCAAAGGTGAGAGTAGTCGTTGCGGTCGTGGATCTGCTCCTGCACAAGGGGCAGAGCGTCCTCCTCGGGGATCAGCTCGGCAGGCCCAATTCCAGAGGAGTAGTAGCCGTCGGGATCTCCACGCTCCTTGACGTGCTTGCTCAGGAGCTCCACCGACTGGGGCGTCCCTTGGTTTGTGACCGCCGCCACTGACGCCTCGCGGAGCGTGTCGTTTGGGGTGGTCATCTGATCGCCGAGGAACTTCACGATATCCTCGTTTCCGAGAGAGAGCTCAAGCGCCTCAGCATACAGATCTGCCTCTTCATTAGAGCGGGCCGTCTTGATTGATTCGCTGAGAGTCTGGATGTTTTCCAGGCGGCCGCTGATGGCGAGGATCTCGGAAAGGTATGCGCGCTGTTCCTGAGGGGTGTTCGGGTTGGTGGCCTTCTCACGGGCACCCTCGTAAAACTGCGGACACCACGAGCACTCAGGGCCAGGCAGCGTGAACTGCTCTAGGATTGCGTCGTTGTAGTCCTTGCTACCTGTAAGAACGGCCTGCATGGCCTCATCCGCAGATGCGTAAGCCTCACCGGCGGGCTTGACCTGATCCGCCTCCTCCGCGTCGATGACAATCGGCTCTTGCTCAGACGATCCGGGCTCATCCCCAGCGCCGTTGAGGGCTGGGGGGTTAAGCGGTGATGGATTGCTCTCAGAGGGTGCTGAGCTTGAGAGCTTATTGGTCGCGCTGTTTGTTGACGAGGATGTGCTTTGAGGGGGAACAGGAGCCTCAACTTTTCTCGTGCGTAGCGAGAAAAATCCAACGATAACGCCTGCAACCACCAAAAACGTAATAAATTTCTTCATGTTGTGCATGTCCGAGAAGGAAACATTAAGCCCCTTTGACGCCGATGGCGCCACGCTTATTTAGTGCTTAAACCTCCACAGTTATAGAGGAAGTCTAGGGGTAAGGGAAAGGGACTTCTTAGCCTGGCATAATGCCCTAGGGCATTGGGATGAATGATCTTTTTCGCTTTCCAAGGCTGCTACCTGAGACTGCTTGGGTGTGTCGATGCATGCAGTGTGGGGAGGATAGCGGCGGGAAGGTTGTATGAACAAGCGCTCGGCTTGCCGCTTGTGCATTAAAGGTGGCGATAAACGGGTACATGGTTTCGGCTCGAGTATAAAGCTGATATAGCTGTAGTTACAGGTGGTTGCGAGGCGATAAAAGATCCCGAGGGCGGCTCTCTATGGAGCCTCGACCCGCCCGCCGCTACCCGTCGCCGCCACCCACGAGGGGGTTGGGAGCCTACCTATATTTTAAAAAGAAGCGCCTGCATGCTGCCAAACGATCGATTCCTGCGACGCCTAAGAGAGAAGATCATAATCGCCGATGGTGCCATGGGCACCATGATCCAGCTGGCGAACCCCACGCCGGATGATTACGGCGGGCTCGACGGCTGCAACGAATACCTCATATGCACCCGCCCGAACCTCATCAAGGAGATTCACGGCAAGTATCTTGAGGCCGGCGCGGATCTGATAGAGACCAACACCTTCGGGTCGTCTGCCCTGGTGCTCGGCGAGTACGATATCGCCGATCGCGCCCACGAGGTCTCAAAGCTCAATGCCGAAGTGGCGCGGGCGGTTGCGAATGATTTTTCCTCGTCAGCGTGGCCTAGATTCGTGGCGGGCTCGGTAGGTCCAGGCACAAAGCTTCCGACTTTGGGGCACATTTCGTACGACGACATGTTCAAGTCGTATATGCCGCAGATGATGGGATTGATCGAAGGCGGGGTAGATCTGCTCCAGATCGAAACCTGCCAGGATATGCTGCAGGTCAAGTGCTCAGTTGCTGCGGCGATCGAAGCGATGAGGCGCTGCAAGCGGCGCGTGCCGATATGCGTCACCGTGACGATTGAGACGACTGGCACAATGCTCGTCGGAACTGAAGTTGCTGCGGCGCTAGTCGTGCTTGATAGCTTGCCGGTCGACATGATTGGGTTCAACTGCGCGACAGGCCCCGACATGATGCAGGAGAACGTGCGATACCTGTGCTCGTCCGGGCGATATCCAGTTGCGGTCTTGCCGAATGCGGGCCTTCCGCGAAATGACGGCGGTCGGGCCGTCTATGACCTCTCTGCCGAAATGCTCGCTGATTACCACGAGGTGTTCGTCAAGGACTTTGGGGCAGCCATGGTGGGAGGCTGCTGCGGAACGACGCCGACCCATATCAAGGAGCTCTTCAACCGTGTGGGGAGCCTTGCGCCCAAGCCGGCACAGGGAAAACTTGAGCCTCATGTGGCGTCCAACTACGCCGCTGTTGCGCTCGATCAGCCGGGCAGCTCGCCGCTCATCATCGGCGAGCGCTGCAACGCCAACGGCTCAAAGCTCTTCCGTGAGCACCTGCTGACCGAGAATTGGGAAGCGATCGTGGAGATGGGCCGCAAGGAGGTCGAGGAAGGGGCGCACGTTCTCGACGTGTGCACGGCTTACGTCGGGCGCAATGAGGTAAAGGACATGACGGAAGTCGTGTCGCGCTTTGTTGGCCAGGTGACGGCCCCGCTCATGATCGACTCAACGCAGCTTGACGTGCTTGAGGCAGCGCTTAAGCTGATTGGCGGGCGCGCCATCATCAACTCTATTAACCTCGAGGATGGCGAGGGAAAATTCGACGCCATTTGCGAGCTGGCGAAGCGCTTTGGCTCTGCCCTGATTGCTCTCACGATCGACGAAGAGGGCATGGCCAAGACTGCCGACAAGAAGCTTGAGGTCGCCGAGCGCATCTATGACCTGTGCACGAAGCGCCATGGGATTCCAGGTGATGCGCTCATCTTTGATCCCCTCACTTTTACAATAGGCTCCGGCGATGAGGATAGCCGCAAGGCGGGTATCGAAACCCTCAACGGAATCAGGCTTATCAAAGAGCGCTTTCCAGATGTCCGCACAGTACTTGGGCTCTCTAATATATCCTTTGGCCTGAAGCCGTATCCGAGGCAGCTACTCAACTCGGTTTTCCTGGCCGAGGCGATTAAGAGTGGGCTCGATTCGGCTATTGTGCACCAGGGCAAGATACTGCCAACTCACAAGATCGAGCCTGATATACTTCAAATAACACTCGACCTGATCTACGACCGCCGCTCGGAGGGCTACGACCCGCTCTTCGCGTTCATAGAGAAGCTTCAGGGTGCGGTTGCAGAGAAAACTGAAGAGTCCTCGCTCACGGGGCCGATCGAGGAGGTGCTCAAGAAAACGATTATCGACGGGCGCAAGCAGGGGATCGAGGCGCTTCTCGACAAGGGCATGGAGACGTACGCGCCGCTTGAAATCATCAACAACATCCTGCTCGAAGGGATGAAAGTTGTGGGAGAGCTCTTTGGCCGGGGCGAGATGCAACTTCCGTTCGTTCTTCAGTCCGCAGAGACAATGAAGAAGGCTGTGGCTCACCTTGAGAAGTTTATGGACAAGGTGGATGGGGCTCAGAAGGGGTGCATGGTGATCGCCACGGTGAAGGGCGACGTGCACGACATCGGCAAGAACCTTGTGGACATCATCCTGACAAACAATGGGTACAAGGTCGTCAACTTAGGGATAAAGCAGCCGCTTGAGAGCATCCTTGCGGCGGCGGCGGAGCATAAGCCGACCGCGATTGGGATGTCGGGTCTGCTCGTTAAGTCGACTCTCGTCATGAAGGAAAACCTAGAGGAGATGAGCCGGCGTGGAATCTCAACTCCGGTTGTATGCGGAGGGGCGGCGCTCAATCGGGCGTATGTTGAGGTGGATCTCAGCGCAGCGTACACGACCGGAAAGGTATTCTACGGCGCGGACGCGTTCACCGGACTTAAGATCATGGATGAGCTCACCGGACGCGTTGAGGATAAGGTCCTGACCTCTGATTCGGGCGGCGCCAAGGAGCGAAAAGGGGAGATGCGCGTTGAGCGCGAGGCTCGTGTTGCGGCGAAGGCCGACGAGTACTTCGACACGAAGGTGCCGCCAGTTGAGTCGGTGCCAAAGCCGCCGTTCTGGGGGGTGCGTTACGTCCAGCAGCCGCAGATTAACTTGAGGGAGCTCTTCAGCTTCATCAACAAGAAGGCGCTCTATGCTAACCAGTGGCAGTACCGGCGCGGAAGCCGGTCGACGAAGGAGTACAAGGACTTTATCCACAGCCACGTCGATCCGCTGTTTTACCAGTGGTGCGAGCGGGCGATTGAGCGCAACTGGATCCAGCCGAAGGTTGCGTACGGGTACTTCCCGTGCAACAGCGACAGGAACGACCTTGTCATTTACAAGCCCGACGACCATGCCAAGGAGCACTGCCGAATCAAGTTCCCGCGCCAGATAGCCGACGCTCGGCGCTGCATCGCGGACTACTTCCTGCCGATCTCATCGGGTCGCAAGGACGTGGTCGGATTTCACGTTGTTACCTCTGGGGCGCTTGCGTCGGAGAAATGCGCCGAGTTGTTCAAGGCGGATCAGTACACCGACTACCTTCATTTCTACGGACTCTCTGTCGAAACGGCAGAGGCGCTCGCGGAGTTCTGGCATCGGCGCATCCGGCACGAGCTCGGGATTGCTGGGGAGGATGGAGCAACGATCGAGTCGCTCTTCCGGCAGACCTACCACGGCGAGCGATATAGCTTTGGCTACCCAGCATGCCCAAACCTTGAGGACCAGAAGTATATTTTTGAGCTGCTTGACCCTGCCAAGATAGGCGTGTCGCTGAGCTCTGAGTGGCAGCTGGTGCCGGAGCAGTCCACCTCAGCCATCATCGTGCACCACCCAGAGTCGTGCTACTTCTCGATCTGAGCTCGTCCTACTGCGCCGTGCACGCCGTCACATCGGCGTGAAGTCGGTCTTCGCAGTAATCGACTGGACAAAAGCTGCCAAGATCTTAATGGCGCCCTCAAGGTCCTTGTAGCTGCACACCTCAACTTGGCTGTGCATGTAGCGGTTGGGGATGCCGAGGCTTGCGGCCGCAACGCCGCTGCCCGCGACCTGAATCGAGTTTGCGTCGTTGCCGAGCGGGCGCGGTGAGGGGGCTGGCTGGAAGGGAGTCTTTGCCTTCTTTGCAGCCTCCTTGAGCATCTTGCCGACGACCGGATTTGTGTTAGGGCCACTTGTGATCGTTGGGCCCTCTCCGAGCTTGCAGGGAGCCGACTTTGAGTTCTCGTGCCCAGGATTGTCGGTGGCGTGTGTCACGTCGATGGCGATCCCCACCTCGGGGCTGATGCCGAACGCAGAGGTGGCAGCTCCGCGCAGGCCGACCTCCTCTTGCACGGTACTGACGGCATAGAGGCCGACGTTGAGCTTCTTTGAGGAGCACACGCGCAGCGTCTCCATGGCGACGAAGAGCCCGACCTTATCGTCAAGGCCGGGCGCGCAGATGAGGTCGTTACCCAACTCAAGCACCCCAAGCGCGAAGGTCGCGCAGTCGCCGATGGCAACGCGCTTCTCGGCTTCTTTCTTGCTCTTTGCGCCGATGTCTATCCAGAGCTTCTCGATGTCGTTCTTGGTCTTGTCACGCTCGTCGGCCGATTGGGCGTGGATTGGCTTGCGGCCGATGATGCCCTCAACGGGGCCCCGCTCAGAGTGGATTGTGACGCGGGCGCCGTGAAGGACTCCGACATCCATGCCACCGAGCGCAGACACATAGATGAAGCCCTCATTTGAGATGTGCCGCACCATGAGCCCTATCTGGTCACAGTGCCCAGCGAGCATGACCTTGCGTGGGGCCTTTGGGTTGAGGGCGACGATTACGTTTCCATGCAGGTCAGTTTGAATCGAGTCAGCGTAGCGCTTCATTCTCTCGCGGACGATGCGCTGAACCGGCTGCTCAAATCCGGTGGGTGATGGGGTAGCGAGGAGCTCGTGGAGAAAGTCTTTTGAGTTCATAGGGGCGCTTCAAGTGCGGGTAAGTCCAAAGAAAGATTGCCTGAATCGTACGGTAAAGTAGTATGCTTCACCAGTCCTGCGCCCGCGCACGAGGACTCTCTTCATAGATGCAGGACGCATGCGTTTCGGCGCGACGAGCCTAATCCGGAGTTTTATTTTCGATATGCCCTCTCGGCAACGTATAGCAGCCCTTCGCAAGCAAGATGAGCAGCTCCTGTCGGCGCTTGAGAGCCGCATTGCAAAGCGCACTCCGGGCCGCCACACCCGGGAGCAGTCCTATGGACAATGGCTTCAGCTTGCAGGCTCGCCCGAGGGCATGCGGGCTCTTGAAGCCACCCTCGCTCAGCGCGGATTGTTTGACATTCGGATCGAGCAGCGCCGAGTCCGCGACCTCGATGGGGAGAGCTTTACAATGACGCTCGCAAGAGCTGCGAGCACCGACATGTGGCCCATGGGCACGAACTACTGGCTTCGCGACAACGCGATCATTGGGGCCAGATTCCTGGCGAGCGGGAATGCTAAGCGGGCCAAGGTGGGGAAAGCGATGCTTATCTCAGGTCTCAGCTTCATGTCCACGGTGAGCCAGCTCAAGCGCTTCCAGGCGATTATTCGCTCACAGAGCGGGAAGGTTAAAAAAGAGCCGAGCAACTGGCCGATGATTTTTGCGCGTGTTCGGACAAACTTGAATACGGCGACGCAGGAGAGCTGGTCCCATAAGCAGGATGCCTGGCAGATCCTGGCGTGGCAGGTGCTGAGCGCAATCGATCAAGGGACCATCTCTCTTGAGGACCTGTCGCGCAAGCACCGCACGTTTCTTGGGCGCATCGTGCCGTTTCTTTGCAGCGTCGATTTTGTGACCTGCGAGAACAGCGGCTCCTGGGAGGAGATTCCGGCGGTGCGCAGCTCAGTGAGGGCGTGGGAGCATCGGCTCATCGTTCGGCTTGCTCAGCTGTCGCGCAGGCGAGAGTTCTCTTTCCTTGCCAGGGAGTTTGAGGCCCAGCGGCGCTACCTGCCGAAGCCGTACAGGAAGCTTGCGTTGGAGCAAGCCGTGCAGAGGATGGATCGCGCTGCGGTGAAGGCGATGATACGAGATCTGCCGCATGAGAGCCCCCAGTACCCAAGGAGCGATGTGCGTTACAGAGAGGGTGACGGCTCGCTCATCTACCTGCTTCTTCTCGACTATCCGCAGTTCCTGGCCGAGCGGGCAGGAAAAAACGCCCTTTGGGCCAAAGTCATGGAGGAGAAGCTTCTGAAGGAGATCCTGAAGCTCGTAGATTCCGCGTCAGGCGGAATCTACCGCTACGCCAAGGACTCGTACCAGCGCAGCGGCTTTTTTCGAAATGAGACAGCGGCCAAGCTCACGGAGCTGTTTGGGGGGCCTTCAGGCGACGCGAGCTCCGGCATGAAGGCCCGAGAGCGCCTCGTGCCAAGGGGCAGAAAAGCGGCGTGGACGCACCTTGTCTGGCAGCTTGCGGCCTGGTCCGGCGAGCAGCACCTCGTCTCGGGGGCCAAGCGCTACCGGAGCCTTCATGACAGGTTTTTTAAGCGCGGCCTTGGATTCATAACGGGCAAAGGCGAGGTTTCAATTGATCAGGGCATCGATGGAAATTCCCGTATCATCGCTATCCCGCCCTTTACGATGCCGGAGTGCTTCATCGCTGACGTGGGTCCTTCGGGCCGTGAGCGCATCTTTCCCTCTCCCCATACCCCCCTCAACTGGTCGGTTGGCGAAATGCTCCATGCGACGCGCATTCGGGAGCGTATCCTTGAGCGCGAAGCTTTCTCCAGCAGCACCCGAAGGCGGAAAGCGGCCTAGAAGAGGGCGTTTCTGAGCTTTGAGCGGTGTACGAGAGCGCAGCTTTTGGGCTACAATCAACGCCTACAGAAAAAGTGGAGAGCTCCATGACGACCGAGGAATCGCACGCACAGGCAGAGGTGGGAGTGGTAACGGACCGGGTGGCCGAACGGGCCAATCGCCTTGCCAAGCTTGAGGCCTTCAAGGCGGCCGGCGTTCATCCGTACCCGGCTCGCTTTGACAAGTCGCTCGACCTTAAGGATGCGCGGGAGCTTGCGGAAAACGCCGAGGTTCGCACCGCGGGTCGCATCATGCTCTTTCGCCAGATGGGGAGCATCACCTTTGCGCACCTCCAGGACTTCACCGGGCGTATGCAGGTGATCTTCAAGAAGGACCAGCTTGGGCCAGACCTGTACAAGCTCATCACAAAGAACCACGACCTGGGCGACTACGTGGGTGTTGAGGGGACCATCTTCACAACGAAGACCGGAGAGAAGTCGATCCTTGTCCACAAGTGGACCCTCCTCGGCAAGGCGCTCCTTCCGCCACCGGACAAGTTTCATGGGCTGAAGGACAGGGAGCTCCTGTACCGACAGCGCTATCTGGACCTCATGGCGAACGAGGAGACGCGCAAGCGCTTTGCCCTGCGCTCTGATTTTCTGCGCGGACTCCGTGAGTTCTACTGGCGGGAGGGGTTCACGGAAGTTGAGACATCGACGCTCCAGCACCAGGCGACGGGTGCTGCCGCCCGGCCATACCACACCCATAATAACGCGCTCGATATCGATGTGGTGCTGCGCATCTCGGTCGAGCTTCCCCTTAAGGAGTTGGTCGTTGGCGGGTTTGAGAAGATCTTTGAGATGGGGAAGGCGTTTCGCAATGAGGGCCACGATCCCTCCCATCTCCCAGAGCACACGCACCTTGAGCACTACGCGGCGTACTGGAGCTTTGAGGATAACATCCGATTCACGGAGCGCCTGTTCGATTACCTCTTCACCCGCCTCAACCTTCCCAAGCAGCTCCCGATCCGGGACCGCGACGGAAATGAGCAGGTCGTCGACTGGAGCACCCCGTGGCCCCGAGAGAACTACGTCGACCTTATCAAGAAAGATTCGGGCGTCGACATCATGCAGTTCTCTTCGGCGGATGCGCTGCGCGCGGAGATTAAGGGCCGCGGCATTGAATTTGAGGGGATGAAGAGCATGGGCCTCACGACCCTCATCGACAACCTCTATAAGAAGGTAAGCCGGCCGAAGATTATTCGCCCGACGATTCTTGTGAACTATCCGAAGATCTTGCAGCCCCTTGCGCGCGTGAGCGACGCGGACTCGAGCATGGTCGAACAGTTCCAGGTTGTCGTTAACGGGTGGGAGATAGTAAAGGCGTACTCAGAGCTCGTTGATCCGCTTGACCAGCGCGAGCGCTTCGTTGAGCAGGCTGCAGCGAAAGCTGGCGGTGATGAGGAGGCTATGGATGTCGACGAGGGATACCTTGTTGCCATGGAGCACGGCATGCCGCCCATCAGCGGTTGGGGCCTTGGGGTTGACCGCGTGCTGGCCCTGCTTACGAGGCAGGAGAATGTGCGCGACGTTGTCCTCTTTCCGCTCATGAGGCCGGAGCACAACAAGTAAGCTGCACACATGCCAACGAAGACGCGCACGATCGCCAGCCTGGAGGCGCTTAAGCTCTCAAAGCTTCCGGTGCTTGATGTTGTTGCTCACGAGATTGCGCCATACGATGCAGGGCGGCAGTGGGGGCCATTCGACGAGCTTGGCGTTAGGGCCATCGACGACATCTGGTTCCCGGAGAAAGCCGAGGCCAAGACGATAGTATTTTCACTCGGCGCCTTAAGAACCCAAGGCGCCCAGTGCGTACCTGTTCCGGCTGCGGTGGCGCTTGAGCGGGCCTTCTTCCACATACAGGAAGTTTCCGGTGTTGCAATCCGGCCGTGCGGGGAGCTGGAGGGCGTGTCTGAGCTACAGGCAGGAATTTCGTCTGTGCTGCCGAGCGATGATGGGGCAGCCATATATCTCGATAGGCCGGAGATAGCCCTTATCCTCGGAATGCTGGGCACCGGAAAGAAAAAGATGGCAGACCCGATTGCCCAGGCAGAGAGCGCATTCCGGGGCGGATCGATCTTTGAGGCCTACTACCTCGCCAGGAAGTGCCGAGAGTCGGGTAAAGGTGACCTAAAAAAGGCCTGGTTTGTGGAGCTTCTTAGCCTCAGCTTTCTTGGCCTGCCGGAAGAGGCGCTTGAGGCGTATGAAGAGTATCCAGAGCGTGGAGGAGCGTCGCCGCATTCGATGCTTCTCGCAGCGAGGTTTCGCCTTCTCCTCAAGCAGATGAACGAGGCTCGGACGATCCTGCATACGCTCACATTCAATGAAGAGATAGGGGCACTAGCTGCGTGCGAGCTCGGCCGCTCGTACAACATGACCGGAGACTTCAGTCGCGCCATCGATGCGGCAACGCTTGCCATTTCTAAGGACGAGGGCTACGCGGAGTCGTACCTTGTTCGCGGGATAGCCCACCGTGGATTGTCCTATCCGAGCGGCGACGAGGACGGGCTTGGCGAGGCCCTGAAGAACTTTGAGGCTGTTGCTAAGCGAGGAGGCTTCGGCGCGGCTGAGGCGTCGTTCCATGCTGGCACTGTCTTTGGGCGCCTGGGTGCGCTTGGACAGGCGGAGGTATCGCTCAGGCAATCGCTCTTTCAGCGGGATCGGTTCTCGGCGCGGGATGCTCTCGTGAGGGTCTTGTGCGCGGCGGGTCGGGGCCGGGAAGCGGAGGAGGAGCTACGTATCCTTGAGAAGCTCGCCCCGACGTCAACTGCGAAGCTCAGGGAGGATATCGCTGCTCATCTTGCCCCGAAGACCGCACAAGTGGGGACTGAGATGGAGGGGGGCGTCGCCGACCTGTTGAGCGGAGATTTCTCCGTTGCGCGAAGCGCGGCGTGGACGGTCGTTGAGTCGTGGAGGTTACCGCTGCGGCGCGACCTCGGTGACTTTGCCCTTCTCGATGACTTTATTAACCGCTTTGCGCCTGCGGGAGACTTCCCGCATGAGGGCCAGTGGGGCGCGCTGGGCAAGCTAGATGTGTCTGTCGTTTCCCGGGTTCTAGCGCTCTACCTGGGGGATGTCTTGGTTGAGCAGAAGGCCGGCACCTGGGGTGACATCTCGCCTAGCCACCTCACGATTCAGCTCTCAAAGAGCCACACGCGAATTCCTATCGAGGCGTTCGTAAGGGATCGCATCTTGCTTGGGGCGAGTGGCGACAATTTTTCCTCTCTTGAGTCAATAGTCGCAGAGATCCAGGGCGTTGGGAATTTGCTTAGCTCCGTCCCCGCCCCGCGGTGGTGGGAGATGGCGACCGGCCAGGAGGTCGAGGAGTTTCTTGCAAGCGCGGCGAAGGGCAAAAAGCGCCTGACGGAGATGGGGGCGGTGCTGACCGGGGGGCTTGGAGACCTTGAGGAGATGGACCGAGTAGTAGAGGCCTGCTTTGAGCCCGAGGCAACGGTCAAGCCCGGCATGGAGAGCCTCGTCGGGGAGAGCATGGAGAGCTTCGTTCTTGAGGTATCGATGTACTTCGCAAGCGTGGTTGCGGCAGCGGTTGGGGCGAAGTGGTTTTCGCACGAGCAGCCGGAGGGGATATCGCTTTATCACCCCGGGCTCGGCAGAGTATTTCCAGTGGCGAAGCTGCATCGACGGGTATACCTTTCAACAGCGGCCGACTTCAGCGTCCGCCTCAGCAGCTTCGCCTTCGGGGTCGCGGCGGTTGCCGTGCAGGAGGGAATTCGCAGCGGCAGGTACGGTGACGTGGATCAGGTTCGGGCCGCGCTGATAGCCATGCTTCCATCGATGAAGGATTTCCCTGAAGTTGAGCTTCAAGGTGTAGCCCAGTCGCTTTTTGGTAACCGCTAGCGGCGAGGGCAGGGACTCGGGAGTTCTGCCGCTGCTCGGCGTTCTCGGAATTTATCTTGAAATTTGGCTGGGGAATGACCACTATAGCAAAAGGCTGCCGCCTAGAATTACTCAGTCTTTTAGAGTCGTTAGTCCCCTAGGGCTGCAACGACGCCGTTAAAAGAGCAGCGGCAGCCCGGTGCCACATCGTGGAAGGGTCATGTGAGCGGGCAAGGATATTAGAGAGAGACAGATGATAGAGGTAAAAAATCTTTGCAAGAGCTACGGGGATTACAAGGCGGTTATTGACGTGAGCTTCAGCGCCGCTAAGGGGGATATCGTGGGGTTTCTTGGGCCCAACGGCGCCGGAAAAACGACCACTATTCGGATGCTCTCCACATACCTTCCGCCGACGTCGGGCACCGCAACGGTTGCGGGGTACGATGTCATAGCCCAAGCCGACGAGGTGAGGCGCCGAATCGGTTACTTGCCGGAGAATCCGCCGCTGTACGGCGAGATGACCGTTCGCGAGTACCTAAAGTTCGTGGGCGAAATTAAGGGCGTAGCCCGTGCCCAGCTCGCCTCGCGTATCGACGAGGTCCTGGAGCGGTGCTTTATCAAGGATGTTCGCAATAAGCTGTGCCAGCACCTCTCGCGCGGATATCGGCAGAGAGTTGGACTTGCCCAGGCCATCATTCACCATCCGCAGGTGATCATTCTCGATGAGCCGACAAGCGGCCTTGACCCGAGGCAGATTATCGAGATCCGCCAGCTCATTAAGTCGCTTGGGCAGGACCACACGGTGCTCCTGAGCACTCACATCCTTCCAGAGGTTTCGATGGTCTGCAACAAGGTGGTCATCATTAGCCGAGGTCGCGTGGTCATGGAGAGCCGACTCTCGGATCTCACCCGCGACAAGAGCTTGGAGCAGGTCTTCCTTGAGAGCGTCAGTCACGACGAGGTTGTTGATGCTGCGGCGTGCGTAAACCAGGGTGCATAAGGTAAAGGGGAATCGTCATGCGAAACATTATCGCAATCTGCAAGCGTGAGCTGCTCTCGTTCTTCGTGTCTCCCATAGCGTACTTCGTCATTACGGGGTTTACGCTCCTCGTCGGCTTCTTCTTCTTCAACTACTTCTCGCTCTTCCTGCGGATGTACCAGATGTCGGCATACCTTTCGATGCGTGGCATGCCGCTTCCCAACCTCAACCAGACGATTATCGAAGGGGTATACCAGACGATGATAGTAATTCTGGTCTTCCTCGTTCCGCTTCTTACGATGCGCATCGTGGCTGAGGACAAGCGGCGCGGAACCTTTGAACTGCTTCTCACCTCTCCGGTCTCGGTGTTTGAGATAGTTATGGGGAAGTTTTTGAGCTTGGCTGTCATTATCTTTGCCATGCTCAGCATCTCGTTTATCTTTCCGCTGCTTCTCATTGTGTACGGGGCGCCTGAGGTGCCGCCGATTCTGTCGGGTTTTGTTGGAGTGCTGCTCTGCACTTTGGGCTTTGCGAGCATCGGCATGGCGGTTTCCTCCTTTACGGAGAACCAGATCGTGGCCGGCGTCAGCAGCATGGTGACGCTTCTTCTCCTGTACGTGATTCAGGCTCCGGCGGAGTCCCTCGACGGCACCGTCGCAGATGTGCTGCGCTACCTCTCACCAGTTGACCAGGTTCAAGACTTCGTTCGCGGGGTTGTTACGCTCAAGGCGACGGTCTATTTCGTGAGCATGATAACGCTTGGGCTCTTCCTCTCGCAGCGGGCGCTCGACGCGCTCAGGTGGCGGTAGTCGGTTACATTTAGGAGACATTCAGCATGGAAATGGCGCTTCGCTTCTTTGGGTACATCGGAACCGTGCTCCTGCTCTTTGGGGTGTTGGGAGCGGTAATCGTCGGCTCGTTTCTTGAGCAGCCCCTTATTGTCCTGCACCTTGTTGTGGGGGCGCTATGCCTTGTGGCGTGGGCCGTAACGTCTGGCCTTTCGAGCTTTTCGAAGGCGACAGCCGTCATCTCCGGCCGCACAGCCCGCTTCGGCTACAATGTTGCGCTCTACACGGCGGTCTTCGTGGGCCTCTTGGTTGTTGCAAACATCTATGCCGCGATGAACGACAAGCGCTTGGACCTTACTTCCGAGGGTGTGTACAGCCTTTCCGAGAAGTCGGTGAAGGTTGTTTCCGCGCTGGCGGCGCCGGTTAAGCTTATCGCCATCGACAATCCTCAGGTGCAGGACAAGAATCAGACTCGGCAGTTGCTTAACCTCTATAAGTACAATAACGACAAGAAGGTGAGTGTCGAGATTATCGACCCAGCAGCCCGTCCCGTTGAGATCGACCAGCTGGGCATGAAGCCCGGCAACCTCCTCTACATCGAGTACGGTGAGGGAAGCGCAAAAGCCGTAAGCCGACTGAATGCGGTCGACGAGCAGTCGATCACAAACGCCATCGTGAAGCTCTCGCGGGGCGCAGCAAAAAAGTTCTACTACGTGCAGGGCCATGGGGAGCCAAGCCTCCAGTCGGCGAACCAGGGCGGAATGAAGGAGTTTGCTGACGGGCTCAATGACGAGCACGTCAACATCGAGGGACTCCTGCTGGCTCAGTCTGGTTCCATGCCGGCTGATGCTGCCGCAGTCATCCTTGCGGCCCCGAAGCGGCCGCTCCAGGAGACCGAGCGCGAGGCGCTGATTCAGTACGCGGAGAAGGGCGGCCGGCTTGTTCTCCTCGCGAACGGGGAGGATCGTGACAACGATGACGTGAGGCTCATCGCCAAAGCTTTCAGCATCGATGTTGGCCGCGACGTTATCCTTGACGAGCAGCTGCGGCTCTTTGCCGGCCCGCAGCTTGGCGTGCAATTTGTGGCACAGTCCTTCAGCCCGCACGCCATAACGAGCAAGATGAGCCAGGTTGAGCCGCCTGTATTTACGTTCTCGACGAGCGTCACTGCGCCAAAAGACAGCCCGGCTGGCGTCACGATGACGGAAATCGTGAAGTCTGGCCCGAAGTCATGGGCAGAGAAAAACCTCGATGCGCTCCTCAAGACTGAGAATCCTGAAGCGTCGCTCGATCCCGAGGACCTCAAGGGGCCGGTGTCGATTGCGGTGGCATATGAGAAGAGGCTTCCGAAGCAGGAGGGAGGCAAAGAGGAGGGGATTGAGCCGCAGACGAGAGTCGTCGTGTTCGGAGATGCCTCGTGGCTTGAGAACGGCAATTTCAGCCTGTACGGGAACCGTGACCTCGCGCTCAACGTCATGAATTGGGTTGTAGGCGAGGAGGGCAGCATTGCGATTGGGCCAAAGAAGATTAAAGCATCGAGCTCGCCCTTCGCCCAGACAACGTACAGCATCATCCTCGCGCTGAGCTTTATCGGCCCCGAGGTTATTCTTATCTTCGGGCTCTTCGTCTGGTGGAGACGTCGGATCATGCTCGCGTAACGATAAACGGTGCCCGTTGGGCCGGAGGTGCAATGAATCTGCGCAAAACGCTCATTCTCGCTGTCATTCTCGCCGCGTCGGCGATGTATCTTTCGAAGGTGTCAATTCCGAAGCGGGAGAGCCGTGCTGCGACCCAGCCGGTTTTCCGAGGGCTTGAGCCCAACGATATAGGGCGCATAGGGATAGTAGTGAGCGGGGAGGGCAGCGCTCCCTACCATCTCATTCAAAAGATGACCGGCCCCGCGCAGGGCGAACCCTCTTCGAAGAATGCTGCTTCCGCGGCTATATGGGAGGTTGAGGAGCTTAAAAACGCGCCGCTTGACGAGCAAGTGGTAAGCGAGCTTGCAAAAGCGGTTGCGGCTCTCCAGATCACCGGCCCGCTCTCGGAGAAAGACCAGTCGGCTGATTTCTCGGTGTATGGACTCGATAAGCCAGTGCTGACCATGACAGTTGTCGACAAGGCCGGCAGCCAGACGGAGGTGGCATTCGGCAAAGAGAATGCGTATCTCGAAAATCGGCGTTATGCCAAGGTGTCGGGGCGCGGGGGTATCTACCTGATGGACGCAGCGGCATTCTCCTCGCTCAACAAGTCCTCGAAAGATGTGCGCTCAAGGAACCCGCTCGTCATCCAGCCTTCGGATGTGCGTGAGGTTGTCGTCACGACGCCTCGGGGAAAAGTTAAAATCACGCAGCCAGCCGTCGGAGAGTGGCGTATTGCGGAGCCGAAGGACCTGCCGGCATCGGCGGAAGCCATGAGCTCCCTTGTTTCAGCGCTTGGCGAGCTTTCGGTAAAGGAGTTCCTCGACGGGCAGCAGGGGGATTTGGGCCGCTTTCGCCTCGACAAGCCGGATGTGGCGGTTGATGTGTCGCTTCGGCCAGGGATTGAGCCTGTAAGCCGAAGAGTGGTTGCTTCCGCGGGAGAAGGAGGAAAAGGCGGCTACTTTTTCTACGACGGAGCCCCTTCGGTTTTCAGCGTCGACGAGGAATCGGGTTTCTCTGGCCTCACGAAGGGAGTGGATGACCTGCGGGAGAATCGGCTCTTCATGTTTGGCGAGCGTGATATCTACACCCTGCGTGCGGCGACATCAGACGGTGCGTTGCCGGTTGAGATCGCGACTAACGAGACAGACTGGAACGTGAATGGCAAGCTGAGTGACCCTGTCTTTGTGGAGGAGTATCTTCGGGATGTTGTTGCCCTCAGGGCGAGCGGCTTTCCAGAGCCGGGAGCAGTTCCGGCGGATGCCTTTTCCATGCCGTTTGTTGCCCTCGTGATTACTAAGAAGGGGGATGCCAAGGAGACAGTGACCGTGACGGTGGGCAAGGAGGTCTCGGGCACATCGGGGCCGGAGCGCTACGCCCGAATCGGGGAGCAGGGGCCGGTAGTTCTCATCCGGGATGTTGAGGCAAAGCGAATTGTTCCGCACGAGGAGGCGCTTGTGCCCCTTGAGACCCCAGCTCCTGCAGTAGCTCAGAAGTAGGCGGCAGCGGAAGGGATTCCGCGAGGCCCCAGGGGACTTCTCAACAGCGTCAGCCATACTGCCAAGCCCCTCTTTTTGGGTTCTGGACCTTTCCTCCCGAACGGAGGACGGATAACCTGATGTTCGATGTTTAGGAAGCTTTTCTACCTCATTTTTACGGTGAGCGTCTCCCTCGCCCTCGTCGCAGCACTCTTCACCGCGTGGGGGTATTTCTATCTGACGCGGGACCTTCCACGGCTTTCCCGCATCGAGGACTACAATCCGGCGGCGGTAACCCGTGTACTCGCCCGAGACGGCACCCTGATAGCCGAGTTCTTCTCGGAGCGGCGCTACCCTGCCAAGCTCGACGAGGTTCCCGACATCGTCCGAAAGGCTTTTCTGGCAGCCGAGGACGCTTCGTTTTACACCCACCATGGCGTTGATCCGGTGAGCATCCTGCGGGCCGTATTCAAGAACATGCAGAGCGGCAACGCAAAGCAGGGGGCATCGACTATCACGCAGCAGGTGGTAAAGAACCTTCTCCTCACGCCGGAAAAGAGCTTCGTGCGAAAGGGCAAGGAAGCGATCCTCTCGTACCGTCTTGAGCGGCGCTTCACCAAGGACGAGATTTTTGAGATTTATCTCAACCAGATTTTCTTCGGAAATACGGCGTATGGCATCAAGGCTGCAGCCAGGATCTACTTTCACAAGGAGCTGTCTGCCTTGACCCTTGCGGAGGCGGCCATACTTGCCGGGCTGCCCAAGGCCCCCAGCAGCTACTCTCCGCTCAAGAACCCGAAGAAATCGCGCCAGCGCCAACAGCAAGTGCTGACTCAGATGGTCGAGGCGGGATTCATAACGCGAGCCCAGATGGACAATGCGCTTGACGAAAAAGTGGCGTTGTATCCAGCCTCTCAGCAGAATATCTTCGCGTCCCCTTACTATGTAGGCGAGATTCGCCGCGTATTCCAGGAGAACTGGAAGGACCTTGATCTTGACAGCGATGGCCTTGAGGTTACGACGGCGGTTGATGTTCGTGCCGACACCCTGGCAATAGCCGCGTTGCGCAAGGGCCTGCGCGAGGTGGACAAGCGCCGCGGCTGGCGTGGCCCGCTCGCAAAGATGAGTGAGGGCGAGTATGCCGCAAAGTATGGCCAGGGATTCTCCGATCGGGAAGCCCCCTACCCAGCATTCGTCCGCTCTATTTCCCAGGGCGCTGCTAAGGTGCTCGTCGGCGGGGAGAGCATAACGGTCAACGTTAATGAGTCCACATGGGCACGAAAGCTCCTGTTGCCGGACGACTCGACACGCTCGGGGTCGCCCGCCGAGATTATCCGCCCAGGAGACGTCATAGAGGTCGCGTGGCGCGAGTACCAGCCCGCTAGCGGCAAGGACGCAAAGAAGGAGCCGCAGGGGGGCGGCAGGTTTGTCCTTGACCAGACTCCGGACATCGAGGGAGCGGTTGTGCTGGTAGATCCGAATAGCGGGGAAGTTCGGGCGATGGCGGGTGGATACGACTACAACCAGAGCCAGTTTAATCGTGTCACCCAGTCCCTTCGCCAGCCGGGCTCATCGTTTAAGCCTGTCATTTACCTAGCAGCCATCGATAAGTTTCACTACACCCCGTCGACGATCATGATCGATACGGCGAGAACCTTCAAGGTCGGCGACACGTTCTGGACGCCCGCGAATTTCGACGAGCAGTTCCTTGGCCCGATTACGCTGCGGACGGCGCTTGAGAAGTCCCGTAACCTGGTGTCTGCCGACATCGTTTCGCGCATAGGTGTCGATGCCGCGATTCAGTACGCACGCCTGCTCGGGATCCGGAGCCCGCTTGGAAGAAATCTTTCCATTTCACTCGGAAGCAGCGAAGTGACGCCACTTGAGATGACAAGGGCGTATGGAGTGTTCTCAGCGAAAGGGGTTCTCTTTGACTCGGTGTTTGTCACCAAGATCAAGGATCGCTACGGAAAGGTGCTCTACGACTACGAGGCTGAAAAGGTTGGGAAGGGGCAGCAGGTCATTAGCGACAGCAGCGCCTTTGTCATGGCAAACATGATGAAGGGGGTCGTCGACCACGGCACCGGGTATCGCGTAAAGGAGTTGGGGCGACCTGTTGCGGGCAAGACCGGAACATCGAACGACCAGAT